>UQWE01000050.1 GCA_900544655.1 uncultured Coriobacteriaceae bacterium
GGTTGCCCTCCCCCCGCGCGCCCCCCCGCCTCTTCCATAGCCATTTCGCTTGCCGCCCGCGAACGGGCCGGACGCTGCGCCCACAAGCTCGCAGCCCGCAAGCTCGCGGCCATGGCCCGCATTTCGCACCCCGAGCCCCGCGAGCCCGGCCGGTGCAACTACATCAGCTCGCAGACCCTCTGGGCAAACTCCACCGGATCATCGGGCAGAATACCCTCAACAAGCAGCGCCTGGTCATACAGCATGCCCGCGTACTTGGTGAGCTTGTCGGTATCACCAGCCTCCTGGGCGACCTTGAGCTTGTCGAAGACCGGGTGCTTGGCGTTGAGCTCGAGCACGCGCTGGGCCTTCGGGGCGTCCGCCGCGTCCGGGCCGGCCGCAAGGACCTTCTCCATCTCGAGCGTAAGTGGGCCCTCAGAGGTAATCGCCGCGGGGGCATCAGTCAGGCGCGCGGACACCGTGACCTTCGTGACCCTCTCGCCCAGAGCATCCTTCATCGCCTTGAAGAGGTTCTCGTTATCCTTCGTGGCCTCCTCGGCCGCCTTCTTCTCGTCCTCCGTGGCAAAGTCGACGTCACCAGCGGCAACGTTCTTGAGCTCGAGCGAACGATCCTCGACCTCGGGCTCTGCGCCATCGGCGACTGCCTTCTCTGCAGCCTCACGCGCGGCGTCATCATCGTACGTCTTAGGCAGGCCCTTGGCCTCATAGGCACGCATGGACTGGAAGGTAAACTCGTCCACATCAGCGGTGCAAAGCAGGACGTCAAAGCCGTGATCGAGAGCGGCCTTCACGACAGGCATCTTCGCAAGGCGCTCACGAGAGTCGCCGGCAGCATAGTAGACGGCCTTCTGACCAGCAGGCATGGCCTTCGCATATTCGGCGAGAGTAACCATCTTCTGCTCGCGAGCGCTCCAGAAGAGCAGGAGGTCTGCGAGCTCGGAGGCCTTCATGCCATAGCTCGAATAGATGCCGTACTTGAGGCCGCGGCCGAAGTTCTCGAAGAACTTCTCGTAGGCCTCGCGATCCTGGTCGCGCATGGTCTCGAGCTCGCTCGTGACCTTCTTCTCGATGCGCTTGGCGATAGCCTTGAGCTGGCGATTCTGCTGCAACGTCTCACGCGAGATGTTCAGTGTGACATCAGGCGAATCCACGATGCCGCGCACGAAGTTGAAATAGTCAGGCAGGAGGTCAGCGCACTTCTCCATGATCAGGACGTTGGAGCTATAGAGCGCGAGGCCCTTCTCGTAATCCTTGCTGTAGAGGTCGAACGGAGCCTTGCCCGGGATGAACAACAGCGCATCGTACTCGAGTGCTCCCTCAGCATGGAAGGTGATGGTGCGCGCCGGATCCTCCCAGTCGTGGAAGGTGGACTTGTAGAACTCGTCGTAGTCCTTCTGCTCGACGTCACGCTTCTTCCAGATCGGCGTCATTGAGTTGATGGTCTCGAGCTCCGCGTAGTCCTCGTACTCAGGGGTATAGTCCTCCGGAGCGTCCTCGGGCTTGGGCTTCTGGCGGCTCTTGGTGACCATCATCTGGATGGGATGGCGCACGTAGTTGCTGTACTGGCGGATAAGCTCCTTGAGGGTCCACTCTTCGAGGAAGCGACTGTAACGCTCGCCTTCCGCTCCATCCGTGCCTTCGACGTCGTCCTCCTTTAGGATAAGGATGACGTCAGTACCACAGTGATCGCGCTCGGCATCTGCAATGGTGTAGCCCTCGAGGCCGTCGCTCACCCACTCATGCGCGACATCCTCGCCAGCAGCGCGGGTCACCACGCGAACCTCCTTGGCGACCATGAAGGCAGAATAGAAGCCGACACCAAACTGGCCGATGATATCGACGTCGTCACCCTGGTGCTCGGCATTCTCCGCCTTGAACTCCTCAGAACCCGAGTGCGCAATCGTGCCGAGGTTCTTCTCGAGCTCCTCCTCCGTCATGCCGAGGCCATTGTCCGAGATGGTGAGGGTATGTGCGTCCTTGTCAGGCGTCACGCGGATGGCAAGGCTATCCTCGTCAAGGTTGATCGTGGAATCCGTGAGGCTGCGAAGATAGAGCTTATCCTCGGCGTCAGACGCATTGGAAATGAGCTCTCGGAGGAAGATCTCCTTGTTGGTGTAGATCGAGTTGATCATAAGATCGAGGAGCTTCTTGCTCTCTGTCTTGAACTTGCGCATGTGCAGGCCTCCCGAGACGAGCGACGCGGCGAGTTGCGACCACACGGGCCATGGCTCGCAAATCTACTAATGGTTGACTTAGGTTTTATATCCCAAATATGCGCAAGTAATCAGTGAAAGCGCGATTCTGTCGCTATTAGCACTCTGTCGATCCGCCGACCGCACTTCCCAAACCTCCGCGGCAGTAAAAAACGCGATTTGTCCGCCATTTCATACGGAATGGTATTTAGAGGAGCCGAAATGACGTGGCAAAATCGCGTCACACCAAGTAGCCGCCATCAAGCAAAAAGAAAATGTGCAGGTAAACGACTTGCCGTACTTCGGTCTACTCAAGGGACCGCGTTTTAGCCACGTCATTTCGTCTCTTTTAGTTTCATGGCGGACGAAACTGGCTCCAGAAGACTCACCATATTGGCAAGTAGCCACCACCCGAGCCCGCAAACGCCCTATAATCACTCGACAAGCCAGAGATCCCCTTCGTGAACAAGCGACCTGCGCGCGGCATTGCTGCATGCAGGCCGCCAGATCGATTGGGATTAACGTGGACAGGATTCTTTGCTCGATCACAGCGTTTCGATACCATCAGGTTCCGCCGCAGGTCCTCGCCTTATATCCGCCGATGCCGGACACATTTCGGGACCCGGCCCATCGCAGCATATCCCGCAGTCCCATCGTCACGGATTTGCTCAAAGCGCCAATCCACAAGCTTTCTAGCGCGCGAAAACCAAATAGGACCTCGAAGCTCTACCGCACGCACTCGCTGAGCCGAGAGCTACCGTTCGGCGGCGTTCTTGACACAAACCACAACTTCCAGGTGACATCGCCAGCGCTCACGCTGCTCGGACTTGCGACGCAGTTCGCTCCCGCGCAGCTGCTCCTGGCAACCTACGAGCTTTGCGGAACCTATTCGACTTTCATGCCTTGCGAACGCACAGAGAGCTTGCTTTCCGAGGCGCTCTCTCAACGAATTCTCTCCCCCTTCGATGGCTGGCGTCGTGTCATTGGATCTAGCGAAAAGCCGATTGACCTTTGGGAACGAAGCCCGCTCTTGAACGTTGAAGAGCTCGAGAAAACCACTCTCCAACTCGAGGGGTTCCACGGCGTGAAGCGTCTTCGCTGGGCCGCTTCTCACATGACCGGGGTTTGCGCGTCGCCGTTCGAGGCGCAGGTATCCATTCTTCTCGGCCTTCCCAAGGCGAACGGGGGCCTCGGCCTTGCGTTCACCAACAACCGGCGCATCGAATTGTCCGGACAAGCACAGGCTCTCTATCAGAAAACCTGCTGCTACGCGGATCTATTCTTCGAGGGTACGGAGACTCGTCGGCCCATCGCGCTCGAGTGTCAAGGAGCGTCGGTTCACAGCGGAGAGGCTGCATCCCTGAATGACGCGGCGCGAACAGCGGCGCTCCAGCTCATGGGCGTGGAGGTCATCCCCATCACGCACGAGCAGATTAGGCAGCCGGACGGCTGGAGTGCCATCAAGCGGCTTCTCGAACTCAAGCTCGATGTTGATACCGGGAAAACGACGAGACAGAAGCGCGCCGAGACCAATCTGCGCTACGACCTGTTTGAGAGGTCCATAGCCTAGGCTTGACTCCAGGGCGCAGGTAACCGGGGCGGCAAGTAGCCAGGGCGCAGGTGGCTGGGCGCAGGCGGCTGGACACAGGTACCCAGGGCGCAGGCAGCTGGACACAGGTAGCCAGGGCGCATGGCATCGGCGCCAAGCCGGCACCAACCTGATGCCCTATTTCTTCCTCGGTTGGTAGCGTCTGCGAGTGGCATGGACGCTCCCCTTGCGGGCGCCGGCCTTGAGGCGAGCCATGACTTCGTCCTCCGTAGTTCCCTCTACCTTGCTCCTGAGCTCGACAAGCTGATCGCGCAGATCAGCGGCGCGTTCGAAGTCCATGGCTTCGCTCGCCGCCGCCATGTCGCTCTCGAGCGCCTCCATAATGCGTGTCAGTTCTTCGCGGGGGAGCTTCTTCGCGAGCTCAGCGGCAACAGACTTGGCCGTAGCCTCACTCTTTGCACGCGCATCGGCGTCAACCCCGGCAAGGCTCTCGAAGGCGCCATGGCTTCCCGTGCCATGACGATCGCGCGTCTTATCGCCGACCGTCTCCTCTGCCTCGGTAATAAAGCTCGAAATGTCCGCAATAGACTTCTTGACGGTCTTGGGCACGATGCCATGCTCCTCATTGAACGCCACCTGAGCGGCACGGCGCCGGCGAGTCTCATCGATGGCAATGCGCATCGAATCCGTAATGCGGTCCGCATACATAATGACCTCGCCATGAGCGTTGCGCGCGGCGCGGCCCATCGTCTGAATGAGCGATCGACGGTTGCGGAGGAATCCCTCCTTATCCGCATCGAGAATCGCTACGAGCGAGACCTCCGGAATGTCAAGGCCCTCGCGAAGGAGGTTGATGCCCACAAGCACGTCGATCTTGCCCATGCGCAGGTCACGAATGATGTCCACGCGATCGAGCGTCGCAGTGTCCGAATGCATGTAGTTAACCTTAAGTCCCTCGTCGAGGAGATGGTCCGTGAGGTCCTCCGCCATGCGCTTGGTGAGCGTCGTCACCAGGACGCGCTCCTTCGCAGCAACTCGCGTGCGAATCTCCTCCGTCAGGTCATCGATTTGACCACGGATGGGACGCACGTCGATCAGCGGATCAAGCAGGCCAGTCGGGCGGATGATCTGCTCGACCGTCTGCTGGCTGACCTGTTCCTCGTAGTCTCCGGGCGTGGCCGAGACATAGACGAACTGCGGCACGCGACTCTCGAACTCATCGAAGCGCAAGGGACGGTTATCGAGTGCGCTAGGCAGGCGGAAACCGTGTTCTACCAGCGTAATCTTGCGCGCGCGGTCTCCTTCGTGCATGCCGCGAATTTGGGACACCGTCACGTGGCTCTCGTCGATGATGCAAAGCATGTCCTTGGGGAAATAGTCGATGAGCGTGAAGGGCGGCTCGCCAGGAGCACGGCCGTCGAGATGTCGCGAGTAGTTCTCGATACCGTTGCAATATCCCATATTCTCAAGCATCTCGAGGTCATACCCCGTGCGTTCGCGCAAGCGCTGGGCCTCGAGGAGCTTGTCGGCTTCCTTGAGCTGGGCCAAGCGCTCCGTAAGCTCTTGGTTGATGGTATCGAGCGCGCGGTTGATCTTGGGGCGCTCCGTGACATAGTGACTTGCCGGCCAGATGGGCACCGCGTCAAACTCACGCAGAATCTCACCCGTGACCTCATCGATCTCAGCGATAACCTCGACTTCATCGCCAAAGAACTCGATGCGGAGGGGGTGCTCCGCATACGGCGGAAACACGTCCACGCGTTCCCCGCGCACACGGAAGCAGCCACGAGCAAGATCGATATCGTTGCGGTCATACTGAATATCTATTAGCGAATGGATGAAATCGTCGCGCTCAAGCGGCTCGGCCTTTGAGACGTTGGGGGCAAGCCCCGCATAGTCCTCCGGACTACCGATACCGTAAATGCAGCTCACCGAGGCAACGCAGATGACATCGCGACGCGAGAGCAAGCTCGCCGTGGCCTGGTGGCGGAGCTTCTCAACTTCCTCATTGATCGAGGCGTCTTTCTCGATGTAGGTATCACTCTGCGGAACGTAGGCCTCCGGCTGGTAGTAGTCATAGTAGGAGACGAAATAGACTACGGCGTTATTGGGAAATAGCTCTCGCATCTCGCTTGCAACCTGAGCCGCGAGCGTCTTGTTGGGCTCCATGATGAGCGTAGGCTTGTTTACGGCCTCAATCGTCTTGGCCATGGTGTAGGTCTTGCCGGAACCCGTAACACCGAGGAGAGTCTGGTAACGAAGACCGTCCTCGATGCCCTTCGCGAGCTTGGCTATGGCCTGGGGCTGGTCGCCCGCCGGCTCGAACGGAGAGACAACCTCGAGGGGCGCACCAGCGCCCTCGACGCCAAAACGACGGAGCTCAGCGCCAACATGGCCCGTGACCTGCGACTGATTTGAAGTTGCCTCCTGCGCTCCCATGCTTCCTCCGCTACGTACAGTTGTTCGATACTGCCATTATACACGTACGAGCCAAGCCGACACGGGCTTCGTTACTCCCCTATAACCTCGAGCCACCACGCGTTGACGGCAGACTCTAGCGCCACGGCGTCGCCATCGTTTTCGATCACATGCGTAGCGTGGGAGCGAAGATACTCGTCACTTGGCTGACGCGCCGTGCGGGCGTCGAAATCCTCCCCCGTCATACCGCGACCAATGGCCCGCTCGCGACGAAGCGCTCGTGGCGCCGTCACGACAAGGACGTCATCCGCAAGAGGAAGCAAGTCCTCCACACGATCGAGCAAGGGCACCTCAACAATTGTCAGCTTTGGCTCGGCCCCAGAACAGCTCGAGCTCGTAAGGATGGCGGCGAGGCGCTCGCGAATGGCAGGCATCTCGATTGCCTCGAGGCGAGCCGTATCCTCCGGCGTGGCAAACGCGCGGGCAGCCAGCTCGCCTCGATTCAGCTCGCCCGTATCCCTATCAACCAGATCATCACCGAACTCTGACGCAATAGACTCCAGAACGGGACTACCCGCCTCGAGCACCTCGCGGGAGACCTGATCGAGATCGCATAGCCAGGCACCGCGATCATACAGCAGACGGGCAACGGTTGACTTACCCGACGCGATACCGCCGGCTAGAAACGTCGTATGAGCCATGATCGACTACGCCTTGCCATCAAAACGCGTGTGGCACTTGGGGCAGGTAATACGAACCTTGCCTTTGCCGCGAGGAATACGCACGCGCTGGCCACAGCTGGGACAGGCGAGGTGAACGTAGTTCTTGGCCTCGCGAAGCTCGGCCGCAGGATTCGCGAGGAACGAAATCACGGGACCGGCCGCTTTAAGGACACGCGCGTTCTCACGGCTGCGAGCAGAGACGTCCTTTGACGTGATGCGAAACCATGAGTAGCCGAGAAGAACCAGCGCCATGACCGAAACCCAAGTCGTGCGTGCAAACAGGTCGATGATGACAAGAATCACGGCAAGCGTCGTGCAAGCACCAGAAAGCTCATCCGCGCCGTTACGCCCACGAGCCCACTCAAGAACCTTACGCTGTGCCTCTTCCATCTTGTTGCCGTTCGTACCGTTTGCCATGAAAACCTGCCTCCCCTTTTCTTCAAGAAGTAATTTTACCCGCCGTTGCGGACACTAGCCGCACACATGGGAATCGCAACGTCACCGCAACATCGGCCCCATCGCGGGCGTACTCGATGCACGGCACATTGACGCACGAAAAAGGGCCGCCCACTTTCGTGAGCGACCCGCAATCGAGCTAGTTACCTAAGCGCGAGGTTTACTCGGCGTCGGTGGCCTCGACGGTCTCAGCAGCCTCGGTAGCCTCAGTGGCCTCCTCGGGCTTGTCCATCGGCTCGACCTCGACCTCGAAACCGAGGGTCTCGGCGGCAGCCTTCATGGACAGGGAGATGCGACGACGATCGAGGTCGATCTCCATGACCTTGACCTGGACCTTATCGCCGACCTTGCAAACCTGAGCAGGGGCGTCGACGTGCTGCTTGGCCATCTCGGAGATATGGACCAGGCCCTCGATGCCGTCGCCGAGGTCGACGAAGGCGCCGAACGGGACGAGCTTGGTGACAACGCCCTCAACGATGGCGTCAACCGGGTACTTCTTGACGAGCGTGCGCCAAGGATCCTCGGTGGTCTGCTTGAGACCGAGGGAGATGCGCTCGCGGTTGAGATCGACGTCGAGAACCTGAACCTCGACCTCCTGGCCGACCTTGACGACCTCGGAGGGGTGGTTGACATGGTTCCAGGAGAGCTCGGAGATGTGAATCAGGCCGTCGATGCCGCCGAGGTCGACGAAGGCGCCGAAGTCGACGATCGAGGAGACCGTGCCCTTGAGGCGCATGCCCGGCTGAAGCTTCGAGAGGATCTCGGAGCGCTCGGCCTTGCGAGCCTCCTCGAGGACAACGCGGCGGGAGAGGACGACGTTGTTGCGGTTGCGGTCCATCTCGATGACGCGGGCCTCGATGCGGGTGCCCATGTAGGCGTTGAGGTCCTTGACGCGACGGAGGTCAACGAGGGAGGCGGGCAGGAAGCCGCGCAGACCGATGTCGAGGATAAGGCCGCCCTTGACGACCTCGATGACCTCGCCCTCGACGTTCTCGCCAGCGTTGAACTTCTCCTCAATGCGGTTCCAAGCACGCTCGTACTCGGCGCGCTTCTTGGAGAGGACCAGACGGCCGTCCTTGTCCTCCTTCTGGAGAACGAGGGCCTCAATGGTGTCGCCCAGGTTCACGATGTCAGCGGGGTTGGCGTCCTTGCGGATGGACAGCTCGCGGACGGGAATAACGCCCTCAGACTTGAAGCCGATGTCAAGCAGGACCTCATCGCGCTCAATCTTGACAACGGTACCCGTGACAAGATCACCCTCGTCGAAATCGGTAATGGTACCGTCGATGAGGTTGTTCATCTCCTCGTTGGACACGTCATCCAGCGAGAAAACGGACGAGTTCTGAATCTCACTCAAAGGTGGACCCCTTTCGAAAACGGGGCCCCGATGCTCATGCGCATCGCCTGCAGCAGCTCCGGGCCAGATGCTCGCCCACAGCCACCGGCTTGGATTTACATCGCTCGGGGGCCGACAGATATGGTGTGTGAGCGTCCGACTCACACGTCTTGATAGGATACCTTGCACGCCTTGCACATTTCAAGCGTAAGTGGCAAGTCTGCTCGTAAATTTACAAAAAGTTGGCCTTCTCAGTACACGTCGCGCCCGCCCCAGTCGCGCCCGCCGCGCACACTCGCCGCAAGCACACGCCGCAAGCACACGCCGCAAGCACACCCG
>UQWE01000051.1 GCA_900544655.1 uncultured Coriobacteriaceae bacterium
CACCGGCAGCTCCAAGACTCAGAACGTCGAGAGCCTGGAGGAGTGCGGTGCCGAGGTCCAGAAGGGCAACGCCCCCGTCGAGCGCAAGCTCCAGCGCCTCTTCCGTCGCGGCGACGCCTGCCGCCTGATCAAGCGCTGCAATGACTTCGGCGCCGGTGGCGTCTCCGTCGCCGTGGGCGAGCTCGCCGATGGCCTCGACATCAACCTCGACCGCGTGACCAAGAAGTACGAGGGCCTCGACGGCACCGAGCTCGCCATCTCCGAGAGCCAGGAGCGCATGGCCGTGGCCCTTGCTGCCTCCGATGTCGACGAGTTCATGGGCTATGCCACCGAGGAGAACCTCGAGGCCACCGTCATCGCCACCGTCACCGAGGACCCGCGCGTCCACATCACGTGGCGCGGCGACACCATCGTCGACCTCTCCCGCGAGTTCCTCGCCAGCAACGGCGCCCCGAAGCACATGGACGTCCACGTCCTGGAGGCAGAGCGCTGGGAGCCCGAGTGGGCAGGCGACACCCTCGCCGAGCGCATGACCTCGCTCGTCCGCGATCTCAACGTCGCCTCCAACAAGGGCCTGTCCGAGCGCTTCGACTCCACCATCGGCGCGGCCACGGTCCTCATGCCCTTCGGCGGCAAGACCCAGCTCACCCCCACCTCCGCGATGGTCGCGAAGTTCCCCGTCGACGGTGAGACCACCACGGCCAGCGCCATGGCGTGGGGCTTCAACCCCTATCTGATGGAGAAGAACCAGTTCGCCGGTGCCTATCTCTCCGTCGTTGAGAGCATCTCCAAGCTCGTCGCCGCCGGCTTCTGCCACCGCGACGCCTATCTCTCCTTCCAGGAGTACTTCGAGCGCCTGCGCACCGAGCCCGAGCGCTGGGGCAAGCCCATGGCCGCCGTCCTCGGCGCCCTCATGGCCCAGATGGACCTTGGCGCCGGCGCCATCGGCGGCAAGGACTCGATGAGCGGCAGCTTCGAGGATGCCGAGGGCGAGCTCAACGTCCCGCCCACCCTCATCAGCTTCGCCGTCGCCGTGGGCAAGGCCGCTCGCGCTACCTCGCCCGAGTTCAAGGCCAGCGGCCACCGCGTCATCTGCGTCGAGCCCGTCGAGTACGGCGACGACTATCGCCCGAACGCCACCGGCCTGCTCGAGACCTTCGACGTCATCGAGAAGCTCGTGGGCGACGGTGCCGCGCTCGCCATCTCCACGCCCGGCTACGGCGGAGAGGCCGAGGCCCTGTTCAAGATGTGCGTCGGCAACCAGCTCGGCGTCGCCCTCGTCGAGGACGTCCCCGCCGACAGCCTGTTCGACCCGGCTTACGGCAGCTTCCTCGTGGAGCTCGCCGACGGCGCCAAGCTACCCACCTCGACTGACAACGTCTCCGTCGAGCTCCTCGGCACCACGACCGAGGCCTACGAGTTCGTAGCCGCCGGCGAGACCTGCGATCTCGCGACCCTCCAGGAGGCTTGGGAGAGCGGCATCGAGGGCGTGTTCCCCTACCGTACCAAGGGCGAGGCCGAGAAGGTCGACGCAATCGACTACCAGGCCAAGGACGTCCACGTCTTCAGTGGCGCCAAGCTTGGTCGTCCGCGCGTGACCATCCCCGTCTTCCCGGGCAACAACTGCGAGTACGACTCCGCCCGCGCCTTCACCGCCGCCGGTGCCGACGCCAACGTCTTCGTCATCAACAACCTCACGCCCGCCGCTGTCGCCGAGAGCACCCACGAGCTCGCCGAGCGCATCCGCAAGAGCCAGATCGTCATGATCCCGGGCGGCTTCTCCGGCGGCGACGAGCCTGACGGATCGGCCAAGTTCATCACGGCCTTCTTCCGCGCCCCCGAGGTCACCGAGGCGGTTCGCGACCTGCTCCAGCAGCGCGACGGCCTCATGCTCGGCATCTGCAACGGCTTCCAGGCGCTCATCAAGCTCGGCCTCGTTCCCTACGGTGACATCGTCGACGCCACGCCCGAGGCGCCCACGCTGACGTTCAACACCATCGGCCGCCACCAGAGCCGCCTCGTGCGCACCCGCGTCGCGAGCCGTGGCTCGCCCAGTGCGAGCAGGGCAGCGACTACACCGTCGCCATCTCCCACGGTGAGGGCCGCTTCGTCGCCAGTGACGAGGTGCTCGCCCAGCTCATCGCCAATGGCCAGGTCGCCACGCAGTACGTCGACGAAGCCGGCGTCCCGAGCATGGACCTCGACGTGAACCCCAACGGCTCCATCGCCTGCGTCGAGGGCATCACCAGCCCCGACGGCCGCGTCTTCGGCAAGATGGGCCACGTCGAGCGCCGCGGCGACGGCCTCTACGCCAACGTGCCGGGTAACAAGTTCATGCCCGTCTTCGAAAGCGGCGTGAAGTACTTCATGTAACCCGCAAAAGTTGACAAAGGGACTGTCCCTTTGTCAACTTTGCCAACCAGGCGCCCCGGTTTCCTCGCGAGCCGGGGCGCTTTTTTGTGCGCCGACGCTCGAGCCTCGGCGTCGTTCGCCCCGCGTCTGACAGATAATGGGGACAAGCAACAACCACGACCACGGAGCAAACCTTGGATTCCAACCTCACCTACATCGCGGAGCGCCTCACGGAGCTCACCGCCATCCCCAGCCCCACCGGCTACACCAAACATGCAGCGGACTACCTCGTGAAGACCCTCACCGAACTTGGCTTTTCGCCCGAAATCTCCAACAAGGGCAACGTGCTCGTCCAGCTGGGCGGCCAGGGCAACCCCCTCGTGCTCGCCAGTCACATCGACACGCTCGGTGCCATGATCCGTTCCATCAAGGACAACGGCCGTCTGCGCCCCACAACCCTCGGCGGCCACCAGTGGCGCACCGCGGATGGCGAGAACTGCACCGTCCACACGCGTGACGGCCGCACCTACACCGGCGTCGTCCTCAACACCGAGCCCTCCACCCACGTCGCCGACGACAAGGTCGAGCAGGTCGAGAAGAACATGGAGATCCTCCTCGATGAGAACGTGGCCACGAAGGACGAGGTCCTGGCTCTGGGCATTCAGACAGGCGACATCATCGCCATGGACCCTCGCACCACGATCACGGAGAGCGGCTACATCAAGAGTCGCTTCCTGGATGACAAGCTCTCTGCCTCGATCCTCATCGGCTTCGCCCGCGCCGTCGCCGCCGGCGAGATCACGCTCTGCCGCAAGGTTTCCCTGCTGTTCACGGTTTACGAGGAGGTCGGTCACGGCGGCAGCGTCGTGCCCGCGGACACCCGCGACATGATCAGCGTCGACATGGGCTGCGTGGGTGCGGACCTCGGCTGCACCGAGCGCATGGTTTCGATCTGCGCCAAGGACTCGGGCGGCCCGTACAACTATGACGTCGTGAGCGACCTCGCGGCGGCGGCCAAAGCCGCTGGCCTCGACTACGCGATCGACGTCTATCCGCACTACGGCTCTGATGTCGAGGCCACGCTCACGGCTGGCTTCGACATCCGACACGGCCTCATCGGCCCCGGCGTCTACGCCTCGCACAACTACGAGCGCTCCCACATGGACGGCGTCCGCAACACCTTCGAGCTTCTCCGCTCCTACGTCGCGCTGTAGAGACGCCAAAGCCCGCTAGACGCAAAAGCGCGCCCGCACGGTCAACGTGCAGGCGCGCGATTTGTAAGAACAGGTATTGGCGGACAATCGCCCCGAACCCAATTTCACAGCAAGAGGGCGAGCAAGACCGTCAGGCTCGCCCTTCATTTCGCTACAGCTTCTTGTGGAGCTTCAGCAGCTCGATAAGCATATGGTCGCGGTACTCCGCCAGGCTCTCGGGCGTATTTCCCGTCTCCACGGGGCGCGCGGCCAGCTCGGCGTTCACGCCGTCCTGTGCCACCTGCGCAAACTCGGGCGGGAAGCTCTTCCAGTCCGCCATGTCCTCAAGCCACAGGTTGATCGAATCATTGAGGTGGTTCATGAGGCCGGACACGCCGCCCTTGCCGCCGCCCAGTTCAAACACGAGAGACGGCCCCATGATGCCCCA
The DNA here is from genome assembly GCA_900544655.1 of uncultured Coriobacteriaceae bacterium. Taxonomy (GTDB): domain Bacteria; phylum Actinomycetota; class Coriobacteriia; order Coriobacteriales; family Atopobiaceae; genus Parolsenella. Next base: position 3,994 of record UQWE01000051.1, read on the forward strand.
GCGAATGCCCGGACCAAAGGTCACCGCCTTGTCAGCGTCCTCGACGCTGCACACGCCGGAAAGCACGAGGTTCGCCACCTCGCGGTACAGCGCCATCTGAAGCCTGTTGCAAATAAAGCCGAGAGCCTCCTTCTGCAGCACGACCGGCTCCATACCAATAGCCGTATAGAACGCCTTGGCACGTTCGACGGTCTCCTCGCTGGTCTTCTCGCCCTTCGTGATCTCAACGAGCGGAATGAGATGAGGCGGGTTGTAGGGATGGCCGCCACAGAAGCGCTCCGGATGCTTGGCGTTCTTGGCGATCTCGGTCACGAGCAGGCCAGATGTCGAACTCGCAACGATGGCGCCTGTCTCTGCCGCCGCCTCGATCTCCTTCACGAGTTCCCATTTGACCTCATAGTGCTCAGCCGAGGACTCCTGGATGAACTGTGCGCCCGCGACCGCCTCGGCAATGGAGGTGGTGTAATGAATACGCCCCGCGATTGCCGCCGACTCTTCCTCCGTATAGACGCCATTCTTCACGAGGGACTCCAGCGAAGCCGCCACACGCTCGCGCGCGAGCTCGCTCGACTCCTCCGTGCGGTTCTGCGCCCACACGTCAAGCCCAGCCATCGCAAACTTAAGCGCGTAGCTATACCCGATGACGCCGGCACCGACCGACGCCACCTTCTTAATCTGGATGCCGTCAATCTCCATGCAAAGCCTCCCAGCCGAGGAAACGCGGGTCTCGTAAGCCCGCCTCCCCTGAGTATAGGTCTGGCTACACCGCCTCGACAGCGAAGTCATCCGCCTCATCCTCGCCGCCAATGGCCCCGAGGTCCGTCAGCTCGACCGGCTCCTCAAGCACAGTCCCCATGGGGAACGCGAGACGGAACACAAAGCGGGCGAAGGGACCGGCGACGAGGAGGTTCCACGGCAGGGCCATCACGAAATTCCAGGGGATGTTCGCGATCCAGGCCATGGGGACGATTGCGAGCGTACCGGCGTGGAAGGCCCCCTCAAAGGCGCCGTAGAGCGACATGATGATCACCATCGGGACGACCATGCAGCCGGAGACGGCCAGCGTCATAGCTCGAGGAGAGCTCTTGCCCGGAGTCACGAGGTACTTGAACGCGAAGCCTTTGGCGAGCGGTCCCGCGATGAACACGTCGCACAGCATCGCAAAGATGTAGACGGGCGGGAAGCCGACCCACGCATCGACGATGACGTCAATCCCAACGTGTCCGTACATGCGCGCGACGTTGTAGATGGACATCCAAACCACCATGCAGAAGCACATGATGACGGTGAAGATCAGGCTCTCTCGCTTGTTGGTAGGCATATGTGGGCGATTCCTCTCCGTTTGTCTCCGCAGGATGTGCCTGCGGCGGTAGCCGCGCCAACAAAAAACGGGCGAGATGACGATGAACATCATCTCGCCCGTCTGCGTATGCATGGCTGCGACTACATTCTCTGTTTGCCCGGCTACTCTAGCACGAAACGCGGTCCCTTCGTAAGCGTTAAGTTTGTGGAGACACCCAGACAAGCGGGCGCGGCCCGAGAGGCGCACGCGACATGAACGAAGCCGCAGGTCAAGCGCGAGCCATCAGAGCACGCGACAAAACGACGAAAAAGGAGTGCCCTACTTGGCCCAGGGCACGTTGCAGCTCGGGTTCTCCTCGGAGGAGAACTTCTTCTCGAGGAAGGCCCACATCTCCTCTGCGGTCTCCATCTCGGAGAGGGCAGCCTCAACAGGGCAGACCTTCGAGGGATCCTTCGAGGACTTCACGAGCTCGATGTCCTCCTCGGCATAGAACTCGACGTCGGCAGCCTCGAGGAAACGGCGACCCGGCTTGGAGAGCTGGCGGCATGCGTACCTCTTCACGCCAAGCTTGCTGCCCACGGTCGAAAGCGCGGCGCCAAGCTGAGTGGCCACGAGGGCGTACGCGCCGGGAACCTCGTTGGCGAGCATCGCCTTGACGATGGTGCCAGCCGGGCTCTTCTGAGCGCTCCAAACGACCTCGCCGGCCTCGGAGACAAGCGCGACAAGCGCGCCATCAGCGGTGCCGATCTCAAGCAGTTCTTCGTTGGTCATCGTATGACCCTCCTATCGCACTGACATACGAGGCGCAAACCTCGCTCTTCTCTGCCGCACTTCTACCCGTATAGTTACGTTACTAAACAAATGAGACTAAGCAGAAACGGGGTGGACCGGATTTCTCCGCCCCACCCCGCTGTCAGCTACTTAGTGCAGCTTGGCTTTAGTCGCTTGCGCGTAAGAACTAGGCGCGAGCCTTGACGGCAGCCTCGATACGCTTAGCACCCTCCATGACCATGGAACGCGGAGCGGCGAAGTTGAAGCGCATGAAGCCGAAGCCCTCCTTGGCGCCGAAGGTGGTGCCGTCGTTCAGCAGGACCTTAGCGTCGTTGAACATGAAGTCCTTGAGCTCCTGCTGGGTCTCGAAGCCGAGGCCGCGGCAGTCGAGCCAGCTCATGAAGGTGGCCTCGGGCTTGATGGCGGTGATGCCCGGGACGTTCTCGTTGATGTAGTCAACGAACATGTCGCGGGTGCCGTTGAGGTAAGCGAGGCACTGATCAGCGTAGTCGTCGCACTGGCCGAAGCAGACCTCGAGGGCGATGTTGCCGAAGATGTTGCGACCCATGCCCTTGGCGTAAGCCTGCTGGTTCATCATGCGGCGGTAGATCTTCTCGTTGTGCGTGAACCAAGCGGCGGTGCGGAAGGCAGCGATGTTGAAGGTCTTAGCCGGGTTGACGAAGGTGATGGAGTTGTTAGCGAACTCCTCGGAGATGGAGCAGAACGGGATGAACTCGCCGCCGTCGAAGACGATGTCAGCGTGGACCTCGTCGATGCCGACCATAACGTCGTTGGCGATGCAGAGCTCGCCCATGCGAGTGAGCTCCTCGCGGGTGAAGTTGCGGCCGGTCGGGTTCTGCGGGTTGCAGATGAACATGATCTTGAGGGCGGGATCCTTGAGCTTCTTCTCGAGGTCCTCCCAGTCGATCTCGTAGCGACCGTCAACGAGCTTCATCTCGTTGTAGACGAGCTGACGGCCGTTGTTCTTGATGAGGCCGTGGAACGGCGGATAAACCGGGGTCTGGAGGAGGACCTTATCGCCGACGGCGGAGAACTCCTTGACGACCCAGATCATGGCCATGATGACGTTCGGCGAGAAGTCGATGTAGTCGGGGTTCAGCACGGTGTTGTGACGAACCTTGTACCAACGAGCAACGGCGTTCTCGAAAGCGGTGTCGATGTAGGGGTAACCGTAGTGGAGCATGTCGACGCGCTTGTGGAGGGCCTCGGTGAGCTCAACCGGGCTCTGGAACTCGGAGTCGGCGATCCAGAAGGGGAGGACGTCGTCCGGGCAGAGGGACGGGTCGAACTTCTTGGCGTCGGTGCCGCGGCGATCAACGCCCTTATCGAAATCGTAAACGTGGCTCATGATTTGCTCCTTTTCTTTCTGAGTTAGAACGGACTGCAAAACAACACACTACCTAAAAAGTACTGGTGGTTAGGCCGGGCTAATTTCGAGTGGCCTAGAAGAACAGGGTCCAGCCGTAGCCGATGATGACGTTCAACAGGAACATGGCGATGCAGGGGAGCATGCAGCTCTTGGAAAGATCCTGCAGGTCGATGCCGCCCATACCAGCGGTGGCGATGATGACACCGGCGACGGGGGACATGGAGCGGCCCATAGCGGTGGCGAGCTGCATCGGGACGGCGATGCTCTGGGTGGCCATGCCCATGGTGGCGCACATATCCGGGACGAGCGGGCCGAAGGCGTACCAAGAGGCGTTGCCGGAGCCGAGGATGAAGGCGCCGAAGAACGTGATGAAGGACATGCAGAGGACGACGATGATCGGGGCACCGTTGGCCTTGGCGAGGAGGTCGGAGACGACCGTCAGGCCACCGAGGAGCTTGATGCCCTCAGCGAAGATGGCGGCGGCGGAAAGGATGGAGACGACGCGAGCGAAGGCGCCACCCATCTCCTTCATGACGAAGCTCATGTCGTCGGTGACGACCTTGTCGCGCTTACGGGCAAGCTCGATGAGGAAGACGACGAGCAGGCAGAGCAGGTTCGCGACGGCGACGTCCATCTTGATGGGGCTGAAGGCGCAGGCAATGATGATGACGAGCGGGGCAACCGGGAAGATGGAGTACCAAACCGGGCAGTCAGAATCCTTGACGGCCTCGTGCTGAAGCTCCTGGACACCCTCGGCAGCGGCGGCCTTCTTGTCGCAGTGGTTGAGCCACATGGGAAGAAGGATGGCGGCGATGATGGACAGGATGACGCCGACGGGGAGCTGCCACTGCATGAAGTAGTCAATCATCGGGATACCAACGACCTTCTCAGCGGCGAAGATGGCGGAGGAGTCGTTGGGGCCCCAGTCAAGGAAGCTGCCCATGACGACGGCGGTGCACGCGGAGAGCGGGCTGATGCCGAGGGAGATCATGATCGGGAAGGCGATGGACATAAGGAGCATCGCGTGGCCGGAAGCGCTGGGGATAACGAGCTTAAGAGCGCAGCCGATGAGGAACAGGAAGCTCAGAACGATGTAGGGGTTCTTGATGCCACCGAGAGGCTTGGTGGCGAGGAAGGCCAGCTTGGTAGAGGCACCGATGTGCGTCATGTACATCGCGTAGCCGGTGACCATCATAAGCGTGAGGCCGACGCCGCTCATGTTCTTGGAGAAGCAGTTCTTCGCGAACACGATGCAGTCGAGGAGGATGTTACCGGTGGTGTCCTCACCGAGGACGGAGGTGCCGGTGAAGGCCGAATAGGCCATCAGAACAGCGATGCCGGACATCATGAAGATGAAGACGGAGTTGACCTTCTTCAGGACGCAGCGCACGACGAACGCGATGTAAATCAGCGTCAGAAGAATAGAGATTGCAGGACTCATCGACTCACTTCCTCTTTTTCTTTGAGGGGCGAATCCGCACTCCGAGTGCAACAGGATATTACGAGGTAGCCGCCCAGGCGCG
>UQWE01000052.1 GCA_900544655.1 uncultured Coriobacteriaceae bacterium
AGGTCACGAGCCGTCCCACGAGGATTGGCGACAACCTCGTCCTCGACGTGGAGACCGGCGTGGGAGGCGCCGAGGTCCACGCGTATCGTGGCGTCTCGGCTCCCAAGCCCGGCTATCAGGCGGCGAACATCTCGTGCGCCGTCGCGCTGGCCGAGCACTACCTCGGTCGCGCGCTCGACGAAGAGAGCCTCCTTCGCTCCGTGGCCGCCTGCCCCACGCCGGGCCGCTTCGACCTTGTCTCGACCGAGCCGCCCGTGCTCATCGATGCCTGCCACAACCCGCAGAGCGTCCAGACGTTCCTTGCCGCTGTGCGTGGCGTTGACCTGGACGTCGCGAGCAGGCCGGCGCTTTTGTGCGCGGTCCTTGCCGATAAGGACGTCGAGGGTATCGTGAGCCTTCTCGCCCCGGAGTTCCCCGAGGTCTACGTCACGCGCACCCAGTCTGACCGTGCCCTCGGACCCGCCGAACTCGCCGGGATGTTCGAGCGTGCCGGGAAGGCGCCCAAGGCCGTGTTCGAGAGTGTCGAGGAGGCGCTGAGCGCGCTCGAGGGCGTGCCGCTCGTGGCTTGCGGCTCCATCACGACGGCGGGCGAGGTCGCGGGTGTCCTCAGGCCCGGAGTGCAAGGCGGGGAGGCTTAGTCGCGCTGGTGCCTCGCTCCTGAGCGCGGAAGCCTGGCGGCGCCGGGTGCGGAAGCCTGGTCGCGCCTGAACACTGAGGCCGGGCAGTGCCGGAGCGTGGAAGCCTGGCAGCGCCGGTCCCTCGCGCCTGAATTTGTGCCTGACGCGGAGACGTCCCCGGCCGCCTTGCCCGTCGCCCGATGGCTGGTACAATCTCGTTCGTTGTGTCTTAAGTTGAGGATTACCGTTGCTCGCGGTGAACGTCTCGTATGACAAAGGAGCTCGTCACATGTCCGACCTCATCGACCAGATTCTCACCCCCGAGGTGCGCATGGTGCTCTACCTCATGCTCGCCTGCGTCGTCATGCTCTACGTGCTCTCGATCGTCTACGTCATCCGCGACGCCCAGCGCCGCGGCGCAGAGCCCTGGTGGCTCTGGGCGATCATCTCCGTGATCCCCATCGTGGGCCTTCTCGCCTACGTCATCCTCCGTCCCAGCTCCTACCTGGTTGACCGCGAGGAACAGGACCTCGACATCGCGCTTCGCGAGCACCAGCTCTCGCACTACGGCATCTGCCCCAAGTGCGGCACGCCCATCGACAAGGACTTCATCGTGTGCCCCAACTGCAACACGCAGGTCCGCAATGTCTGCCCGACGTGCCACCGCCCGCTCAACGCGGACTGGAAGGTCTGTCCCTACTGCCGCACGCGCATTCAGTAACGCGCCTGCCCCATATGCAGCCCACGAGGCCCCGTCTTCGCGACGGGGCTTTTTTCGTGCCTCGTGGCGCTCGGGCGCGGGGTCAGCCGCCGGCGACTGACCCCGCGCCAAGGTGTGCCCGCTGCCGGGGTTTGCGCATTGTTTGGGGGCCTTTTGGGAGGCACGTACAACGTATTTGAGATTCTGCGGCTCGTTTTTGGCCATTTGGACCCCAAAACACATATGATAGGAAAAAGCTAGCAAATAAAACCCCAGGTGGCCAAATCCTGCCTTGCGCTAGAAGTCGGTTTTCGGCCGCAGAATCTCAAATTCGTTGCACACCTTGCCGCCAAAACGTTGATATCGCCGCAATGTATCGTTTCCAAAGCGCGACAAGCCGCGCCTTTCGTCCGCCACGGCTGCAGTTACGGGCGCTTTGTGGTAAACCTAGAGAGCTGTAAATGCGCGCGTCTGCCGCGCCGTCGTTCGAAAGGCTCCAACTGATGCAGCTTTCGCTCGCACAGGGAACACGAACTCAGACTATCTAGGCGTCTGTCCCTTTCAGGGCCGCGAGGTCATGTGACAGGCGCCCTATAACCGCCCCACCGCCGTCATGGCGCATGGGCGTTTTTCTTAACTGTTTGCACATACTCGAGAGAGGTTTTCCATGAAGGTTCTGTACAACGACGGCCACGTCGACGAGTGCCCCGCGGAGGAAGAGCTCCACGTCATCCGCCACTCCGCCGCCCACATCATGGCCCAGGCTATCAAGCGTCTCTATCCCGAGGCTGACTTCGCCTACGGTCCCGCCACGGACAACGGCTTCTACTACGACGTCGACCTCGGCGACAAGAAGATCAGCGAGGAGGACTTCCCCGCGATCGAGGCCGAGATGAAGAAGATCTGCAAGGAGAATCTCAAGTTCACCGTCTTCGAGAAGTCCCGCGAGGAGGCCGTCGCCCTCATGGAGGAGCGCGGCGAGAAGTACAAGGTCGAGCACATCGGCGACCTCGCTGATGACGCTCGCATCACCTTCTACCAGCAGGGCGAGTACATCGATATGTGCGTCGGCCCGCACCTCTGCTACACGAAGGCCCTCAAGGCCTTCAAGCTCACCGGCACCTCCGGCGCCTACTGGAAGGGCGACAAGAATAACAAGATGCTTACGCGCATCAACGGCGTCGCCTTCGCCACCAAGGAGGAGCTCGAGGAGCACCTGCACATGATCGAGGAGGCCAAGAAGCGCGACCACCGCAAGATCGGCCGCGAGATGGACCTCTTCATGATGCGCGACGAGGCCCCCGGCTTCCCGTTCTTCCTGCCCAACGGCATGATCCTCAAGAACACGCTCCTCGACTACTGGCGCGAGATTCACCACAAGGCCGGCTACGTCGAGATCTCCACGCCGCTCATCATGAACAAGCAGCTCTGGAAGACCTCTGGCCACTGGGACCACTACAAGGACAACATGTACTCCACCGTCATCGATGACGAGGAGTACTGCATCAAGCCGATGAACTGCCCGGGTGGCGTCCTCGTCTATGCCTCCAAGCCGCACTCCTACCGCGAGCTGCCCATCCGCGCCGGCGAGATCGGCCTCGTGCACCGTCACGAGCTGCGCGGCGCCCTCCACGGTCTGTTCCGCGTTCGCTGCTTCAACCAGGACGACGCCCACCTGTTCGTCCGTCCGGACCAGCTCACGGACGAGATCGTCGGTGTCGTGAACCTCATCGATTCCGTGTACCAGAAGTTCGGCTTCAAGTACCACGTCGAGCTCTCCACCCGTCCGGATGACTCCATGGGCTCTGACGAGGACTGGGAGCGCGCGGAGGAGGGCCTCAAGACCGCCCTCAGCGAGCTTGGCATGGACTACGAGGTCAACGAGGGCGACGGCGCCTTCTACGGCCCGAAGATCGACTTCCACCTCGAGGACTCCCTGGGCCGTACCTGGCAGTGCGGTACCGTCCAGCTCGACTTCCAGATGCCGATCAACTTCAACCTCGAGTACACCGATGCCGACGGCACCAAGAAGCGCCCGATCATGCTTCACCGCGTCTGCTTCGGCTCCGTCGAGCGCTTCATCGGCATCCTGATCGAGCACTACGCCGGCAAGTTCCCGACGTGGCTCGCGCCCGTCCAGGTCGACGTCCTTCCCGTCTCCGAGAAGAGCCGCGACTATGCCCACCAGGTCGCCGACAAGCTCGACGCCGCCGGCATCCGCGTTAAGGTCGACGACCGCGACGAGAAGATCGGCTACAAGATCCGCGAGGCCCGCAGCATTGACCGCGTGCCCTACATGCTGATCCTGGGCGAGAAGGAGGTCGAGGCCGGCAACATCTCCGTCCGTGACCGCTCCGGCGAGACCGTCCAGCGCTCCGTCGACGAGTTCATCGCCGATATCACGGCCGAGATCTCCGAGCGTCGCAGCTAGTCTGGGCGTCCGTTGACTGTCTCGAACGACAACAACATGGGACCTCTCCTGCCTGCTGGCGGGGGAGGTCCCTCGCTTACCGCGCTTGCTGCCCTGCGGCGCGAGACGGACGCCGCCGCCTGGCGACGCGTCTCCGACGTGGCCCAGACGTGCGCGAAGTACCTATCCTGCCATCCGGCCGTGCTCGCCGTGCGCTACCCGGGCCTTACGACCGACGCGAGCTACCGTGAGGCCTCCTGCACCCTGGAGGGCGGCTTTGGCCCCCTCGTTGACGTATGCCTGGCGCGCGACGGGGCCTGGCAGCGCTATGACGCGCGAGAGGCGTGCGGCGACGCCCGCGAGGAAGTTCTGCGTCTCGAGCGCGCGCTTGGGACGCTGTGACGGCGGGGGGTTTGACAGCTCCCTATTTGCGGTATATCAAATCAAGATAGTCAGATTCGTCTGTGTGTTCTGCCGTGGTGAGGATGCCATCATGAACAGGCTAAGAGACGTAGCTATTCCGCTGGCTCTTGCGACGCTTATGGTGGGTGTCTGGTTGAGGCTGCCGTCGTTGTCAGGACCAATCTGGGGCGCCGCGCTTGTGGAAGCGTATTCTCTTGTCAGCGGCATCCCCAACACCATCATGGGAATCGATGGGGTGACCCTGGCTGCGGTTATCCTGTCTCGTCCGCTTATGTGGCTTTTCCTTGGCTATGCGGTGGCGGCGTCCGTCGGTTGCGGCCGCCGCGCTATTCTCGTCTCGCTCTTCGTTCTGGCTGGCCTGTCCATTGTCTGCGTCGTCGCACGCCAGACTGCCGGTTCCTTCCTCTTGGGGTTCACCGATGTCTCCTTGACGGGTGGGCCTGCACTCACCTTACTTGGAGGAATCGTCTTCGTCCTACCAGGACTCACCTGCATTGTTGCCCACTTCATCTTCGAACGGTGACAAAACGACCCCGTCCCCAGCTGTCACGGTGACACTTGGGGACGGGGTCAAACTGTCACCGCCGTCTGCCGCTCGCGGATGGGCAGATGCTCTCCACAGGGGCGGGCGGTCGAAAATGACCCGCGAGTGGTATCCCTCCATACCGCTCGGCAGGTTTATGGCTAGCGACTGGTTTTAACCTGTGGCTTCCGTCTGTATGCAATTTCGCTTTTTGCCGCGTGGCGCCTATACAGCGCTAAATTGCCGCCATGATTCACGTCGTATGCAATACATAACAATCATTATGCATTCCATACCTGCGTTGCCCATAAAACCATGGTCAACCACCTTGTGCGAGCTATCGTGCAAATGACCATAGGCTGCTGCTCAACCGCAGGCAGACGGCCAACCGCTCACCCAACTGGGCATAGAGTCAGGCAATTCTCAAGTATCATAGAGACCGTTCGGAGCCTTTCGCTTTTATGCATGACCAAAGGCCACTGGTCATTTGCGCCACAGCCTGGGCGCCATCGTGGCCAACCGTTAACCTGGGCGGGCTTGCGCCCGTCCGCAAATCGATCTGGAGGTACCACATGGCAAAGGCGGAGAAGGTCATCGACAGCCTCGATGCCCTCAACTCGCGACTGGCCAGCATGCGCAAGGCGCAGGCCGAGTTCGCTACGTTCTCCCAGGAGCAGGTGGACAAGATCTTCCACGCGGCGGCCATCGCTGCCAACAAGGCCCGCATTCCTCTCGCCAAGATGGCGGTCGAGGAGACCGGCATGGGCATCGTGGAGGACAAGGTCATCAAGAACCACTACGCGGCCGAGTACATCTACAACAAGTACAAGAACATGAAGACCTGCGGCGTCATCGAGGAGGATCCGGCGTTTGGCTATAAGCGCATCGCCGAGCCCATCGGCATCGTCGCCGCCGTCATCCCCACCACCAACCCGACGTCCACGGCCATCTTCAAGACGCTCATCAGCCTGAAGACCCGTAACGCCATCCTCATCTCGCCGCACCCGCGCGCCAAGGCCTGCACCATCGAGGCCGCCCGCATCGTGCGTGACGCCGCTGTCGCCGCCGGCGCCCCCGAGGGCATCATCGACTGGATCGCCCAGCCGTCCCTCGAGCTCACCAACGAGCTCATGCGCTCCGCCGACATCATCCTGGCCACCGGTGGCCCGGGCATGGTCCAGGCCGCGTACTCCTCCGGCAAGCCCGCCCTCGGCGTCGGCCCCGGCAACACGCCCGTGATCATCGACTCCACGGCTGACGTCAAGCTCGCGGTGAACTCGATCATCCACTCCAAGACCTTCGACAACGGTATGATCTGCGCGTCCGAGCAGTCCGTGACCGTCCTCGCCGACATCTACGACGAGGTCAAGGCTGAGTTCAAGGCTCGTGGCTGCTACTTCCTCAAGGGCGCCGAGCTCGACAAGGTCCGCAAGACCGTCATCGTCAACGGCTCCGTCAACGCCAAGATCGTCGGCCAGAGCGCCCACACCATCGCCAAGCTCGCCGGCGTCGAGGTGCCCGAGAAGACCAAGATCCTCATCGGCGAGGTCACCAGCGTCGACCCGTCCGAGGAGATGGCTCACGAGAAGCTGTCCCCGGTCCTCGGCATGTACAAGGCCAAGACCTTCGACGAGGCCCTCGCCAAGGCCGAGCGCCTCGTCGCCGACGGCGGCTACGGCCCCACCTCCTCGCTCTACATCGCCGTGACCGAGAAGGAGAAGATGGCCAAGCACGCCGAGGCCATGAAGACCTGCCGCATCCTCGTCAACACCCCGTCCTCCCAGGGTGGCATCGGCGACCTCTATAACTTCAAGATGGCGCCGTCCCTCACGCTGGGCTGCGGCTCCTGGGGCGGCAACTCCGTCTCAGAGAACGTGGGTCCCAAGCACCTGCTCAATGTCAAGACGGTCGCTGAGAGGCGGGAGAACATGCTCTGGTTCCGCGCACCCGAGAAGGTCTACTTCAAGAGAGGCTGCATGCCGGTCGCCCTCGACGAGCTCGGCACGATCATGGGCAAGAAGCGCGCCTTCATCGTGACCGACCAGTTCCTCTACAAGAACGGCTACATCAAGCCGATCGAGCAGAAGCTCGACGAGCTCGGCATCGAGCACGCCTGCTTCTGGGACGTCGCTCCGGACCCGACGCTGCAGTGCGCTCGCGAGGGTGCCAAGATCCTCGACTCCTTCCAGCCTGACGTCATCATCGCCTTCGGCGGCGGCTCCGCCATGGACGCCGGCAAGATCATGTGGGTCCTCTACGAGCACCCCGAGGCCAACTTCGAGGACATGGCCATGGACTTCATGGACATCCGCAAGAGGGTCTACACCTACCCGGAGATGGGTTCCAAGGCCTACTTCGTGGCCATCCCCACCTCCTCCGGAACCGGCTCCGAGTGCACGCCGTTCTCCGTCATCACCGACGCCGAGACCGGCATCAAGTGGCCGCTCGCTGACTACGCCCTGCTTCCGAACATGGCCATCGTCGACGCCAACAACATGGACTCCCAGCCCAAGGGCCTCACCTCGGCCTCTGGCGTGGACGTCCTCACGCACGCCCTCGAGGCCTACGTCTCCGTCATGGCGAGCGACTGGACCGACCCGTATGCCCTGCAGGCCATGAAGCTCGTCTTCGAGTACCTGCCGCGCGCCTACGACAAGGGTGCCGCCGACCCCGAGGCCCGCGAGCGCATGGCCAACGCCTCCTGCCTCGCCGGAATGGCCTTCGCCAACGCCTTCCTCGGCCTCAACCACTCCATGGCCCACAAGCTTGGTGCCTACCACCACATCCCGCACGGCCTGGCCAACGCCGTCATCCTCACGCGCGTCATGCGCTACAACGCGGCCGAGGTCCCGTCCAAGATGGGCACCTTCCCGCAGTACGCCTACCCGCACGCGAAGGCCCGCTACGCCGAGGCCGCTCGCTACTGCGGCGTGACCGGCAAGAACGACGACGAGGTCTTCGAGAACTTCGTCGCCAAGATCGAGGAGCTCAAGGAGAAGGTCGGCGTCAAGCAGACCATCGCCGAGTACGGCGTGGACGAGAAGGACTTCCTTGCCACGCTCGATGAGATGACCGAGAACGCGTTCAACGACCAGTGCACGCCGGCCAACCCGCGTTACCCGCTCATGAGCGAGATCAAGGAGCTCTACCTCGACGCTTACTACGGCCGCGAGCCGAAGAGCTACGAGGAGTAAATCGTGAACTACGTGGCGGCTTCCTGCCAGGGGTTGGCAGGTGTCGTCACGAGTCCAAGGCTGCCGGACGTGCGGGGACGCGTCCGGCACATCAGGAGGAACCCTAAGGAGGCTTCTCATGGAGCTACCGGAGAACAAGGTCGAGCTCGCTCGACGCGGCAACAAGGTCGTCTATGACACCGGCGATCGCATCGTCAAGGTGTTCAACAACTCCAAGCCCGAGAGCGACGTCTTCAACGAGGCGCTCAACCTCGCCCGCATCGAGGAGTCCGGCATTCGCGTTCCCGCGATCGTCGAGGTCTCTCGCTGCGAGGAGGGCTGGGCCCTCGCCACAGAGAAGATCGCCGGTACCACGCTTGCCGAGCGCATGAAGGCTGACAAGAAGAACGTCGAGGCCTACCTCGAGCAGTTCGTCCGTCTCCAGCTCGAGATCAACGGCCACACCGCGCCGCTGCTCAACCGTCAGCGCGACAAGTACGCCCGCATGATCAACGGCCTGACCGAGATCGACGCCACGACCCGCTACGAGCTCCTCATGCGCCTAGACGGCATGAAGGTCGAGAACAGGGTCTGCCACGGCGACTTCAACCCGTCGAACGTCATCGTCGGCGACGACGGCCTGCTCTACGTCTGCGACTGGGCTCACGCGACCCAGGGTTCGCCCGCGGCTGACGCTGCCATGACGTATCTGCTGTTCGCGCTCGAGGACCTTGACCTCGCGGACAAGTACCTCGTCCTGTTCTGCAAGATGGCCGACATGCCGATCCAGGTCGTCCGTCGCTGGACGAGCATCGTCGCTGCCAGCGAGCTGGCTCGCCACCGCGACGCCAAGGAGGAAGAGTTCCTCCGCGGCTGGATCGACGTGGCTGATTACCAGTAGGGCTGGTTGGCTGAACGCTGGTTCGGGGCCCGGGGTTCCACGCAAACGTCCTCGCTCGCATCACTGTGCGGGCTTGTAGCCAATAGCGGCTGGGGGATGGTTTCTTTGGGAACCCCGGGCCCCTTTGTCGTGCGC
>UQWE01000053.1 GCA_900544655.1 uncultured Coriobacteriaceae bacterium
CCGCGGCACGTAGCCGCACAGGCACGCCCGAGCTAGTTGCCCGCGCTAGTTGCCCGCAGCAGCCAGGCCCGAACCGCTCGCAGGCGAGGACGGGCCACCCGCAGGGGCACGCCAACCCACACCAGGAAGCTCGCGCGAGCTCAAGTGCTCGCGCTCCGTGCGCTCGGGAATCTCACCCTTCGTCTTGGTGAAGGAGAGTTTGCCATCCTCCCCGACGTCGACGAGCACGATATCACCCGGAACCCAGCCCCCTTCGAGCAGGCTCTCCGCAAGCGGGTCCTCGATGAGCGTCTGGATTGCGCGACGCAGCGGACGAGCGCCATAGATGGGATCGGTGCCCTCCTTGGCAAGCAGATCCTTTGCAGCGTCCGTGAGCTCAATGGACATGCCATTGCCGATGAGGCGGTTGCGCAGGTCCGTAATCATGAGGTCGACGATACCGCGAATCTCAGCGTTCGTGAGCGACTTGAAGACCACGATCTCATCGACACGGTTCAGGAACTCCGGACGGAAGAGCTTCTTGAGCTCGCCCATCGCACGACTCTTGATCTCCGCGTCGGAGAGGACACCCGCGTTCGCGCCAAAGCCCATGGAGCTCGGCTTGGCGATCTCGCGCGCTCCGGCATTGCTCGTCATGATGATGACGGTGTTGGAAAAATCGACCTTGCGGCCCTGGCCATCAGTCAGGCGACCCTCGTCGAGGATCTGCAGCAGGATGTTGAAGACATCAGGGTGAGCCTTCTCGATCTCATCGAACAGCACGACGGAGTAGGGCCTGCGACGGACGGCCTTAGTGAGCTCGCCACCCTCGTCATAGCCCACGTATCCCGGAGGCGCGCCCACGAGCTTGCTCACGGCGAACTTCTCCATGTACTCGCTCATGTCGAAGGTGATGAGCGCGTCCTCGGAACCAAAGAGGAACTCCGCGAGCGACTTGGCGAGCTCGGTCTTGCCCACGCCCGAGGGACCCAGGAAGATGAACGAACCACCAGGACGACGCGGGTCCTTAAGCGGCGAGCGGCTACGACGGATGGCGCGAGCAACGGCACTCACGGCCTCCTCCTGGCCAATGACGCGCTGGTGGAGAACGCTTTCGCTGCGCAGGAGCTTCGATGCCTCGGCCTCGGAGAGGTTCGAGACAGGCACACCCGTGATCGAGGAGACGACGTCTGCGATGGCAGCCTCATCGACGGTCACGACGTTGGCGTCCATGCGCTTGTGCCATGCATCCTCGAGCTCGACGCGACGAGCGAGAAGCTCCTTCTCGCGGTCGCGCAGGCGGGCGGCGTCTTCGAACTCCTGCCTGTCAGCGGCAGCCTTCTTGTCAGCACGGACACGAGTAAGGTCCTCGTCCACCTCGGCGATCTCCGGCGGAAGCGTCATGTTGTGGACACGCGTGCGGGCGCCCGCCTCATCGAGAACGTCAATCGCCTTGTCAGGCAGGAAGCGGTCCTGCACATAGCGGTTCGAGAGCGTGACGGCGGCAATCACCGCTTCGGGCGTGTAGCGCACGTGGTGGTGCGCCTCGTAGGACGCCTGGAGGCCCTGAATGATCTTGATCGTGTCCTCTGGGCTAGGCTCGTTGATGTTCACCGGCTGGAAGCGGCGCTCGAGCGCGGAGTCCTTCTCGATGTGCTTGCGGTACTCCTCTGCCGTGGTGGCACCGATGACCTGGATCTCGCCGCGGGACAGCGGCGGCTTCAGGATGCTCGCCGCATCGATGGATCCCTCCGCAGAGCCAGCGCCGATGATGGTGTGCATCTCGTCGATGAAGAGGATGACCTTGCCGTCCTTCTCCACCTCGGCGATAACCTTCTTGAGGCGATCCTCGAACTCGCCGCGGTACTTGGAGCCCGCGACGAGGGCGGAGACGTCGAGCGTCCAGATCTGCTTGCCGCGGAGCATGTCGGGTACGGTGCCGGCCGCGACGAGCTGCGCCAGGCCCTCGACGATGGCAGTCTTGCCAACGCCCGGGTCTCCGAGGATGAGCGGATTGTTCTTCTGGCGGCGTGCGAGCACCTGCATCACGCGCTCGATCTCGCGATCGCGGCCGATGACCGGGTCAAGCTTGCCCTCCGCGGCGAGCGTCGTGAGGTTGCGCCCGTACTTCTCGAGCATCGAGGCGTCATCGCTCGCGGAGGAGGAGCCACGCGCCGGGCCGACGGACACACCATCCGGGCCAATGCGGACCTCCTGCGCCTGCGAGGATGCGTCATCGGCCGGAGTGTTTTTCTCGATGAGCTCGTTGACGGCATTGCGGACGGCATCACCCGAGATGCCAAGGCGGCTCAGCGTCTCCATCGCCACGCCGTTGCCCTCGCGAACGATGCCAAGCAGCAGGTGTTCGGTCGAGATATAGGTGGCGCCACGACTCATGGTCTCGCGATAGGCGCCCTCGAGCACGCGCTTGGCGCGCGGCGTGAACGGGATGTGACCGCCAGGCACGGGCTCATACGCGCGATCCGTGATCTGACGCACGGCCTCGAGCGCCTCGTCATACGTAACGTCGAGCTGAGCAAGGGCTTGGGCGGCGATGCCCTCCCCCTCCTTGATGAGGGCGAGAAGCAGATGCTCCGTGCCAACGTACATCTGCCCCAGGGTACGAGCCTCTTCTTGGGCGAGGCTCATGACCTTGCGGGCCTTGTCTGTGAACTTATCGAACATGCGAAGGTTCCCCCTCGGTCGTTCTTCCTGCAAAACCAACGTGCCCATGCGGCCTCATGGCAGCACGGGCACGTTGTTAGCTTATACCCTCGAGCCGGGTAGGCAAAACCGCGACGTCTATATCGCTCGCCTATGGGCGGTGCCCACGCAGTGCCAACGATTCGTTTGGCTAACACCACCCGACACCACCCGGCAATTGGCCTTACGACGTATGGCGCCAGCGAGAATCCGTGAGGGTGCGCGCAATTCCAAGGCCAAGGGGCAAAAACGTCACGATAAGAATTGCACGAACGAGCCAGCCAAGCATATCCACCGTGTCGAAGATGCACATGTAGTACATCGCTCGATACAGATAAAGGCCCGGCACCATGATGACAATCGAGGGCACCGTAAGCGCGATGCGCGGAAACGTCAGAACTTCCTCAACGCCGCTTGCTAAAAGTCCCGAGATGAGAGCCCCGATAAAAGCAGCCGCCTCGGGCGGAACGCCAGAGGCCAGGCCAAGCGATGGAACGAGTACGTTCAGGTCTACGAGGGACAAGCGGATTGTATTCGACACCGCACCGATGCAACCCGCAGTCGCGGCCATTCGAATTGGGCTGTTGAACATCACGGAGAAGCCGAAGACTCCCACGAAGCTCATCGCCATGCGTAGCGCTGTGAGTTGGAGCATCCCAAGACCTTGCGGAGCAAAATCATCAGGAGAAAGGCCGACGCACTCCGCCACCATCCAGCCAACAAGTGTGGCAACCACGATAATCGAGACGGCATACGCCAAACGCTCCATACCACTACGCATGTCGAGCTTCGAGATGTCGAGTCCGGCGGTGATAAGCGGGAACCCCGGAATTACAAAGAGCATCGCCCCGATGTAGCCTTCCTTATGTGCCATCGCAGTCGGGTCGAAACCACTAAGCGCGAGCAGGGCAAATAGATATGACACACATGCAACGGCAACTCCCACCGCGAGCGAACTGAACTGTCCGAGGCGTTTGCCAAGCATGTTCGAGCGCACAAAGTTACCAATGCCTGCGCCCACGAGCGCACACAGCATCTCGACAGGGCCGCCGCCGAGCAGAAAAACGAAGGCGCCACAGGCAGCGCCCGCAGCGAGCCCCTGTTGCCAGGGGCGATAGTCCGGCCTCGCGTGCTCGACGTCTTCCAGCATCTGGTGGTACTCATGAACCGTAAAGTTACGTCCATACGTCTCGATTTCGCGAAGAAAGCTCTCCATCATCCAGATACGATGTGTATTAACGCCGGTGGAAGACAGGCTCACAACCTCATTGAAGATGTGATGCCCCTCGATGCATGTGCACTCGAAGGAGAGAAGCGATAGGTCGACGTGAATCGTGATGCCAAGCACGGCGGCGACACGGTTCATCGTGTCACGCACACGCCAGGCACCCGTGCCGCTCGCGAGCATAAGCATGCCCGTACGACACACGATCGTGGACTTATCAGCAATTGGCGCCTTCACCGCAAGCTCGTCGCCCGCCTCGACAACGTCCTTCCAAACCGTTTTCATATGCAGAGCGTTTGCTCGAACACCGTGGTGACGGACGATTGGAGACTGTATGGGCCTTGTATGCTTGACCGTCCTCGCGTTAGCAGGGCGCGCCGTCGCAGCATCTGGCTCGTCATCGATAATGTCGAAGTCGTCTAGAGGCTCAAGGGCACGATGCCCTGGGACGTCGTCCTCGTCAGCATCATCCGCCCCGTCGAACATGTTGATGCCCTCGAGAGCCGCTTCGCGCACGACCTCGCGTTCCGCGTCGCTCACGGCTTCGCGTTCTGCGCCACGCTCTCGTGCGACCCCGTGCTCCGCCTCGGATGCTCGCCTAAACACCCGTTCCGCCTCAGACTCGCATTCATCTTCGCGCCTAGTCATAGGCAACCTCCCAGCCAAAGGGGTGGCTCGGCTGGGGTCACTCCTGCCCGTTTTCCGCACGCAACAGTACCACTTTACATAGCTGAAAGTTCGCGAGGCGTTACTCTCAATGGCAGCGCATGAGCAATCCCCCTGTGCAACGACACGCTTAAGACGCATATGCATGCCGATTTGCAACGTCTACGACTCGTGATACGCATCATACCGGCCCACGGGCAATGCCGCGCGTCGGCACCACAGAGCAGCAAAGAGCCCGCCGCTGCCGAAAGGGCAACGACGGGCTCAAAGCTCATTATGGACGTCACATCACCCGCGACATCACGGCCGCAAGACACATGTGTCAGCGACTCGAACGCGACGGCACTCGACGCAACCGGCTTAGCACAGCTTGGCACCGGCGGGGATGCGATCGCTCACCATGAGGAGGTTGAGGCACTCCTTGCCGTCCTCCTCGTGAACGGCGGAGATGAGCATGCCGCAGGAGTCGATGCCCATCATCTTGCGCGGGGGCAGGTTGGTAATCGCGATGAGCGTCTTGCCCACCAGCTCCTCGGGCTCGTAATACCCGTGAATGCCGGAGAGGATCACGCGGTCGGTACCAGAGCCGTCATCGAGCACGAAGCGCAGGAGCTTCTTGCTCTTCTTCACGGCGTCGCACTCCTTGACCTTCACGACGCGGAAGTCGGACTTGCTGAAGGTCTCGAAGTCGACGAAGTCCTCGAACAGCGGCTCGACCTTCACCTTGGAGAAGTCGATGGGCTCGACCTCGGCAGCGGCTGCCAGCTCTGCGGCCTTGGCCTCGGCGGCACCGTTCCTGGCACCCGCCTCGGGCTTCATGTGCGGGAAGAGGAGGACGTCGCGGATGGACGACTGGTTGGTGAGCAGCATGACGACGCGGTCGATGCCGATGCCGATGCCACCCGCCGGCGGCATGCCGTACTCGAGCGCGCGCACGTAGTCGGCATCGAATTGCATGGCCTCGTCATCGCCGGAATCACGCTCGGCAATCTCGGCATGGAAGCGCTCTGCCTGGTCGATCGGGTCATTGAGCTCGGAGAACGCATTGGCGTACTCGTGGCCGGCAATGACGAGCTCGAAGCGGTGCGTGAGGCGCGGCTCATCGTCATAGCGCTTGGCAAGCGGGCTCACCTCGACGGGATAGTCAACGACGAACGTCGGGTTCACGAGCGAGGGCTCGCCAATCTCGTCGTAGAGCTCAGCGATGAGCTTGCCGGTGCCCCACTCGGGCTTGGTCTCGATCTTGTTGGCAGCGCAGAGCTCGCGCAGGTGCTCGATCGGGGTGTCGAGGTCGACATCCTCCCCAAGGGCGTTGGAGACGACCTTGGTCATCGGAATGGAGGGCCAGATGCCGGAGAGATCAATCGTGGTGCCCTGGTAATCAATCTGCTCGGGGTTGCCAATGGCAGCGTTCGCGGCCTTGATGACGCCCTCGGCGAGCTCTTTCATGCCCTCGAGGTCAGAGTAGGCGCGATAGGCCTCCATCGTGGTGAACTCGGGGTTGTGGGTCTGGTCCATGCCCTCGTTGCGGAAGATGCGGCCAATCTCGTACACGCGCTCGAAACCGCCCACAAGCAGGCGCTTCAGCGGAAGCTCGGTCGCGATGCGCAGGAAGCACTCCTGGTTGAGGGCGTTGAAGTGCGTGATGAACGGCTTGGCCGTGGCACCGCCCTGGATGGTCTGGAGGATTGGAGTCTCGACCTCCATATAGGCGTCCTCCTCCATATAACGACGGAACGCTGCAATGATGGCGGAGCGCTTGCGGAAGGTCTCGCGGACGTCGTCGTTCACGATGAGGTCGACGTAGCGCTGACGATAGCGGGTCTCCTTGTCAGAGAGGCCGTGGAACTTCTCGGGCAGCGGGCGGACGGACTTGGTGAGCAGGCGCACGGACTTGGGCGAAAGCGAAAGCTCGCCGCGACGGGTGCGGACCACGTTGCCGGTAGCCTCGACGATATCGCCAAGGTCGAACTGACGGATGGCGGCCATGCCCTCCTCGCCCAGGTTATCGATGCGGCAGAAGAGCTGCATGCGAGCAGTGGCGTCCTGGAGGACGACAAAGGCGACCTTACCCTGGCCACGCTTGGCGCGGATGCGACCGGCGACGGTCCAGACGGTCTCATCCTCACCCTCGGCCTCAAGGTGATCATAACGCTCGAGAAGGTCCGAGACGTGAGCGGTTACGTCGCAGTGCTCAGGGTACGGATCGCCACCGGCATCGATGATGGCCTGCCTACGCGCGATGCGCATCGCGCGTTCGTCGGTAGCGGCGGACTCGGCGGCCACGTTCTTGGTCTCGTCAGACATGCTCTTGTCTCCTTCTGCCCACGCTCTTCCGCGCAGGCACTCGCCGGACACAGGGTGCCGGCTGGCTGCAACAAACAAAACGCCCCTCCCGCGACGGGCACGGAAGGGGCGGCTACGTACTAGGCTCGGGCGCTTGCCCGTGCGACCACTCGCCCTAGCGCGAGATTTTGGTGATCGTGTAGGAGCGCGTGGTGCCAGAGGGACTAGTGACCTCGACAACATCGCCCTTGGCGCGACCCATCAGCGCGGAGCCCACCGGGCTCTCGTTCGAGATCTTATGCTCGAGGGAGTTGGTCTCGGTGGTGCCAACGATGGTGAAGGCGACCTTCTTATCCTTGCCAACCTCCTGAATTTCGACGGTGCAACCGATGGAGACGGCGAGAACGTGACCGGCGTTCTCGGAGACCTTAGCGGTCGAAAGAATCTTGCGAATCTCGGCGATGCGGGAGGCGTTCTTGGACTGCTCCTCCTTGGCGTCATCGTACTCGGAGTTCTCGGAGAGGTCGCCGAAGTCGCGAGCGACCTTGATGCGCTCGATGATCTCGGCATCGTGGTCTCCCTCACGCCAAGCGAGCTCGTCGAGGAGCTTCTGGCGGCCTTCGGGGGTAAGGATAATCTCGTTCTCAGCCATGGTTCGCTTTCTTGCCGAAGGGCGGTTGGTACAGTGGTGCGAAGGCTCGCATGCCTACACACGCGAGCCTAAAAGAAACTAGTTAGTCGAGCTTGGCACCGCAGCTATTGCAGAACTTGTTGTCCGCCGGGTTCTTGGCGCCGCAAGCACCGCAGAACTTGCCGCCGTCAGCGTCGACGTCAGCATCCTCAGCGTCAGCGGGCTTCTCAACGACGACATCGGCGGCCTCGGTGGCCTTGTCCTTGCCGGCCTCAGCCTCGGCCTCGTCCATGCCCTCGCGGATGCTCTTGGCGGTCTTGCCAAGAGACTTGCCAAGCTTCGGGAGGTTCTTCGGGCCAAAGATCACCAGGACGACGACCAGGATGACGATCAGCTCGGGCATACCAAGACCAAAAATCATGTGTAGTTCCTCTCAACGACAGCCTTTACGGCGTGGTCTACAAGCAAGGCGGCTCCAGTGGAACCGTGCAACTGTGTAAGTATACTAGCCCCAGCGCGATTCCGCAGCGACTACTTAGACAATGCGCGTTCGTGCCCGCAATTTCCACGTTGATTGGCGTGTACCCACTTTGGCAGCGCGCCAATCCCCAGATCCGTCGGAGACCCATGCCCACCGCCCTCATCGTCTTCATCGCCCTTACGATCGCCGGGTTCCTCATCCACCTCCTCTGCATGCGCCTGCTTGCGTGGCGCGGCGTTACCGTGAGGCGCACGCGCTTTGGCGTGACGTTCATCTTTGACACGGAGGATGCGGACGGCACTCCCGTGCGCATGCTAAATGTCAATGGAGCCTTCCAGAGCGTCGCCTATGCCACGGACGAGCTTTGGAGCGAACTTCCCGTCTCCTACCAGCGCGAACAGGCCCGCATCATCTCCGAGCTGCCGCGTCTCCGCCGCGTGGCGGTCGTTGGCGGCGGTGGGTTCTCGATGCCCAAGTGGCTCGTGGACCATCTCCCTCCCGTCCGCGTGAGCGTGGCGGAGATTGACCCCAAGATCGTCGAGATTGCACGCGAGAGCTTCGGCCTCGATCGCCTCGAGCGAGAGCATGGGGAGGATGGGCGCTTCGAGCTCGCCGTCGAGGACGGCTGGAGCTGGCTGAGGTCGCAGGAGGAGGGATTCGACCTCATCATCAACGAGGCGTTCTCCGGCTCAAAGCCACTTGGCCCGCTGACCGGGGAGGAGGGTGTCCGCGTCGTGCGCGACCACCTGAGCGAGGGCGGCACCTACCTCGCGACGCTGAGACTTCCGCTCGAGGGTCGCAAGGCGCGCCCGCTGGAGGAGACCTGCGACGCCTTCGCCGCCGGCTTCGCGCACGTGTGGCTCGTGCCCGA
>UQWE01000054.1 GCA_900544655.1 uncultured Coriobacteriaceae bacterium
GGCCGTTCGGTGTCCGGTCACGCCGCGTCCGAGGGTGGTCGCCGCACCGCGGGGGAGGACGAGGGCGGTCGCCGCGCAGCGAACGTCGCCTCGCAGGCGCAGGGGATACTCGCCTGGGTGATGGGACATCGCGCCCTTTCCATCGCGCTCGTTGCCATCGCGGCGCTTTTGCTCATGCTCTATCCGCCGATTAAGGCCCTCTATGGAGCATCGCGCACCAACGCGCTTCTCTCCTGCCAGCTCAGTTCCGTCACCGCCACCAACGACACCCTTCAGGGAGAGGTCGATAACCTCATGACTCGCGAGGGCATCGAGGACGAGGCCCGTCGTCGCGGCTACGTGACGGAGGGCGATACGCCGGTAGACATGTCGGGTGTCGAGGATTCCGGCGGTGCCTCGAGTGATTCGACCGTCTCGACGGACGAATCCGCCCCGGCGGCAAGCGACCCCTGGTACGTCTCCGCCCTTGACTTCATCTTTGGATACAATCCCGCCGATCAGGGGGTTTCCCAGTGAGCCGCGTTGCCGTTATCGATATAGGAACCGTGACGGCGCGCCTTGGCGTCGCCGATGTCGCGGCCTCGCGCGTCGAGCGCTGCGCCAAGACGTCGACCATCTGCAGCCTTGGTGAGGGCGTTGCCGAGACGGGCGTGCTCCGCGAGGATGCGTGCGCGCGCGTGCTTTCGTGCGTTGATGGCTATCTGGCCCAGGCTCGCGAGTCCGGCGCCGAGGTGGGGTGCTGCACGCTCACGAGCGCCGCACGAGACGCTGCGAATTCGAATGTGTTGCTTGATGGCCTCGCGGAGCGCGGCGTTGTCGCTCAGGTCATTCCCGGCGAGGTTGAGGGGTCACTCACGTTCCTTGGCGTGGCCCAGGACTTTCGGGCCTCGCGCATCGTCGTTGCGGATAACGGTGGCGGATCGACCGAGGTGGCCGCAGGGGTGCTCGACGGCGAGCGACCCGGCGTGGCGCTTGAGGCTGTGCGTTCGCTGGATGTGGGCTGTCGCCGCGTGACGGACCTCTTCCTTTCTCGCGAGGATCCACCCTCGGCCTCTGCGCTGGAGGAGGCTCGCGCGTTCTGTCGCGAGGCTTTCGAATCCGGCCTCCCCGCTGAGGCACGCGATCTGGAGCGCCTTGTCTGCGTGGGTGGTACGGTCACGACGCTTGTCGCCATCGACGCGAGACTCGACCCCTATGATCCTGCGTTCGTCCATCTTCAAACGCTTACGCTTGACGAGGCGGATGAGCTGACCGGGCGGCTTGCCGCGCTTCCTCTGGAGCAGCGCCGCGGGGTCGTGGGCCTGCAGCCCAAGCGTGCCGGCGTGATCCTGGCTGGTGCCGTCTGCGTGAGCGAGCTCATGCGTGCGTGCCATGCCCGCGAGCTCACCGTGAGCGAGAGCGACCTGCTCTACGGACTGTCGCTCTCCGCGGCCGCGGTGGCGAATGGGATTGCCGCCCCAGTCTCTTGGACGCCGCAACTCTTCTCTTTGCGCTAAGGTAGTCAGTGCGCGACTATGCGGCATGACGCGTGACGGCGCGATAAGGGTGCCAGGTACTTTCACGTGACGATGGCGCCGCATGATATGGGGGCGTGGCGGAATTGGCAGACGCAGGGGCCTTAAAAGCCCTCGCCGGAAGGCTTGTGGGTTCGAACCCCACCGCCCCTACCAGATGAAAAAGGAGGGACGACGGCTCTGTGGCTGTCGTCCCGCCTTCCATGAGGAGCGAGTCTGGGGCACGTGCGTTTGCTGGCCCTGGTGTGGGTGCCGCGCTCCCGTTGTCCGCGCCGGGCACAGGCTAAGAGCAAACCGACGCGCGAGCGCGGCTGGGTGCGCGCATGAGCGCGAGCAGGGAGCGCTCTGACGCGCTGGCGTCGCCTCCCGTGAGGAACGGTGTGCCGTTCACATACGGGATATCGAGGGTGCCGGGGATGAGCGTGACGGCGATGAGGAAGTCATGCGACTCGGCGAGCGCCGGGACATCGGCCATCTTGCACGGGGTGACGTCATAGGCGCCGGCGAAGCCGTGAGAATCAAGAATCTGGCAGACGCGATCGCGTACCGCAGACGAGGTGCAAATGCCCGTGCCGCAGGCCATGAGGATGTGCTTCATTGCCGTCCTTCTAAAACGACAGATACCTGGCGACTCGTGGAGGTGTGATTGCGAGTTCGATTATGGCGTGGCACGTGCGCTCAGGTGCAAATACAATTCGACAAGCGCGTACTTTAGCCGTTTCTCTCCCGTTTGTGTAGGGGTTTATTTGCGCGGGCCGCTGCCGTTCGCCGAATCGTGCGAAGGCGGGAAGGTCGATGCTTGGGCCTGGCGGGTCGAGTGCGGATGATCTCTTAGCGAATCTTGCCGACAGACAGCAGGTAGGAATAGGCGTACATCGCGATGCATCCCCCAAGGCAGACCACGCTGATCGCCGCTGCGGCAACAGCGTCCGTGAGGTAGGGTCCCGCAAAGCCAAATGCTGCGACGGCAATTCCCATGAGCACGAAACACTTGCCACCAAAGCGTTGGGTACGGCGCCAGTTCTCCGGGTCGTTGAGGGCCCAGGGGGTCTTCACGCCCATCGTGTAGTTCTGACCGATACGTGGCATGTAGTTGCCGATGCCGACGAGCAGCGCACCGATTAGCACGGAGACGATGACGTTCGTGGAGCCCTTGACTGCTATCACGCCCCAGACGGTAAGCTCGGGAAGCCAGCTGACGGCAATCATGAGCAGGGTAAAGCCAACAACGAAGCGCTGATAGAACTTCCCGGCGCGAGCATAGCCATTGCCTTTGGGGTCGATGCGCGGAATCACGTAGAAGAGGACGAGCATCCCGAGGGGTAGCGCGCCCAAGGCGGCTGCCGTCCAGCTTGGCCCCCAGTCGTTTACCTCACCGCTCGCACCCCAGTGGGTGGGTATTTGTGCGGGCAGGCTTGGGAGCGCGATGAGGTGTGCGATGACGTTTGCGCCGGAAAGCGCGGCAAGTGCGATGAGACAGTTGCGCGAGACGAGGTCGTGGGTGCTGCCGTTGTTGGTGCTATTCATGAGAGTCCTCCGTAAAACCAAGGAACCAGCCAATCAGATCCTGCATGACGGTGGTGTTGAGACTGTAGACGATGTTCTGGCCATGGCGCTCGTCCGTGACGAGGCCGGCAGCCTTGAGTGTTGCCAGGTGATGACTGAGCGTGGGCTTGCTGATGTCGAAGTGCGCGGCGAGCTCGCCTGCCGTGAGGTCGCCGGTCTCCAACAGCTCGAGAATGCGTCTGCGCGTCGGATCAGCGAGCGCCTTGAATCCCTCTCCTGCCATAGCGCCTCCTTGGTTGGGTGTCTATGTCCTTCTCTGTTATTAGATAATTAGACAGCCATCTAATAACAGAGAAGTATAGCTTCGTTGCCGGGGGAGTCAACGGGTGGGTTTTGAATCTGCGGAGTACGGCGCAACGCTGCGCAACTCCATGCGGCGTACCGCGAAAAAAGAAGCAGGCCAGAGGCTCAAATTCCTCTGACCTGCTGCAATGTCTGGTGCCCCCAGCGGGATTCGAACCCGCGATATCCACCTTGAAAGGGTGGCGTCCTGGGCCGCTAGACGATGGGGACGGCGAACGAGAGTATATCAGAGCATGCGGCTTGATATGCCGCGCTTTACGCAATTCGCAATGAGACCCGGCTTTGGCGTGCGCCGAAGGATTCTGGTGCGAATCCGGTGCTCCACCTACCAGTCGAGGTTGTTATCGCGTGCGAATATCTCCGCCTGCGCGGCGAAGCCATCCTGCGCAGTCGCCCATGCGAGGAAATCGGGCGTGTCCATCACGACGGAATCGCACTCGTGAACGGCGAGCGCCGCCTCCTCAAAGCTGCCCGGTTCAAAAGCGGGGCGATCGGGGAGGTACCCTTCGACGAACGTCGGCCGAAGAAGGGCGTAGGCGCCGCCTCGGCACAGGCTTGTGTACCCACGAAGGGCGCGGCGAGCAGCGGGCATGCGGTCGAGCTTGAACATGAGCAGCGTGCGCGCGAGGTGGTTCCACGCGTTTCCCTGCCTGCCGAATCGCGCGTCGAGGGCATCGAAGTCCTTTTCGTCCTCAAGGCGCGCGAGCGCGATTGCCCAGGTATATCGAGCGCCGAGCTGGTCTGTGGGGTCAAGTTCGATGAGACGCTCGCACGTTTTGCAGGCGTTCTTGTAGCGGGCGGTCTCGAGCCTCGCGCGAGCGATGGAGCTCAACAGGCGCAGACGAGGGCGTGCGAAGACGTCGTCCCACTCGGAGACGGTGGCGAGAGGGGCTTCGTCACCGTTCGGCGTGGGATTATCTGCTTCCGGCGCGGACGGGGAGGCACTGCCTTCCTTCCCCCTCGGCTCCGTATCAAGTTCGATCTCGTTGGCGAGGTTCAGGAGCGCAACCAGCGAGGCATCGGGGTCCTTGGCGTCAAGCATGGCGGCAATCGTGCGAGCGTCGAGGCAATCCCCGTCCATGGAGATCGCCTCCGCGCATGCCGCGCGAAGCTTGTCGAGCCTACGCTTGCGGGCGGATTCAAACTCCTCGTCGTCAAGAAACTCCTCCTCCGCCTGGGTGAGGTCATTGGCGGCGAGTGCGTCGGCAAGGTGCTTGAACGCGAGGTCCCCCCTGTGCTCGAGAAATGAGTCGGGGTCTCTCGTGACGGCAAGCCTGAGCTCGTCGAAGGCGTCCTCCGAGAGCTTGCCGAGCTTTTCAGCGCGTCGCCATGACAGGCGGTCAATCAGCTCGTCCGCGTATCTCATGACTGGCCCTCCTTGAGCGTCGGGTCGATTGCGACCTCGCGAGCGTAGGCCTCGGCGACATCGGGTCTCGAAGAGACCCATGAGCCGAGCGTGCCACGCTCGTTGGCGTCGAAGCCTTCCTGCAGCAGGACCGTCGCCTCGGAGGTGGCGAGGATGAGCTCGTCTTCGCTCCCGGGTGCGACGCAGATGCGGCAGAAGATGCCGTCCGGCAGGTCATCCTGGCGAGTGAGCGTGGTCCCCGCGTTGGGATATGCCGCTATGATCGCGCGAATCTCCTCCTCGGCGGCATCACGGTCCTCCCGCTTGAAGGCGAGGGCCATGCGCGCGAGGGAATACCAGGCGGCACCGGGCAGGGGGCCGTTGCCGGCGGCCTTGCGGGCATCGGCGCAAAGCGACGCGAACGCCTCTTCGTCCTCGAGCTTTGCGTATGCGATGGCGAGCGTGAGGCGCACGCCAACAGGGTCGCTCGGGTCGAGCTCGAGCGCCTCGTTGGCCAGCTGTATGCCAAGACGGTAGCGGCCGCAGACGAGCGCGTTGGATGCTTCGATGGCAATCCAACGGAGATAGGGGCGGAAGGCAAGCAACGTGGCGACATCCTTGAGGTCGCCCTCGGGAAGCTCGTATGAAGCAGCGTTGCGTTCGCACGCCTCGCGAACGCTGGCGGCGTTGTCTGCAAGGTAGCGGTGGTAGGCGGTGGGCGATCCGCTTGACGCGGCGGCAAGCATGCGGCGTGCGTCATGGCACGAGGGGTCTAGGTCGAGCGCCTCGTTGAGGCATTTGCGCGCTTCGAGGATGATCTTCTGCGCGGCGGAATCATCCGTGGCGAAGGGCAACTGGTAGTCAATGAGGTCACTCGCCTTGACCACGAGGTGGAAGGCGCGGTCTGCGTCCGTTTGCGGAAGTGAGTCCCTGTTGGAGCGATAGCGACGAGCGAAATCCGCCGCGGCGCGCGCGGCACCAAAGGGATCTCGAGGGTCGAGGTCGCGGGCAAAGCGCACGCTCAGGCGCTGGTAGTCTTCAAAATGCGGATCGATGGACATGCTCTCCTCCTTTGAATCTTATGGTAGCAAGGAGAACGTTTGCCCTGCGCCAGGACGGGCGTTTCTCCCGCCTTTGCCGCGTGCCTTGGCAGCACTTGTCTCGGCGTCGTCTCCCGTCGAGCGATAGGGGTGATTGTCCGAGCCGCACGGCTCGCGTGGGATAGTCTTAAGAGCGCGTGAAACTACATACTTTCTGCATAATGTTACGCGTCTGTTTCCAATGTTATTCAGTAAACATCTTTTTGTTGACACTGCCGAGTCACGCGACGAAGATGCTGAACCATCCACTAGGGATGGTGCGCGGGGATACGCGCCAAGGTGAATCAGGAGCACATCGCAATGAACAAGCAGCTATCCATTATTGAGGTCGTCATTATCTAAGACGGGTGGCTGAATGCGAGCCGCCCGAATCTTCGGGCGGCCTTATGAGGGGCCGCAGGGTGATGAACCCAGCGGCCCCTTTTCTTGTCCCGCGATCTTCTCTTGGTACGGAAGGAGTTTTTTGTGAACGGAATCGTTGTTATGGTCGTTTGTGCAGCCGTGCTCTTTGCCGGCTACATGCTTTATGGTCGCTGGCTGGCCAATAAGTGGGGCGTCGACGTGGAAGCCGTCACCCCGGCTCGTCGTATGGAGGATGGCAATGCCTTCTCCCCGGCCTCTGCCTTCACCGTCTTCTCGCACCAGTTCAGCTCGATCTGCGGCGCTGGCCCTGTTACGGGCACCATCGTCGCCATGGCCTTCGGCTGGCTGCCTGTCGTCCTGTGGGTTCTCGTCGGTGGCATCTTCTTCGGAGCCGTCCACGACTTTGGCGCCCTCTATGCCTCGATGAAGAACAACGGCAAGTCGCTCGCCCAGCTCGTTGACAAGTACATCGGCAAGACTGGTCGCCGACTGTTCCTGCTCTTCTGCTGGCTCTTCTGCATCATCGTCATCGCTGCCTTCACCTCGATGGTCTGCGGCACGTTTGCCCAGTCCGCCAAGGCTTCCGACGCCGCGAACTACGCCGCCGCCTCCACGGGCACGATCTCGATCCTGTTCACGTTCGTCGCTATCGCCTTTGGCTGGGCTCGTAACAAGTTCAACCTTACGGGTGCTGCCGAGTTCGTTGTCGCCGTCGTCATGGTCGTTGCCATGTTCGCCGTCGGCATGGTTGCCCCGCTGCGTCTTGGCACCAACGCCTGGATCGCCATCGTCATGGTCTACCTGGTCTTTGCCGGTGCCATGCCCATCCAGACGCTCAAGCAGCCGCGTGATTACCTCACGACCATCATGATGCTCGTCATGATCGTCTGCGCCGTCTTCGGTATCGTCGTCCTCGGCGTTAACGGCCAGGCCACGATGACCGCCCCGATGTTCACCGGCTTCTCCACGAAGTCCGGCATGATGTTCCCCGTCCTGTTCGTCTCCGTCGCTTGCGGCGCCCTCTCTGGCTTCCACAGCCTCGTTTCCTCAGGCACCTCCTCCAAGCAGGTCTCTAACGAGGCCGACGCCGTGAAGGTCGGCTATGGCGCGATGATCCTCGAGTCCTTCGTTGGCATCCTCGCCATCGTCGTTGCTGGCATCATGTGGTCTACGGTCAACACCCTTGGTGCCGACGGCGCTGAGGTGGGCACGGCCTTCCAGGTCTTCGCCCGTGGCGTCGCCAAGGGCATGACTGCCTTCGGTGTCGATGGCACCGTCGCCACCGTGTTCATGCAGATGAACGTCTCCGCCCTCTGCCTGACCTCGCTTGATGCCGTTGCCCGCATCGCCCGCACCTCCTTCTCCGAGTTCTTCGCTTCCTCTAACGACGCTCTGGCCATTGACTCCAAGAATGGCGCCATGAAGGTCCTTGGCAACCCCTGGTTCGCCACGGTCGTCACGCTGGTCCCGGGCCTGGCCCTCACCTTCGGCGGCTACCTCAACATCTGGCCGCTCTTTGGTGCTTCTAACCAGCTGCTCGGTGGCATGACGATGATCACGCTTGCCGTGTTCTGCAAGTGCACCGGCCGCAAGGGCTGGATGCTCTACGTGCCCGTCGCGTTCCTGCTGGTCTGCACCTTCACCTCGCTCGTTCAGAGCGCCCTCGGCTGCTATGCCGCCGTCTCCACCTATGGCTTCTTTGGCACCATCCCGGCCACCGAGAGCACCGCTGCCGTGTCCGTGGCCGCCACCAAGGGCCTGCAGCTCGTCTTCGCCGTCCTGCTGATGGTTCTCGGCCTCATCGTTGCCGTGAACTGCCTCAAGGAGCTCTTCGGCAAGAAGGCCGGCTCCATGCCCGACGAGCAGCCCGAGTGGACCGAGCTCGGCCGCGAGCACGTCGCCGCCGCTGTTGGCAAGGGCGCCGCTTCTGGCACCACTGCCGCCGAGAAGGCCTAGGCACTTGACTCCTGGCGCCGCTGCCGCCGAGAAGGCCTAGGCGCTTCGCATCCTCCTCATTTCCGCCGCCGACTTATCGACTCGCAGCCGGCTTTGGTGGGCCCGCATCCTCGTGGTGCGGGCTTTTTTGTGCGCTTGCTTGGCGTGTGCTTGGTGTGCAGGGACGCCGTGGGAGGGCTGCGCCTTCACGTGTCGGCGGCCTGTCGACATCGGAGCACTGGCATGTGGCACATGACACACATAAGCGCCCCAAGTGCGACGGAGCGTGCGTCCGCTTGCCATGGGGCCGCCTGCGGTTGGGACGACCGGGGCCTGGCGCTCCTTCGACACATATAAGTGTCCTAAGCGCGACGAAACTGAGTGGCGGCGGTTGCCATGCAATCCGTGGCGACAAATTGCACGCTTAAACGGATTGAATGCCTGCATCTATGTCGAAGCGTCGCCACGGATTCGGCGGGGTGTAGTGCGACTCTTATTTCGACGCGCAAAGGACGGGGGTGCGGCGCTCCTGCACGCTGGCTCCATTGCTGCGGCGCTCCTGCACGCTGGCTCCATTGCTGCGGCGTTATTGCGCGCTGGCTCCATTGCTGCGGCGTTATTGCGCGCTGCGCGGGCCTTGAGCGTGCAGAAGCGCCATGCCAACG
>UQWE01000055.1 GCA_900544655.1 uncultured Coriobacteriaceae bacterium
ATGCCGCGCTGGTCCGTGGCGTCCATGCCGAGAACCGCGTCGGCGCACTCGTCGTTGACGTGGGCGACGGCCTTGAGCGTGCCCTTGCCACCGTAGACGGACTTGTCACCGTCGCGCAGCTCGACCGCCTCGAACTCGCCGGTGGATGCGCCGGACGGTACGATGGCACGGCCGTGCGAGCCGTCGCCGAGGGTGACCTCGACCTCGACGGTGGGGTTGCCGCGCGAATCGAGCACCTGACGGCCGTAGACATTGATGATTTCACTCATACGTGTTACCTCCTGACTGGGCCGCCGGGCGGCCCTCGTTGTTTTCCTTGTAGATATATACCACTAGTTAACCGGTATTTACTTTAGAATCGAGAAAAAAAGTTATCCTAAGTTGACATCTTCATAATCTAGGCGAGTGATGCGCACCGCGATGCTTGTGAGGCTTGTGTCATGCGTGTCTCACACAAGACGCTGCGGTTTGAGTCTTTGTTGCGAGCAAATGAGCTCGACAACGGCCCAAACCACAGCGTCTTCGAGAAGGCGCGGTGAGATAGGTAATGCGCGACTTTTGCTAGTTAATACCTTCTCGGGTGGGGGAGATGACCTTGCGAATGCGGCGCAGTGGTTCTACCGAACGCTCGCCGCTGTTAAACATCACGATCGTGAACAGCGAGTTGATGATGCCGAGCTGCGCGATTCGGCTTGAGAGAGATTCGGGCCTGAACTCGGTCTCCTCGGCGGTCGAGACGAGCACGACATCGGCAAGGTTCGTGAGCCGGGCAGACGGGTAACTCGTTGTTGCGATGATGGAGGCGCCTGCCTCGCGGGCGACACGCGCGATGTCGAGCGTCTCGTGTGTGAGGCCGGTATGCGTGGTGATTACAGCGCAGTCATTCTCATCGAGACGCGCCGCGAGCATGCGCTGTACGTGGACGTCCATCGCGTACTGTACATGAAGCGGCGAGCGAAGAAATTTATGGTAGGCGTCATAGGCAACGACGTTTGAACCGCCAACGCCAAAGAACGTTACCGTCTTGGCATCGAGCAGAAGCTCGGATGCCTTCTTGAGGCTGTCCTGCGTGAGGAGCTTGGCGGTGTCTCTCAAAGAGTCGATGGACGAGGAGAACACCTTGGTTGCGATGGAGAGTTCATCCTCGCCGGGCTGGATGTTTTCGTGGACAGAGATCGCCGGGTCGAACTCCTCGGCCAGAAGGTCGTTACGGAAGTCACGGAATCCCTTGTAGCCGAGCTTCCTGGTGAACTGGAAGACAGTGGAGGTCGCGACGCTGAGTTCCTCACCAATCTCGTTGATTGTCATTCGAGAAAATTTTTTCGGGTCCTTCAACATGAAGTCAGCAATCTGCGTCTCTTTTTTGCTGAGCTCGTTATAGAGTGCCTTGATCTTTGGCTGGATGGAAGAGGATGCCATGAAGTCTCCAAGCGAATTAGCTGGTGCTCTTGACCATTCTAAAGCAGGTTTCTTCCATTCAGACAGAGAAAACCGTTTACAGGTGTGCTTCGACCGTTTGTCGAACAAAAAAAGTTTTTTCGACATCGCACTTATATCGAAATAAATTCGGCTAAATTAGCAATCGAACCGAAATTCACCCGCGAATTTCGGTGACGCGGAGCCCACGCGGCGCCGTATCGCTGGAGTTGAGGGGCAACGCGAGGTTAGTGGCTCCTCCCATGCCCAGGAAGCCTCGTGGCGCCCCTCCACTCCAGCGGCTCCGGGTAAATCCCGGGGTGATATCGGGTGATGGCACATGACGTGCCGCTGGCGATTGAGAGGTTGCTTGCATGAAGATCGGAGTGGTTGGTCTTGGGAAGATGGGCGCCAACATCGCCCTTAACCTCATGGATCACGGTCACGAGGTCGTTGGCTTTGACGCTAGCGACGTTGCGCGCGAGAAGGCGGGGCAGGAGGGCATCACCGCGGTGGCGAGCATGGCGGAGCTTGTGGGCTCGCTTAGTGCCCCGCGCGTGCTGTGGGTCATGGTCCCCAGCGGTGCTGCGACTGAGGCGTGCCTCACCGAGGCCCTCGAGCTGCTGGAGCCGGGCGATGTGCTGGTGGACGCCGGCAACTCTATGTACAAGG
This sequence comes from uncultured Coriobacteriaceae bacterium, assembly GCA_900544655.1. Classification (GTDB taxonomy): domain Bacteria; phylum Actinomycetota; class Coriobacteriia; order Coriobacteriales; family Atopobiaceae; genus Parolsenella. Next base: position 2,089 of record UQWE01000055.1, read on the forward strand.
ACAGCCTCCGCCACGCAAAGGCGGCCGAGGAGGTAGGCGTGCGCTTCATGGACGCGGGCACCTCGGGCGGCAAGAGCGGCGCGCGCAATGGCGCCTGCATCATGGCGGGCGGCGATAAGTCTGCCTTCGAGCTGCTCGAGCCCGCGCTTGCAGACATCACTGTTAAGGATGGCCTTCTCTACACCGGCCGTGCCGGCAGCGGCCACTTCATGAAGATGGTTCACAACGGTGTCGAGTACGGCATGATGCAGGCGATTGGCGAGGGCCTCGCCATCATGCGCGCAAGCGAGTTCGACTATGACCTCGAGGCCGTCGCCCACAACTGGAACCACGGCTCGGTCATTCGCGGCTGGCTTATGGAACTCATGGAGTCCCAGCTCGCAGCGCACCCAGACCTTGCGGACATCAAGGGTGTTGTCGCAGCGAGCGGCGAGGCCAAGTGGACCGTCGAGGCTGCCCTCGATCTCGAGGTTCCGGCTCCGGTCATCGCCCTCTCGCTCATGGAGCGCAACGCCACCCAGATCGATGACTCCTTCTCCGCGAAGGCAGTAAGCGCGCTGCGCAACGGCTTTGGCGGCCACGAGTTCGTTGACGCTAGCGGCAACAAGACGACGGGAGGCCGCTAATGGCTACCTGCATCGGCGTGTGCGCCCACGGCAACCTCTCGAAGGCGCTCATTGAGGCGATGGGCATGATTGCGGGCGTGCCGGAGGGCATCGAGGCGTTCCCGCTCCTGCCGGGCATGGATCCGTTCGAGTATCGCGCAGAGATCGCAGCCTTCGTCGACGCCCACGAGACGGACGATGTGCTGCTGCTCGTTGACCTGTTTGGCGGCACCCCCTCGAACATGTGCGTATCGCTTGCGCGTCGTGAGGGCATCGAGGTGGTCGCCGGTGTCAACCTCGCGATGCTCATCGAGGTTGCCACGATGAAGAATCAGATGGGCCTTGGGGAGCTTCGCGACCTTGCGCTGAGCTGCGGCGCGGAGAGCCTCGTGGATGTCAGAGCATGCCTCGCCTCGAGACAGGGCTAAGGAAGGAAAAAACATGGCAGACATTCAGCTCGTTCGCGTTGACTTCAGGCTTATCCATGGCCAGATCGTCACGAAGTGGTTTGGCGCCACGCGCTCCAACGAGATTCTCGTCGTCGATGACGAGCTCTCCCAGGATGAGTTCATGGCGAGCATCTACGAGATGAGCGCCCCCAAGGGCGCCAAGGTCCGCGTGCTCTCCGTGGCTGACGCCATCCGTGACTGGCAGGACAACCGGCTTGGGGATGGCAAGCTTCTCGTCCTATTCAAGAACGTGCCTCAACTCTACGCGGCGTGGAAGGGCGGCTTTCCGCTGCCCGAGGTCCAGATCGGCGGCCTTGGCAGCGCGCCTGGTCGCAAGGTCGTCTTCGGGCCAATCACGCTCGACGAGGAGGATGCCGTCAACCTCCGCGAGATCAACGCCAGCGGTATCCGCGTCTACATGCACCAGGTCCCGGAGGATCCGTTTGCAGAGCTCGAACCAGTGCTCGCGAAAGCCGGTCTCTAAGCAAAGGGAATTGTCAACAGGCAAGGAAAGGAATGGAGTGGGAACATGGACGTAATGCTTGCGATAGTGTGCGGCCTGCTGTATTTCTTGGGAACGAGTCGCATGGGGTATGGCCTTGCCAAGTCACTTGGCTCCTGCGTGTTCATCGGCTTTGTCCTGGGTCTCTTCATGGGCGACGTGCGGCAGGGCCTCATCATTGGCGGTAACATTCAGCTCGTCTACCTCGGCATCGTCATGACGGGTGGCAACGTCCCCGCAGACGAGGCGCTCGCCGCGGTCATCGCGATTCCCATCGCGCTCAAGAGTGGCCTCGACGCACAGGCTGCTGTCGCCCTCGCCGTGCCGTTCGGCGTGCTTGGTTCGCTTCTCGACCAGATTCGCCGCATCACCAACTCCGTCTTCGTGCGCATGGGCGACAAGTGCGCCGCCGCCGGAGATGACCGCGGGCTTGCCCGCGTGGGCTACCTCTACCCGATGCTGCGCGACTTCTGCCTGCGCTTCATCCCGGTCTTCATCCTGATCCTGCTCGGCACCGATGCGGTCGCCGGCTTCATGAACATGCTTCCGACCTGGGTCCTCACGGGCTTCAAGGTCGCCGGCGGCATTCTGCCTGCCATGGGCTTTGCCATCATCATCCTCACCATCGGCAAGCCCTCGATGCTCCCTTGGTTCTTCATCGGCTTCTTCGCCGTGCAGTACCTCAGCATTAACACCATGGCGGCGGCCGTCTTCGGTGCGTGCATCGCCGTCCTGATCACCCTCAAGAACTCGGCTAGTGCGGAGGAGTAACCATGGCAGACACCAACACGAACGAGCGGAGCGTCGCGGCCGAGCCCGAGGCCACGGGAGCTCACCTTTCCAAGAAGGACCTCGTCATTACCTACCTGCGCTGGTGGCTCTGCACCGAGCTCACCAACTCCTATGACCGCCTCCAGGGCTTGTCCTTCTGCGTTGCCCTCTCCAAGCCTCTCAAGAAGCTTTACGGCGAGGGGACGGAGGCCTACAAGGAGGCGCTCGTCCGCAACATCGAGTTCTACAACTCCGAGGGCATCATGGGTTCGGTCATCCACGGTATCACGCTCTCGATGGAGGAGGAGAAGGCCAACGGTGCCCCCATATCCGGCGCCGCCATCTCCGGCATCAAGACCGGCCTCATGGGCCCCATCGCTGGCGTGGGCGACACGCTTATCCACGGCACCATCGCCCCGATCATCCGTGGCCTCGCCGCGACGTTCGCGCTCCAGGCAAGCCCGCTGGGTGCCTTCATCCCCTTCACGTACAACATCATCACGGTGTTCATCGGTATCATGGTCCTGCAGTTTGGCTACAGGCTCGGTCGCCAGTCCGTCATGAAGCTCATGAAGTCCGGCCTCATCAACAAGATCATTGAGGGTGCCTCCATCATGGGCCTGTTCATGATGGGCGCGCTGGGCAGCACCTACGTCAAGGTCTCGACGCCGCTGCAGTTTACGATGCAGAACGCGGACCCGATCGTGCTCCAGGACATCTTCGATCAGATTCTGCAAGGCATGCTCCCGCTCGCCGCGATCATGGCTATCTACTGGTTCTTCACGCACAAGGCCGCGAACTACAACAAGATCATCGTTGCCGTCATCGTGTTCTCGATGGTTATGGCTTTCTTCGGCATTCTGGCGTAAGGGGCGGCAATGGCTGAGCAGGACTATCGCGAGGCGTGCGACTCGTTCGTCGAGTCTCACATGGGCGACGTCTGGGACCTGTCCCTCTACGTCCATGAACACCCCGAGCTTGGGTATGAGGAGCACGAGGCGTGCCGCGTCCAGTGCGACTGGCTCGAGGCCCAGGGCTTCGAGGTGACGCGCGGCGTGGACGAGCTCGACACGGCCTTCGTCGCCACGTGGGGCAGCGGCTCTCCGGTCATCGCCGTGGCATCCGAGTACGACGCGCTCAAGGGGCTGGGCCACGGCTGTGGCCACAACCTCATCTGCGCTACCTCGATCATGACGGGCGCTGCGGTCCGCTCATGGCTCGAGGAGACGGGGACGCCCGGCACCGTGAAGGTCATCGGCACCCCTGCCGAGGAGGGCGGTGGCGGCAAAATTCGTCTGCTCGAGAAGGGTGTGTTCGACGGTCTCGACGCCGTATTCATGATGCATCCCACGAGCGACAAGACGCGCATCGCTGGCGAGTGCATGTCTGTGGGCACGATGGACTTCAAGTTCGAGGGCGAGAAGGCCCAGGCGGGGAGCCATCCGGACAGGGGCCGCAACGCCCTTTCCGCGGCATCTCTTTTCCTGAACGCCGTGGGGCTCTGGCGCCAGCATCTCACCTATGACATGCGCGTGAGCATGATCATGACCGAGGGCGGCGAGGCGGCGAACATCATCCCCGCGAGTATCTCGCTCCATGGAGATGTTCGTGCGCTCAAGGTCTCCGACCTGCGCTGGCTTGGCAAGACAATCGGCGAGTGCGCCGAGCACTGCGCCGCCGCGCTCGGCTGCAAGGCGACCTACAGCTTCACCGAGGGCTACCTGGGGCGTGTTCCCAACGAGGTCCTCGGCGAGGTGTGCCGTAGGGAGTTTGTCGACCTGGGCGAGTATATGCTGCCCGGCATGCCTGCCGACTTCGGTGGCGAGGACCTCGGCAATGTCTCGATGCGGGTGCCCGTCTGCAGCCCGTACATGACGATCTTCCCCGATTACAAGATCTCTGGTCACACGGAGCAGTTCCGCAAGCTCGCGGGCGGAAAGAACGGCCGCCACTGCATCGAGCGGGCGAGCAAGGCCATGGCGCGCTCGATTGCGAGGCTCTTCTGTCACGAGGAGACGCTTTCCGAGGCCCGTGCCGAGCTTGACAGGCGCCTCGAGAAGAGCGTCTAGGCGGTCTTGGTGTTTGTTGCCGGGTTGTCTCGCGTGGATTGCTCCGGCGAGGCTCCTGGTTGAACAGGGCTGTTTCTCGTCTGGGCGGGGAGGGTTCTCTGGAGTCCTCCCCGCCCGCTTTACCTAGAGAGGAATGGGGTTATGGTCAGAGGTGCTGTGTGCGTGAGCGTGGCGACGATGCTCTATGGCCTCACGCCGGTTTTGTCAAGGGGCCTCTATGACGCGGGCGTGAGCGTGGCGACTGTGGTGTTCTGGAGGTCGGCGCTTGTCATACCGTTTCTCCTCGTCATCGCGTACTGCAATGGCAGCCATGTGTTTCTCGCGCCGAGGCGTGCGCTTAAGCTCATGCTGAGCGTCGCCGTGTTTGGCTCGGCGAGCTCGTTTTGTGTGAACATGGCGTACAGCCTCATGGACACGGGCCTTGCCTCCACGATCTACTTCCTCTACCCGGTCATCGTCGTGCTGATAACCGCCGCCGTCTATCGGCGCATGCCCGCGCGCTCGACCGCTGCGGCGGCAGTGCTCATTGGTATCGGCATGGCGCTGGTGGGTGGTCAGGTGTCCGGCTCGGCGACGGGCATCGCGTTCGCGCTCATCGCGGCGACGGTGTATGCGATCTACATCGTTCGCCTTGAGGTCACGGGGTTCAACGACCTGAGTGCGCTATCGCTGACCCTCTACATCGCACTGTCGAACGCCCTCGTTTTCCTTCTCATTGGCACCGTGGAGGGTGGCATCGGCGTGCATCTGTCGCTGGACGCCTGGCGCAGACTCGTTTGCCTGTCGTTCATCACGCTGTGCGCGCTGGGGCTCATCAGCACGGGGTCGCGCGAGCTCGATCCCGGCCTTGTTGCCGTATTTGGCCTGTTCGAGCCGCTCACGAGCCTCGTGATGGGCGTCGTGCTCATGGGAGAGCATCTGAGCGTACTTGCGTGCGTGGGTTGCGCGCTCATCTTCTGCGCGCTTGTGCTCGCCTCTGTGGGAGGGTCTGGCAAGAGAACCGCCCGCAGACGCGAGGGGCTGGTCGACAGGGGCGTCAACATGCTCGTTCGTTACCTTTAGTGTCTACCGATGCGAAACGAGCGCCGCGAACGGCGAGCTGCGGGTGGCGGGCGCACGGAACGTGGCGTGCGCCGCGGATGCCGTAGCGTTTCAGCACGCCGGTGCGAATGCCGTGGCGTTTTTGCACGCTGGAGAGCCGCTGAGCGTGCATTATCGCCACAGCAATGGCGGCGACGCTACGGCAATGGCGGCGACGCTACGGCATGGCGGTGTCGTTGCGGCATGGTCGGCAACGGCCCGTGCTACAATCCGCCGAGAAATGAACGCTCAAGTGGGGGGCTGCTCGTGGACGCGACGCTCAGGCGACTTGTCGCAGCGTGTTTTCTCAACCAGCTGGGATTCCAGTCCGTCTACTTCGTGGGCATCATCGGCTGCGCCACCTATGAGTTGGGACTGAATGCGGCGGGCGTCTCGGCTCTCGTCTTTGCCCTCAACGTGGTACTGCTCGTGGGCTACTCGCTCGCTGGTACCCTCATCGACCGCATGGGTCCCAAACCCGCGCTCCTCGCGGCGTCGGTAGCCCCGCTCGCTGCGGCGGCGCTCGCCCTCGCGCTGCCGATGTCGTTTCTCGTCCTGCTCGCCTGCGCTCTTGTGATGGGCCTTGCGGGGGCCGCGGCCTCCACGGCTGTCGAGACCTACCCCCGCTACCTCACGGCTAACGAGCCCGAGCTCGTGCGCCTCAACTCGCTCAACAGCACGGCGACGTTTACCTCGGTGATCGTGGGGCCATTCGCGGCCGGTGTCATTGCAGACACCCTCTCAACCCAGCTCGTGTTTGCGCTGCTGCTCGCCACGGCTCCCGCAGCCATGCTGTGTGCCTTTGCGTTGCCAGCGGGCTATCGGCATGCCGAGAGGGGCGCCACTCCCGCGCCCTCGCTTCTCTCCCAGCTTGCGAACGGCGCCCGCGCCATCATGGCGAGCCCTGCGCTGCTGATGTTGTTTGCCATCGGATTTCTTGGCAACCTGGGCTTTGGCGCGTTCGACTCGCTAGAGAGCCTCTTCTACCGCGACGTGCTGCGCGTGGGCGCCGAGTGGATGGGGTGGCTCTCGACGATCGTGGGCGTAGGCGCCACGCTGGGGTCCGTTGCCGCCGGTCGCCTGAGCTCGCGGCGTGTGACGATACCGCTGCTCTGCGCGCTACTCGTGCTCGAGGGGCTGGGTGCGGTGCTGTACGTGGGGACGCCGCTCGTGGCGTGCGCGTGTGCGGGCCAGTTCGTTTTAGGTGTGGCAAACGGT
>UQWE01000056.1 GCA_900544655.1 uncultured Coriobacteriaceae bacterium
TGGTCCCGACGTTCGTGATCGCGGCGACGCGCGGGCGCGCGCACTTTGCGAGACGATCGATCTCGCCGGGGTGGTTCATACCCATCTCGACGACGAGGACCTTCGCCGAGATGGGAGCCTCGAGCAGCGTGATGGGCACGCCAATCAGGTTGTTGAAGTTGCCGGCGGTGGCATGGACCTCGTACTTGGCACCGAGGGCGGCGGCGAGCATCTCCTTGGTGGTGGTCTTGCCCACAGAACCCGTCACGCCAACGACGCACCAGTCCTGCTGCGCGCGCCACCACTCGGCTAGACGGAGCATGAACTCCGTGCCGTCGTCATCGGCGGCACGGACGATGGCACAGCCCGCCTCAAGCGCGGCGGCCTCGACATCTGATGTGACCTCGCGCGTGACGGCGACGACGCCCGCACCGGCCGCGATGGCGTTGGCGACGTAGTCGTTTCCATCGACGTTCTCGCCCGCGAACGCAACGAACAGGCCGCGCTCGCCGACACGCCGCGAATCGATGGCGACTCCGGAGAGGGTCTCCTCCCCCGTACCACAGACCAGCGTGGACTCAGTGGCCGCGCAGACGTCATTCGCAGTGCATTCGATCATGTCGATCTCCAGTCGGTGATTACGTTATGCCTTGGGGACGCTCAGGTCGGTCAAGGCCTCATTCATGATAGCGACAAACGACGGGACGGCCGCGGCGCTTCCGTGATACGCGGTGCCGTTGATGCCCACGTAGCACAGAACCGCGGCGTCGCTACCGTTGGCGAAGCCGATGAACGAGCTCATGAAGTGGTTCTCGACATACCCGCCCTCGCTCGAGGCCTGCTCGCCCGTGCCGGTCTTGCCGACGACATCGTAACCCGCGATGTTGGCCTTCTTGCCGGTGCCGTCATCCTGCACGACGGCGCGCATGTCGTTCACGACGCACTCGGCGGCTTGCTCGGAGATGACCTGCTCGCCCTCTCCCCAGTCGACCGTCTCGTCGCCCTTCTGGATGAGGAAGTGCGGCGTCATCATCGTGCCGCCGTTGGCGACCGCGCCGACCGCGCGCACGAGCTGCACGCTCGGGAAGGCGATGCCCTGGCCGAACGCCGCCGCGCCCGTCGTAGCACCGGTGTACTGGTCGCGCGAGGGCACGATGCCGTCCGCCTCGCCGGGGAAGTCGATGCCGGTCTTCTGGCCGATGCCGAACTTGGCAAGGCCCGCGCTGAAGTTGTCCGCGCCGATGGCCTTGCCCACGAGGGCCGCACCCGTGTTGGAGGAGCGGCGCATGATCTCGGTGGGGGTCATGTCCATGGTGTAGTCGCGGTCGTCCGCGTCACTGACCTCGTCGTCACCGACCTTGACCTTAGGCGGGACGGAGAAGGTCGAGTTCTTGGTGATGGTGCCGGTGTCATAGCCGATCGCCATCGTGAGAACCTTCATCGTCGAGCCGGGCTCGTAGGAGTCCGTGACGTTCGAGAGCTTGAGGCCGTCGTTGGTGATGCTCGAAGGATTGGTGAGGTCCGCGTACGGCGTGGAGCAGGCAGCCAGGATCTCGCCCGTCTTTGGGTCCGTCACCATGGCGTTGCCCGACTCGCCCTTCACGTCCTCGACCGCCTGGGCGAGCTGGGTCTCGGCGACCTGCTGGATGTTGATGTCGAGAGAGGTGATGATGTCCTCGCCGTCCGTCGCCTCGTGGATCTGGGAGGCGCCGCCGGCGACCGGCTGGCCATCGCGGCCGCGCTCCATGAGCATCTCGCCGTCCGTGCCCTTGAGGATGTCGTCGTACTGGAGCTCGAGGCCCGTAATGCCGTTGCCGTCCGTGTCGACGAAGCCAAGCGCCTGGCCGCCAACAGCGCCGTACGGATAGACGCGCTTCACGTCCGTGAGGGCGTAGACGCCGGTGATGCCGTCCTCGGAGAGCGCGGAGAGGAGGTCCTGGGCAACATCGGTATCGACCCTGCGCTGCACGTATGCGAAGGTGGTGTCTTGGGAGAGCGTCGACAGGTAGTCGTCCGCCGTGCCCCCAAGAGCATTCGCGAGCTCCTGGGCACACGCGGGCTTGTTCGTGACCTCTTTGGGATTGCAGTAGATGGTGCGGCACTCGACGCTCGTGGCGAGGACGTTGCCGTTACGGTCAAAAATGGTACCGCGCTTGGCCGTCAACGTGACGTTGGTCGTATGCAGGCTCTGGGCCTTCGTCGAGAGGTTGGGGGCATCGATGACCTGCAGCCACAGAAGCCTCGCCACGACGAGGGCGAACAGCACCATGACGAGCCTCGGTAGGGGCGTGTTCGAATTCGAGCCCCTACCACCAGAGCGCGCGCGGCGCGCCTCTTCATAAGAAGACGCGGGACGCCCCCTTCGGGCACCCGCGCCTCGATCGTTTCTGTTACCTCTCGTTGTCATGGCTCACCAGTCTACGCGAAACAAACCCTGGCGGGCGCGTTATGCGATAGAGTCCACATCGACTGCATTCGCGCCGGCCGTAGAACCGTCGCCCTGGGTGATGTTGGCCTGGTTGAGCTGGGAGGCGACCTCCTCCGGAGAGGCGGCGGTGCTAGCGCTGGTCTCCTGGGCATCCGCGCTGGCAGAGTTCTCGGCCTCTGCCTCGGCAGCGGCGGCCGCCTCGGCATCGCCGATGGCGAGCTTGACGGAGTCGCCCGAGAGGACCATGCCGTAGCTCTGGGTGGCGATGCGGTCGATGCGCGAGGCGCTCGAGAGGACGGAGCGCTGGACTCGGAGGTCATCCTGGAGGGAGCGGGCCTCCTTGAGCTCGCTTCTCATCGTGGAATTCTGGGAGAGGATGGTCGCAGCGTACGTAAAGACGCCGACGCGCGCGGCAGAGAGCACCATGAAGATCGCCGCGACAGCCGCGAGGGCCTTGAGGGTGGAGAGAACCTGCCTTGAGACGCCGGCGCGCTCGCGGGCATCGAGGCCGGCGCCTTCGATCGTCTCGAAAGAGCGAGCCCCCTGCGGAGCGAACGCCCCCCTCGAGGCGTCGAGGTCATATGCCTCGGTACCCATGTACGTCATTGCGAATCATCCTTGTGCTGTGAGAGTGGCGACAGGTGCGCCCGCCCCGCTTTCGCGGGGCGGCTTGGCACCCTATTCTTCGTTGGTAGTGCGATTAGGCTGCGTTTGAGTGCGTTGTAGTGTGTTCGTGCTTCGGTGGTGCGTCGTTTGTGCGTCGTACTATGCAAGACGGCCTCGCGGCCGGCATTGCCCTGTTTGCGCGTATCGGCAGAGCCCTAGAGCTTCACCGCGACGCGCGTCTTGGCGCTGCGGGCGCGGGGATTGCGCTCGAGCTCCTCCTCGCTTGCCACGAGTGGCTTGCGAGTCTTGACGCGAATGATCGGCACGTGTCCGCACACGCACACCGGAAAATCCGGCGGGCAGGTGCAACCCTGGGAGTAGACGCCAAACAGGTGCTTGACGATGCGATCCTCCAGGGAGTGATAGCTGATGACGCAGATGCGGCCACCGGGGTTTGCCCAGCGAATCGCCGCCTCAAGGCCTCGCTCCAGGACTTCAAGCTCGTGGTTCACCTCGAGCCTGAGAGCCTGGAAGGACTTACGGGCGGGATGTCCGCCGTGGCGACGCGCGGCTGCCGGGATGGCGGCCTTGATGGCGTCGACCAGCTCGAAGGTGGTCTCGATGGGAGCCTTCTCCCTGCGGCGACACACCTCGCGGGCGATACGGGAGGCGAAACGCTCGTCTCCGTAAACGGAAAGAATCCGGGCGAGGTCGGCTTCGGTGTAGGTGTTTATGACCTCAGCTGCGGTTTTGGTGTGTTTTCCCGGATCCATCCGCATATCGAGGGGCGCATCCTCGTTGTAGGAAAAGCCCCTCTCGGGTAAGTCGAGCTGTGGAGACGAAACGCCAAGATCGAACAGGAAGCAGTCGACTCCAGGGACTTGGGCCTTGACGAGAAGATCGTCGAGATCGCCGAAGTTGCCCTTGAGGAACTGGTGCTGGCCCTCCGGGACCTCGCGCTCGAAACGCGCGGAAGCGGCGGCAAGCGCCATGTCATCCTGGTCGATGCCGAGGGACAGGCCGTTGGGGGCGACACGACGAGCGAGCTCGACCGTGTGGCCGGCACCGCCAAGAGTGCAGTCGCAGACGACGTCTCCCGGCTTGGGGTCCAGCTCTCGCAGGACCTCCTCCAGCATCACGGGTACATGCCGATATTCTGCTGTCAACTTCTCCACCTCGCTAGTCCTCGTCGAAGAACATGTCATCGTCATCCTCCATCAGAGCGGCGAGCTGCTCGGCCCACTTCTCCGTGTTGTACACGGCGAAGTGATCCGCGTCGCCGACGACGACAGCGTCCTTGCCAAGTCCAAGCTTCTCCTGCACGGCAGCGGGGACCTTGTTGAGCGGAAGACGACCGCTCTTGTCGATCTCCACCGTGACGGTGCTGGAGTTGAGCCTCAGGCGACGGAGATTGTCCTTCTTGGAGTTGGCGTTGAAGCCCTCCTTGAAGTGACTCATCACCCATTCCCTGTGGCCCTCCGGGGTGAAGCCCCACAGCGCGTCCTTCACGAGGATGAGGCAGACCTTGTTGCCAGACTCCTCCTTGAACTCATCGCGATACTCGGCTGGAAGCGTAATGCGCCCCTGGGCGTCGACAGAAACGGTCTTCGACCCAGTCAGGTACATATTCAGCTCCCCTCCGGCTTCGCGACCGGCGTCCCGGTCTGAGTCATCCGCGTGCGTTTGCGCTAGCCAGAATATTACCGCCTGAGCACGCCTGGGCAAGCCTAAATCTGACTATTTCCCCCTAAACGGCACTACGAATGACTTATCGACATTCGTTCGAGGAGCGCCATCACCACGGATAGTGGCGAACGCCCGTTTGCATACAGGAACTTGGGGCGCACGAATTTGCAATCGCCAGGCGGGCGCAAACGCGCAGAGCAAACGTTTGACGAAGCTGTGAAGGTGCAGGTAAACGAGGTGTTATGCACAGAATTGGTCAGGTGACGACCGGACGAGCGGCATCCACGCGCCGGCAGTAGGCATCGCGCGGACATCAAGATGCATACTATTGGCTGGAATTCGAGGGCGGAAACGTAGCGGTTTGGAGACTTCGAGACCACAACGGAGAAGATGCGCTTTCATGCCCCCAAACGCCCCCTCACACCCCTCCGCGGCCACCCTTCCGCACCATCCGGCCACCCTTCCGCACCATCCGGCAGCCCTTTGGCGACCCCTTCCACCAAAAAATGCGCCAAGTAGGGGGCTATTCCGGAATCCGACGAGTAGACAAGCGAAACGCCTCCTCGCCAACTGGGGTTTTGTCGCGAGAACAAGGCGTCTACTCGACCATCCGGGGATTAGGCCCCTACTTAGCGATCTTTTTGCTCGCCACTAGGCCAACTCGGTCGAAAAGTATGGACCTGATTCTCGATTCGCCGAATAGGCATTCGGTTCCGCCTCCCAACGGTAACCGTGAGACGGATGAAAACTGCGCCCCGCCCCTACGCGTTGGCGCGGGGATGGGCTCCCAGATAGACTTCACGGATGTGGCTGCGATCAAGATGCGTGTAGAGCTGAGTGGTCGAGATGTCGGCATGGCCGAGGAGTTCCTGGACGATGCGCAGGCCCGCCCCTCCCTCGAGCATGTGGGTGGCAAAGCTGTGACGAAGCGTATGCGGATGCAGCCCCTCGATGCCCACGATGCCGCCGGCCCTCGCCACAAGCGAGTGCACGCTCTGGCGCGAGAGTCGACGACCGCGGTTGTTGAGGAACACGGCGGGCGTCGACACTCGCAGGTTCACGAGCTGCGGGCGCCAATTCTCGAGATAGTCGCCAAGAACCTCCGCGGCCGTGCCCACGATGGGCACGATACGCTCCTTGTCGCCCTTACCCACGACGCGCAGAACCTGCTCGTCGAGAAGGACGCGGCGCAGGTCAAGGCCGCAAAGCTCAGAGACGCGCAGTCCGCAGCCGTAGAGGACCTCGACGATCGCATGGTCACGCTGCCCCGCCGGGGTCTCCGGGAAGGGCTGGTCGAGAAGGGAGGCGGCCTGGTCACGGCTGATAACGTCTGGCAGGCGGTCAGGCTTCTTGGGAAGCGGCAGATCGGCAGCGGGGTGAGCCGCGGTTATACGCTCGGACACCATGAAACGGTGGAAACCCTTGATGGCTGACACCGCACGCTCGACACTCGAGATGGCAAGGCCACTCTCGCGTAGGTGCTGAATGTGGGCCTCGATACGATCACGGGTGATCTGGTCAGGCAGGGTAACGCCCTCGTGCTTGAGGCCCGCGATGTAGTTGCGCAGGTCTCGGCCATAGGCCAAGACGGTGTTGCGCGAACAGCCGCGCTCGACCGAGACGTAGTTGAGGTACTCCCTGAGAGCTCGAGACAGATCCAACGTCGCTCATCCTTCAAACCAAATCGGACACGCCCGAAAAACAACGGCCGCCCCACGCAAAAACGTGAGGCGACCAAGATGGTAACAAGTAAACGAGGTGTTATGTCAGCTTACCAGCCCAGCGCGTCAAATCGCCAGACGACGGGCACATCGCGGCGGTGTGGACGGAGGCCTGACGCCGTCAGACGGCGACCGCTCTCCGCCAGCGCGTAGAGGCCAGACACCCTATTCCCCGCCAGCGCGCGGAGGTCATGGGGCGTCAGGAAACCAGACACCGCCAGGCGCTTCCCTACTCCCCCGCGTTAACTTCGTGGCGGTCGACGCCCTCGTGCTTGGCAATCGCCGCACGAACGAACTCGCGGAACAGTGGCTGGGGACGAGTCGGACGGCTCTTGAACTCCGGGTGGAACTGAGCGGCTACGAACCACGGATGCACGTCCTCGGGAAGCTCGACCATCTCGACGAGGCGGTCATCCGGAGAGACGCCAGAGAAGGTGAGGCCGGCCTCGCGGAGCTTGTCGCGGTACGAGTTGTTGACCTCGAAGCGGTGACGGTGACGCTCGTAGATGAGCTCCTCGCCATACGCCTCTCGGGCAAGCGAGCCCTCGGCAACCTTGCACGGATAGGCACCCAGGCGCATGGTGCCACCCTTGGACGTGACATCCTGCTGGTCAGGCATGATGTCAATCACGGGATACTCGCAGTCGGGGAGGAACTCGGTCGAGCTAGCGCCCGGCATGCCGACGACGTTGCGCGCATACTCGCAGACGGCCACCTGCATACCCAGGCAAATACCGAGGAACGGGACCTTCTTAGTACGAGCGCGGTGCGCCGCCAGGATCTTGCCCTCGAGACCGCGGATGCCAAAGCCGCCCGGCACCAGAATGCCGTCGGCATCGCCGAGGACCTCCTCGACGTCATCCTCGCCGAGGTTCTCGCCGTCGATGAGGTCGATTTTGACGTGGCGGCCATAGTAGACACCGGAGTGGTGGAGCGCCTCGACGACGGAGAGGTAGGCATCGGGCAGCTGCGTGTACTTGCCCACCACGGCGATGCGCGTCGTGTCGGCCTTCGCGTTCGCCTCGTGCATGCGCGTCGTGAAGCCGTACCACTCGCTCATGTCGCACGTCCTGGGATCGAGGCCGAGCCTCTCGCAGACCTTCACGTCAAAGCCCTGGTCAGCGAGGTGCTTCGGCACGTCGTAGATGGAGGGGCAATCGGAGTTCTCGAAGACGCAATCCGCCTCGACGTCGCAGAAGCTCGCAATCTTGGCACGGATGGACTCGTCGACCTCGTGGTCGGAACGGCACATGATGAAGTCAGGCTGGATGCCCATGGAGCGAAGCTCGCGGACAGAGTGCTGCGTCGGCTTCGTCTTAACCTCGTGAGCAGCGGCGATGTAGGGCACGAGGCTCACATGGATGAGGCAGCAGTCAGCAGCGCCCTTCTCCTTGCGGAACTGGCGGATGGCCTCGACGAACGCCTGGCCCTCGATGTCGCCGATGGTGCCACCGAGCTCGGTGATCACAACATCGGCGCCACTCTGCTCCTCGACGCGACGGAAGCGCTCCTTGATGGCATTGGTCACGTGCGGGATGACCTGGACGGTGCCGCCAAGGAAGTCGCCGCGCCTCTCGCGAGCGATGAGGCTCTGGTAAATAGCACCAGTAGTGAAGTTGGAGTTGCGCGTTAGGTTCTCGTCGATGAAACGCTCGTAGTGGCCGAGATCGAGGTCAGACTCGTAGCCGTCCTCGGTGACAAAGACCTCGCCGTGCTGGAAGGGGCTCATCGTGCCCGGATCGACGTTGAGGTAGGGATCTGCCTTCTGCATCATGACCTTGTAGCCACGAGCCTTAAGCAGGCGACCGAGCGAGGCGGCAGTGATGCCCTTGCCCAGCGAAGAGACAACGCCTCCGGTCACAAAGATGTGCTTTGTCATGCGATGATCCTCCCGTAAAAAGTGCCGACAAACACGTATCTACGGGCTTTCATCCTAGCACCGGAAATATACCTAAATATCGACGAACTTCACGTTAATAGAGATGCAACATGTCGCCACAGATTACATGCGCACCTCCCCCCATGCAACTATTGGCACCTTTAAACGGGGATTACATGCCATAGGGTCGCCAAAGATTCCGGACCATCGACACCCACTGCGGACGAACACGCTTAAGCGTCCGATACATGCCAAGGCATCATCGCGGATCAGACGAAAAGGCGGCGCCGGCACGATAACCGACGCCGCCCGAATCACACGGCATTCGAAACTGAGGCAGTCGCCCGGCGAGGCGCCCGCCAGCGCCGCG
>UQWE01000057.1 GCA_900544655.1 uncultured Coriobacteriaceae bacterium
CCGCGCATCATGCGTGATGCCTGCGCCCGGCTCCCCGTCGCCCGCGCCCGCACGCCCGCGCGCACGCGTCCGTCCGTCTCCCAAATCCGCCTCATACGCCCCAACCCAGAGGAGTGACCATGATCATTAACGGCCCCGGCATCTCCTACACCGAGCCTGACATCGGATCCGAGTTCGTCCCCGAGCTTCCAGAGAACCCGCGCCCCAGCATCGTGGCCCTCTGCAAGCACTGCACGAACCGCCTCCTCGGAAAAGACGAGCTCCTGCCCTATGAGTACTGGAGCTTCGCCGAGGCTGCGACTGACGAGCAGGCTGACATGCTCGTCAAGCTCAAGATGCGCCAACCCTACACGCTCGAAGCCGCCGTCAAGGCGACGGGCATCCCGGCGGAGAAGCTTGAACCCATGCTCGACGAGGTCTCCTACGTGGGCCTCCTCGAATACAACTGGGAGAATCCCCAGCATGAGAAGCAGTGGGTTCTCCCCATGCTCGTGCCGGGATCGGCGGAGTTCCTCAACATGCGCTGGAGCCAGCTCGAGGAGCACCCGGTCTTCGCCAAGTTCTTCGAGCAGGCCTCGAAGGGCCCGCTCTCCCGCGCGACACCGCTCGTGCCGCCCGGAGGCGCTGGCATCGGCATGCACGTCATTCCCGTCGAGCGCGCCATCGAGCACGAGAACCAATCCATCTCCATCGAGCACATCAAGCACTGGCTCGACAAGTACGACGGCAAATACGCCGCCAGCGCCTGCAGCTGCCGCATGAGTCGCCAGCGCATGGGCGAGGGTTGCGGTGACGACTTCAACGACTGGTGCATCGCCGTTGGCGACATGGCGGACTACGTCGTCGAGACGAACCGCGGCCACTACATCACGCGCGAGGAGGCCCTCGACATCTTCCAGCGCGCGGAGGACAACGGCTTCGTCCACCAGATCACCAACATCGACGGCGAGAACAAGATCTTCGCCATCTGCAACTGCAATGTGAACGTCTGCTACGCACTTCGTACCTCGCAGTTGTTCAACACGCCCAACCTCTCGCGCTCCGCCTACGTCGCCCACACCGATCCTGTCAACTGCGTGGCTTGCGGCCGATGCGTCGAGGTCTGCCCCGCCGGCGCCGTGAAGCTCGGCCAGAAGCTATGTCAGAAGTCGACTGGCGAGGTGCCTGAGTATCCACGCCAGGAGCTGCCTGACGCCATCAAGTGGGGCCCGGAGAAGTGGAGCCCCAACTACCGCAACAAGAACCGCATAGAGACCTACGATACGGGTACCGCCCCCTGCAAGACGGCCTGCCCGGCGCACGTCGCCGTCCAGGGCTACCTCAAGCTCGCGGCCCAGGGCCGCTTCACCGAGGCGCTCGCCCTCATCAAGCGCGAGAACCCGCTGCCCGCCGTCTGCGGCCGCATCTGCAATCGCCGCTGCGAGGACGCTTGCACGCGCGGGCGCGTGGACGAGGCCATCGCCATCGACGAGGTCAAGAAGTTCATCGCCCAACTCGACCTCGACGCCGAGACGCGTTACATCCCACCCCAGGTCCGTCCGAAGGTAGAGGGTGACTTCGAGGAGAAGATCGCGATTGTCGGTGCCGGCCCCGCTGGTCTCACCTGCGCCTTCTATCTCGCCGAGAAGGGCTACAAGCCCGTCGTGTTCGAGAAGAGCGAGCGCCCCGGCGGCATGCTCACCTATGGCATTCCGGCCTACAAGCTTCCCAAGGACGTGGTCCAGGCCGAGGTTGACGTCATCGAGGCCATGGGCGCGGAGTTCCGCTATGGCGTGGAGGTGGGTCGCGACGTCACGCTCGCCGAGCTACGCGAGCAGGGCTTCAAGGCCTTCTACATCGCCATCGGCTGCCAGGGCGGACGCCTCGCGGGCGTTCCTGGCGAGGATGCCGAGGGAGTGACGGTTGCCGTCGACTTCCTGCGCGAGGTCGCGACGGAGCAGCTTGACCGCGGTGTGGCATCACCCGTAAGCGGGAAGGTCGTCGTCGTGGGTGGCGGCAACGTCGCCATCGACGTCGCGCGGACGGCCGCTCGCCTTGGTGCGGAGAGCGTCGAGATGCTCTGCCTCGAGTCTCGAGACGTCATGCCCGCCTCGAGCGAGGAGGTTGCCGAGGCACAGGCCGACGGCGTGCGCCTCTCCTGCGGATGGGGCCCGAAGGAGGTCCTCGCGCGGGATGGCCACGTGACGGGCATCGTCTTCAAGCGCTGCACGCGCGTCTTCGACGAGGACGGCCGCTTCGCTCCCGAGTATGACGAGGACGACACCATCGAGCTTTCCTGCGACCAGGTGGTCATGTCCATCGGCCAGTCCATCGTGTGGGGACACCTGCTCGAGGGTAGCGCCGTCGAGCTCGGCCGCGGCTCCGGTGCCGTGGCAGACCCGAAGACCTATCAGACCGCGGAGTCTGACATCTTCGTGGGCGGCGACGTCTACACTGGCCCCAAGTTCGCAATCGATGCCATCGCCGCAGGTCATGAGGCAGCGGTCTCCATCCATCGCTTTGTCCAGGGCGGCACGCTTACCATCGGCCGCAACCAGCGCAGCTACGTAGCGCTCGATCGGGACGACGTTGACTTCGGCTCGTATGACACGACGGCTCGCCAGGAGCCCGCGATTGACCACGACCGCGAGAAGGCCGAGCCCTTCGGCGAGTACGTGCGCACCTTTACCGCAGAACAGGTCATGGCCGAGACGGCGCGCTGCCTTGGCTGCGGTGCGTCGGTGGTCGACCCCAACAAGTGCATTGGCTGCGGCCTCTGCACCACGAAGTGCGACTTCGACGCCATCCACCTGTCCCGCGAGAGGCCCGAGTGCTCCACGATGGTCAAGTACGAGAAGAAGGTGCCGAGCCTGCTTAAGTATGCGGCAAAGCGCCAGGTAAAGATTATGTTTGGTGGCAAGGGCAAGTAAGTTTTGTCACGCGCCCGCCCGTTGCCTCGTGCCGGGCGGGCGCGCCGTCGCTTGGAGGGACGCGTGCACGAGCTGGGAATCGTCTTCTATATCATCGACGACGCTAAGAAGGCGGCGACGGACAACGGGCTGACCTCCGTGCGGCGCGTGACACTCGACCTCGGCGAGGTGTCCGGCGTGGTGCCGGAACTCCTTCAGGACGCGTGGACGTGGGCGTGCAAGCGTGAGTCGATGATGGAGGGATGTGAGCTCGAGGTCTGCGAGAAGGAGGCGGCGAGCGTCTGCGAGGTATGCGGGACCGAGTACGGAACCGTGGCCTACGGACGTATCTGCCCCGCGTGCGGCAGCGAACGCACGCATCTGCTGCGCGGGCGCGAGGTCATGATTCGCGAGATCGAGGCGTACTAGGCGGCTGCCTTCTCGCGACGGGCGTAGATCTTGCTCGGACGGATGATCATCAGCGCGATGAAGACGAGCAGTGTCGTGGAGCCAAGGCTGATGGGATAGATCGCCAGAAGCCTCAGGAACGAGGGTGCGGCGGGGAAGACCACGCTCACCCAGAAGAAGCGCCAGCCGCACACGCTTATGGCGGTGATGAGGGCCGGCGGCAGCGAAATGCCAAATCCTCGCAGGTAGCCGCTCATGTTCTCGTATGCCATGCTGAACATGTACGACGGGAACAGGACGCATATCCTCAGATAACCCAGCTCGACCACCGTGGGGTCGGGGTTGAAGACCGCCATGATCTGCCTGCCAAATCCCAGCAGGATGGCGAGCACGAGAAGCTCTGCGACCTCCGCCTCTGCGAATGCGATGAGCAGAATCTTCTTGCAGCGCTTGATCTGGCCGGCGCCGTAGTTTTGGCCCACGAAGGTGGTGCAGGCCTGGCTGAACGAGTTCAGAAGGTTGTAGACCACGTACTCGAGCGACAAGACCGCCGAGCTCGCGGCCATGACCTCGGTGCCGAGGCTGTTGATGCAGGCCTGGATGACGATGTTCGCGAGGGAGAAGACCGCGCTCTGGAGGCCCGCAGGCAGGCCGATGCGCACGATGCGTCCGAGGACCTGGCGGTCAATGCCAAGCTCGCGGGGGTTCAGGCGAATGGGTGAGTCTATGCGCACGAGGCGCACGAAGAGGATGGTGGCGCTGATCGTGTAGCTGATCGCCGTTGCCGCCGCGGCGCCGCCGACTCCCAAGTTCAGCACGGGGATGAACAGGAACACGAGCGCGACGTTGACGAGGGAGGAGAATGCGAGCGCCTGGAGCGGCATCTTCGTGATACCGACGCTGCGGAAGATCGCCGCCTCGAAGTTGTAGAGCATGATGGAGGGCATGCCCAGCAGGTAGACGCGCAGGAAGGTGAGGGCCTGGTCGAGGTTCTCGGGCGGTACGTTGAGGAGGCGGAGGAGGGGTGCGGCTAGCAGCTCTCCTACGAGCGTCACGGCGAGGCCAAAGACGGTGAGCGAGACCGAGCTGTGGACCGCCTTGTGGACGGTGTCCTTGTCATTCGAGCCGATTGCGTTGGCGATGACGACGTTCGTGCCAAGCGCGATGCCGATGAACAGGTTGAGCAAGAGACTGGTGATGGGCGTGTTCGAGCCGACGGCGGCCATGGCGGCAGGGCCGGCCTCGCCGGAGAGGTGGCCAACCATCATCGTGTCGATGAGGGAACTCATCTGCTCGAGAATGCCGGTGAGCGCGACGGGCAGGGCGAAGGCGGGGATCGTGCGCCAGAGCGAGCCGTGAAGCATGTCGAGCCTGCGACGGCTACCAGCGGAGTGCTTGTCGTTCGTCTCTTCGCTCTGAATCGCGCTCGTCTCTTCGCCCATGCCACCTAACCCTTCGCGTACGCCCTGTTCGACAGCTCTAGTCTAGACGCGCCGCGCATGCGTGCGCAACGCTTTTGGGGGACTGAGGGTGGATTTGTAACGGGTGCGCGGCCCGTCCTATAGGCAGTCGTAGGCGATGTCGGCGAACTCGTCGATGACATGCCAGCGCTGCGGACTCGCGGGCAGGCAGAGACTGATCGGGTAGCTTGCGCTCGGACCCAGGTCATAGAGCAGGAGCTCGCGGCGCTGAAGCCTGCTCGTGATGACGTCGAGCAGGTTGAGGGGGCAGATGCAGGCACCGATTCCGTTCAGGGCCAGCGCCAGCAGCGTGTCCATGTTGCGCGAGCTTGCGCGAACGATCGGCTTGAACCCGGACCTGCCAAACAGCTCGCTCGTGATGATGCCCGTGACGTCCTCCGATGGGCTCGCTACGAACGGGCATGTGGCGAGAGGGGAGAGGTCTCCCTCGGAGAGTGGCTCCGCGATGGCGTGCTTGTCGATACCGACGTTCTGCAGGAGCCCTTCGCTCACCAGGAGCGCCGTCTGCTCGCGGTAGAGCGGGGTGGCCTCGATGCCGGGCACGGGGTGCCCCGCGACGCCGATCGCCACGTCGATCTTGCCCTCCGCGAGTGCGAGCATGATACCGTCGTTGTCGTTCTCAAGGATCCTTATCGCGACGTTCGGGTATTTCTTGCCGAGTGCCGGCGCGATGCGGGGGAGGACCGCGCGCCCTCGGGTGAAGGACACGCCGACGCGCAACGTGCCGGTCTGCTCTGCGGAGTCGCCGGCGAGCTGACGCCTGAGGCTGCGCATCTCCGCGGAGAGCCGCTCGCAGTAGGCGAGGAAGGTGTCGCCCTGGTGCGTGAGCCGCAGGGGGACGGAGCGCTCGATAAGGGTGCATCCGAGCTCGCGCTCGACTCCGGCGATGTGCGCGGAGAGCGTCTGCTGCGTCACGTGCAGCCGCTCCGCTGCCTTCGTGAAGCTGCGCTCCTTCGCGATTGCCTTGAAGTACTCCGCCGTCTGGAAGTTCATCCTGCCTCCCCACCCACGCGACCTGCAAAAGGGACAGTCCCTTTTGCAGGGTTAACAAAGTTGACAAAGGGACAGTCCCTTTGTCAACTCGTTGCCACAAGTATAGATTGTGGCAATCACTAGAAGCAACAGTTTGAACGTGTGGATATCGGGGCGCATAGTGGGGTGACAAGCGGGCGGAGGGAGACCCGCGGCGACGTGGATGTGGAGGATGCCTTGGCGGAGGTCGTGGTTCTCGGGGCGTTTTGTGCGGAGCTCATCGCCTGCGTGGCGCTTGGCGTTCCCATGCCGTTCGCGCTCCTTGTGGGTCTCGCCATGTTCTGCGGCTATGGTCGCTATCGTGGCCATGGCGCTCGCGAGCTTGCCCGCATGTGCGCGGACGGCGTCTGCTCCGCGAGTGGTGTGATCCAGTCGTTCATCCTCATCGGTGCCCTTACGGCGCTGTGGCGCGCCTGTGGCACGGTCTCCCAGATCGTGGTCATGGTGACCCCGCTCGTGACCCCGGCAACCGCGCCCCTTTCGGTCTTCCTGCTCTGCTCGCTCATGTCGTTTCTCACGGGCACCGCGTTTGGCACGTCCGCCACGATGGGCGTGGTTAGCATGACGATGGCGAGCTCCATGGGCGCGAACCCGCTGGTCTGTGGTGGCGCGGTGCTTGCCGGCGCCTACTTTGGAGACCGCTGCTCCCCGATGAGCTCGAGCGCCCTTCTCGTCCGTTCGGTCACCGGCACCAGGATGTCTGACAACTTCAAGGCCATGATGCGCTCCTCGGCGGTTCCCTTCGTGGGCACGGTCGCGATTTACGCCGCGGCGGGCTTGCTCCTCCGCCCGAGCGGTTCATTTGGCTCCGCCTCTACCGCCACGGCGCTGGCCGCCTACTTTGACCAGGGCATCGTTGCCCTGCTGCCTGTGGTCCCCGTCATCGTATTCCCGCTCATGCATATCGGCATGAAGCGCTCGATGATGGCGAGCATCGTGGTCGCGGCTCTCGTGTGTGTTGCTTTCCGCGGCATCGCGCCGATGGATGTCGCCGCTTTCAGCCTGCTTGGCTTCCGCGCCTCGAACTCGCTCGTCTCGAGGCTCATGTCGGGCGGTGGCGTCGTCTCGATGCTCAACGTGACCGCTATCGTGTGCCTGGCCTCGTCCTTTGTTGGCCTCTTCGAGGGGACCGGTCTTCTTGATGGCGTCCGTAACCATATGGAGGAGGTCGCGGACAGGATCACCCCCTTCGGAGCAATCCTCGCGGTGACGGTGCCGGCGAGTATGGTTGCCTGCAACCAAACGCTTGGCATCATGCTCGCGAGCCAGCTCTGCGAGAACGTCGAGCCCAACAAGCGCTCGCTGGCCCTCGCCCTCGAGGACTCTGCTGTGGTCATTTCGCCTCTGGTGCCGTGGTCGATCGCCTGCACCGCGGTCATGACGATGTGCGGAGCCCCCTCGGCCTGCTGGGTCACCGCGGTCTACCTGTGGTTCATTCCCCTCTGGCACCTGCTCTGCAGCTTGCGCTCGCAGCGCACCGGTCGTCTCGTCCCGGCGATTGTCTGCGAGTAGCGCCGGCGGCGATGCGGCGGCGACGAAGCGGCGATACGGCTGATGTCGCGCCAAACGGCGACGCGGCTGATGTCGCGCCGGCCTGCTGCGTGTCGCACCGCGCGCCTAGAAACGAAAACCTACCTCTTGTAAGGAATCGGGCTCGATTTCGGCCTCGAAACTTTACAAGAGGTAGGTATTAGCGATTTGAGAGGTCCCACGCTGGGGTGACCGCGAACCACGGCGCACCCGCGCCGGGGTATCTGCGAGCTGTGGGGCTCCCGCTCCCGCCAGCCGCCCTCGCGAAAAGTTGACAAAGGGACTGTCCCTTTGTCAACTTCCACCCGCTGTGCGCTACTTCTTCGGGCGGTAGGCGGGGTCGACCTCCTGCAGCTCGGCGAAGGAATCAATCTCGATGATGTGCGAGGGGTCGCACTCACGCACATGCACGTCGTAGTTCTCGGCAAGGACGCGACAGGGCACGTCATCCCAGAAGATCTGGCGATTCTCGTCAGACATCTCGAACGCGACGGGCAGGTCGCGAGCGAGCTTGGCGCCGTCCTCGGCCGTCCAGTAGGAGAGGCCGACCATCTGCCAGCAGTCGTGGCCGAGGTCCTTGGCGAGCTTCGTGATGCGGCCGCTCTCGTCCGTCTCGAAGTACCAGTCGAGCGTCTCGTCAACGGGGAATCCCAGGTAGCTGCTCCGATATTGGTACTTGCTGATGTAGCGCGGGTCCGTGAGGTAGAGATCTGACTCGAAGGCGTAGGCGTTCTGGAAGCACTCGGGCACGGCCTTGACCGCCGCCACGGCAGAGGAGATGTTGTTCGTCTCGGCGTAGATGGGGTTGTCGATGAAGTGAATCCCGGGGTATTGCTTGAGCAGGACGTCGAACTCGTCCGGCAGGTAGCCGCGGATGACGTAGATCTCCTCGATGCCCGCGGCGAGCACGGCGTCGATCAGGCGCTCGATGAAGCGCTTGCCGTGGACGCGCACGAGCGGCTTGGGCGTGTTGACCGTGATCGGCAGCATGCGCGAGCCAAAGCCCGCCGCGAAGAAGACCGCTCGGCGCGCGCGATAGGGCTCGAGCGACATGAAGCCCGCCGTGGTGAGCGAGACGCCCACGCT
>UQWE01000058.1 GCA_900544655.1 uncultured Coriobacteriaceae bacterium
AAGCCTGCCAGAGCTGCGCCTTACAGGCTCGCCTTGCCCGCAACGATTCTCCTGATCCCCTGGATGTCAGAGATCTCCTCGAGCACCGCCACAATCTCATCTGACTGGAAGAATTCCCCACGGCGACGGTTGCCCAGCGGCCTCAGGATCCCGTACTCGCAGGCTCGCTCAACCAGAGAGAGCGAGGCGCGAGGCGTGATTCCCAGGCGCTTCGCCAGATAGGCGGTGCTCACGACGGGCTGCTCGACGAGCACTCCGGGGAGGCGGTGAATGCTCGCCCCCCTGCGCTCGGTAATCATGGCCTTCCACTCCTCGATCACGCTGTCCATCTTGACGGCAGTGAGTCCTCCCACAACGATCGCGAGCTCAAGTGCGCTGATCAGCTGCTCGACAATCGCAACCGGGTTACCCTGCTGGTATGCGGCGATGGCTGCCATGTAGGCGTCGATGTCATGGAGCAGACCAGCGGAGAGTGGCAATGTGACCCGGCTCAGCACGCCTTCGTCTCGCAAAATCTTGTGGAGGAGAGCGCGGCCCGTTCTCCCGTTGCCGTCTATGAACGGATGAATCGTCTCGAGCTGGGCATGGAAGATCGCCGCCTTGGTGATGGGAGGGATGTCATCCCTGGCCGCAAAGGAGACCAGGTCATCAAGATGCGCAGCGACCCTCTCGTATCGAGGCGGAACATAGAGCGCTCCATGCGGGCTGAAGGACGAGCCCCCGACCCAGACCTGCTCTGACCTGAGAGCGCCGCCGAATGTCGCCCCGTCTCGGCTGATCAGAGTGCGATGAATCTCGAGAATTCCCGCGACCTCGAGCGGGCCCTCGAGCGACAACGCGCTCTTCATCGCGGCAATGTTGCCAGCGATGAGCTGGGCGTTATGCGGAGCGTCAGGCGCGAGCTCTGCCAGGGCCACGTTTCGCGCGCTTGAGGTGAGACTTTCGATCTGGGAGCTCGCGGACGATTCGCTCCTGAGCAGCATGGCGGGGAGATCGTATCCACGCATGCGCTGCTCCGCGTCAAAGCGAGCGAGGGACATGAGCAGGCCGGAGGCCCTCTCTGTCAACGCGGCGGGCAGCTCGACATCCCTATCCGCGATGAGGAGCGGGACCGCCGCCTCATACGTGGAGGACATCTTCCTACGCTGGGTTTTCGAGATAAACGGGAGAGCATCCGGGTCGCTCTCCCAAGGCAAGGTCTCGAACCCGATCGCCGGCCACTGCCGCTCCATGGCGCCCTCGCTTCCGTTAGTTGTTTGCTAATGGAAGCGAATGCTGTTTCACTTCCGTTAGTACTATTCTAACGGAAGTGAAGTGCGATTCGCTTCCGTTAGAAACTCCCGAATGGAAGCGAATCGGCGCCATCCCCCTACTGCCCCTGCTTCGCGTACCTGGCCTCAGTGGCCGCCTTCGCGGGGCGCCACCAGGCCTCGTTGGCCACGTACCAATTGTCCTCTCAAACGGCTCGTTGCCCCAACGGTCAGCTCAATTACACCAGCCGAAATCAACGCATTGAGCCTATACCTGACCTGGCTCACGCTAAAGCCGGTCTCCGACACGAGCTCGCGAACGGACATTTCGCCATTCGACCCGAGCAAGCTCAGCACGCAACCCTCATCTTTCTTCGCCACCTGTCAGTCACAGTCGCCCCAATCACTCACATTTCTCACTGAGATTAAGAGTGATTGGGGCGATATCAATAAGACGGCCGTGGCGAGCGAGAAGTCGAGCCAATTATCCACGCATAGGAGAAAAGCCGCCTGCGACGATGGCGTTGTGGGGCTCGAACGTGTTGGACATCGCTACGAGAACTTCCTCATCGGGTCACGTCGACAGTCCTCGAGAAACTCGACCCCCACGGTCCCCACCGTCTCGTCGATGGTGTAGTAAATGCCATAGTGCCCGGTAAACGTCACGCGAACCTCATGGTCGGGCATCGCAGACTCGTAAACGGGCTCGTAAACCTCGCCCATCGCCGGGGCAACCTCGAGCATGCGAAGCCTCCTTGCGACGCGCCTCGCATCGTCGCGGGAGGAAATGCCGAGCAACCTCTCCTTGACGGACCTCGCGAGAAGGACCTCGTAGTGTCGCAGACCATCATCCCGCCCAGACGAGCTCACAGCGGCCACTTATCCGCAAGCTGGGAGAGCGTCTCGTCAAGAGATGCCGACTCGCCACGCCTCAGCTCGTCATGGCCTCGGGTAATTCCAGCGTAGACGCTCTTTTCGCGCTCGATAATCGCCTTGCGGTAGCTCATCTCACGATCGTACTCGGCCGCGTCGAGGAGAACGACCGCCGCCTTGCCGCGGCGAGTCAAGTAGATGGGTTCCTTCGTCCGCATCGCCTCGTCCACGAGCGCGGCAGTGTTCCTCTGAAGCTCTGTCACCGGCAGCACGGTTGGCATACGGTCTCCTCGAAAAGATAGTCCTGATACATATTGTTTTATGTATCAGGACACATGCTACAACCTATAGTGAATGCAGTCCGTATACTCCGCGAACAGCTTCCTATTCAACTCATCGCCCCCGTCAAGATTTGCACTGTAAAACACGGGCGGATGCTCCATGCCGGCGTCAACGAGCTTCTGCACGAGCGCCGCGACGATGGCATCGAGCATGGCCGCGCCCACCACGGTCGACGTCGGCGACACCTTCTGGTCCATGCCGTCAATCTCAACGGCAGCATCGCCCACGTCACCATGGTTGTCGAGCACGATATCCGCCAGCTCGAACAGGCGCTTGCCATTCGAATGGCGCGACGTCACAGACTGCGAGTACGCGAGGTTCGTGACCGCAATGACCTTGACCCCCGCTTCGCGCGCCGCCATCGCGATCTCGATGCCCACGGGATTTCGACCAGAGACCGAATGGACAATCAGCACGTCACCCGCCTTGAACTCCGCCCTGTCCTTCGCAATCCGTGCACCATAACCCATGAGCCGCTCCATCGAGCTCGTATGCGTAATTGGCGAGGTATCCAACATGAGCTCGGGCGCAAAGATGGGATTCACCAACATGCAGCCACCCGCTCGATAAAACAACTCCTCCGTCAGGATTCCCGCATGGCTCGCGCCAAACACCCAGATGGAATGCTTGCCCCACACGCAGTCAAACAGCGCGTCAACGCACTGTTCCATGTGGTCGTGCTCTTTCTCCGCCACCGTGGCGAGCAAATCCCGGACGATGCCAAAGTACTTGAACTCCATACGTCCTCCCCTAAGTGAGCGGGCGCACCCGAGAAGCCCCAGATGCGCCCGCAATCTCAATAAGCAAACAGACAAGTCACGCTAGCCACATGTCTACGCGATGAGCTTTGCCACAGCGCCAACGACCATGCCCCACAGGTCAAAGTCCTGGCCGCCGTAGACGAGCATCCACTGCTGGATGGTGTTGTTGAAGAAGTACGCACCGAAGCCCACGAGAAACACGGCGATGATGCCGCTCACAGCCGCACCGATGATCGCGCCGCGAACGCCGCCCGTGGCATTGCCCACGATGGAGGCGCAGCCGATCTCAAAGAAGCAGGTGGAGATCAGTGGGATGACAACCGTGGGGAAGATGCCCATGGCCCCGGTGACGAGAATGGTCGCGCAGGAGGTGACCATGGCAACGATAAAGCCAATGAGCAGAGCGTTGGGCGCATACGGGAAGATGACGGGCACGTCAAGCGCGGGAATGGCGTCAGGCACGACCTTCTCGGCAATGCCCTGGAAGGCAGGCACGATCTCCGCGATGAGCATACGAACGCCCTGGAGCATGACGGTGATGCCCACGCCAAAGTAGATGGCGTGCGTGAAGATGTAGGTGAAGATGCCTGTCTTGCCCTCGGCAAAGCCCCAGACAACCGCCGGGTCCTGGCCATTCGCAACCAAAATGAAGTACATGACGATATAGGTGATGGCAATCGTGAAGGAGCCCGTGATGGCAATCTCGCGCAGGAATCCGAGGCTCTTGGGGAACTTGAGGTCCTCGGTGGAGTGGCTCTTGTCACCAAAGGCCTTACCGAGAAGACCGGAGATCACGGACAGACAGGTCGTAGGGTGGCCGATGGTGAAGGAGTCGTCACCCGTAACCTCCTTAACGAACGGACGCATGAGGTTGGGCGAGACGATCATGTAGAGCGCCGTGAAGATGGCGGCGAGAATGATGAGCTTGCCACCCGTAAGCCCGGCGTCAACGCCCGCGGCGATGAAGACAAACGGGAACCAATAGAGCATGTGACCCGTCAGGAAGATGGACTTCCACTTGGTGAAGCGCGCGACAAGCACGTTGATGGCGAAGGCCACAATCATGACGATGCCAATCTCGGTGCCATACTCAGCGCCGATGTCGACGGTCGTGCTCGGAATGGCCTGCGGCATCACGGTGTTGAACGCCGCAGAGATGCCGTCGATCGAGTTGCCCGTGATGAGCCCCGTGCCCGTCGACAGGACGAAGAAGCCCACGGCAGTCATGACGGTGCCACGCACAATCTCGCTAAACGGCTTCTTCTGCAGAATCAGGCCGATGCAGGCGATGAGCGCGATGAAGATGGCACCTTGCCCAAAGATCTCGTTGATTACGAAGTTAAGAACGGCTTCCATGGTCTATCTCCCCTTCCCTACTGCTTGTCGTAGGACTCGAGGTAGGCAAGCGTCTTCTGCTCCACCTCGGCCTTGTTCATGAAGTTGTCGACCTCAATGACGGGGACTTTGGCACGGTCCTTGATGTGCTCTCCCAGCTCGCGAGAGATGAAGATGACGTCGCAGTCGTTGGCGCAACAAGTGTTGACGTCTCCGCAGAACGCCTCAATCTCGATGTCGTGAGCCTTGGCGATCTTCTGGATGTTGGTGCGCAGGAGCAACGAGCTCCCGCACCCATACCCACAGACCGTCTGAATCCTTGGCACGCTCATAGGCCTTCCACCTTTCCTCCTCTGCGGCGATGCGACTCACGCACCACCGCGCCGGCAAACTAACCTCACCCATTAAGA
Source organism: uncultured Coriobacteriaceae bacterium (assembly GCA_900544655.1). Taxonomy (GTDB): domain Bacteria; phylum Actinomycetota; class Coriobacteriia; order Coriobacteriales; family Atopobiaceae; genus Parolsenella. The sequence goes on from UQWE01000058.1 coordinate 4,972, forward strand.
AGCGCATACATTGCCTTCGGTGACTCCGCGCTCATCAGGGAATCGAGAAAACCATCGTCAAGCAGCTTTTCGGCAATTCGCTGGAGCCTAGCAACGTGGGACTCGGAGTCCGTGCATGCCAGACACATCACGATGCGCACCGGGTCGTGGTCGCAGTGAAACTCGATGTCGGAGTCAAAACGGGCGATGGAGAGGTCACTGGCCATCACGCCATCCCCTGGCGCCGCGTGCGCAAGCGCAAGCCCTGGCATGATGACGATGTAAGGGCCGAGCCTGTTCACGCTCTCAACCATGCGCTCCACATACGTCTGGGCGATTGACCCCCTGTCCACAAGGGGCTCGGCCGCGATGCGGATGGACTCCTCCCAACTGTCCGCATGCACTCCAAGCTGAATGCTCTCAAGGGCAATGCTCTCCATCCCTAACTCCTCCCGTAGCGGTTGTCATCACTGGCAAGAAAGGCCGAACTAGTCGTGCAGCGCGAGAATCGACTCGACGTCGGTGCATCTCTCGAACGCTCGGATGCTCTCCCCGCGCTCGAAAATCGACGCAAGGTTGAGAAGCTCGCTTTGCTCCTTATCCCTGATCCCAAGCACAACGACCACTCGAATTCGCTTGGATTCCCCAGAGGGACCAAAGTCAATGGGCTCGTTCAGGACAAGGACCGCAATGCAGTTCCGCTTGATTCCGTCGTCCACGCCCGCATGCACATAGGCAACGCCCGGGGTGAGAACCATATAGGGGCCATAGTTCTCCACCGCAGCAACCATCTGGTCCACATAGTGCTTGTCGATAAGGCCATAGCGGAGGAGCGGGCACGCCGCCAGACGAATCGCCTCGTGCCAGCGCGTGCAAGAAACGCCCACCTGAACAGCAGTCGGGTCAACCAGATCGCGAACGTAATGCCTCGAAGAATCCCCGCTGAGCGAATAGGCGCTCAAAAAGCCGGAGCAGAGCTTCTGGTACGAGGCATTCGAGATTCCCTGCTTGACAGCATCGAGGCTGGCTTGACTCAGGATGGGGTCAACCTCGAGAACAGGGACGTCCGGATACGAGAATCCCGACGTCGACACAATAAGGTCGATGTCATTCCGCGTGAGAAACTCCCCGGCGCCCTCCGCAGACAGAGGACCAAAGACGTTGCAGTCAACGAGGATGTGGGAGAGCCTCGTCATGAGGATTGAGCTCGAGGCGAGGCCGAAGGAACAGACGAACAGCACGTTGAGAGCAACGGCCTCGCGAACGCTCGTCTCGTAAATCGCATCGAGGTACATGGCGATATAGGCGACCTCGTTCTCGTCGAACATGACGCCATAACGCCCCTCGATACCAGCAAGCTGCTTGCGCGTAAAGTCATACAGCAGCGGTATGGAGCTAGTAATCTGAACGGGGATCTCACCTTGGATCTTGATTCCGTTTCTGGAACGATAGAGAGCCGCACGCACATGCCGGGTGAACCCGCCAATCACATGCTCGAGCGAGGCCTCGTCAACCTCATGAATCTCGCCCAAAGCATCAATGAGCAACCGAGAGATATCCTCCGCTTCGTCATCGCGACCAGTCGGAAGAGAATCGCTGCCGCCAGTGACGCTCAGACGTTGAGACAGCAGGATAGAGACGAGAAAGATGGCCTCGGCTTTGGTGGGGACAAAGGGCTGAACCTGGACGAGATAGTCTTGCATCTCACAATCGACATCGGTGGTTGTGTCACGGCCGTCCTCAAGAACGCAGCCGGACGCAGCGCGAGAAAGCATGAAGGCGATCGCAAGCTGCAACCGCTCACTATTGGCAAACCCAATATCGCAAGCAAGCTCGACCTGCTTCACCAAGTTTGTTGCCTCCTCAATGTGAGAAGCGGCAACGCTCGAGGCAATAGGGGCCAACAAGTCGTATAGAGAATCGTCTGAAGTGAGCCCCAGAAAGCAGCGGCGCCTATCGATCTCTGGTCCCTCAACCCGAGAGCCAACGCCAGGCTCACGGACCAAACGCAGGCCATTACTGGAAAAGAACGCATCAACATCTGCGAATCGTGCCGATACGGTTTGTCTCGACACCCCGCAATAGTCCGCAATGGCCAAAAAGGTAACGACCGGGTAGCAGACGAGCATCATCTCGGCAACGGCATTGCGCTCGGCCGACGAAAGCACGCGAGAGTCCGCCTTACCGAGCGAGGCGACAATTGAGGCCCGGACAGTGGGTGCGGCGTCAAGCCGAATGCCCCTTCCGGCGCTGCGGCTTAGCGTGACATCAGAAGCGGAGAGATAGGCCTCGATGGCCCCAAGATCGGCGCGAATGGTACGAGGGGAAACCTCAAAGTTGCACGCCAACGTCTCCACCGTGACGAACTCAGTCCGCTGGCAAAGATAGCGCAAGCACGCATGTTGCCTCTCCGTGAGCTGAACCATCCCGCACCTCCTTACAACAATCATGGAAGTAGCGAGAATGCCCTTCAACACCAGAAGTCTTCACTTGATGCGGCAACTTTTATGTCTGAAGAGGTCAGGAAGGTTAAAGACCGGTTGACGGAAAGCTGTTTCATGCCTGAGCACAGTCGTTTGAGAAAGATGCAAGCGGGCCGCTTGCGTCCATCTGAGGGCAATCGAGATTCATCTACCGATACGCCCTCATTAGCCCCTCAACAGAATCAGGCAGATCGTGCGGAAATGTTGGTGTAAGCAGGAAGAGCCAGCCGCTAAAGGAAACGGCCATTGCCTAGAATCTGAAATCGCGACAAGACAGGTTCTAGAGAAAGGCAATGACCGCAGCGAGCAGTATAGCGGAGGCAACGATAAGCGCCGCCACGGATATGTCCCGGTTCGCGGACGGCTCGACCAACCTGCAGGAGGTGCTCCGGCAGCTGGCCGAGGCCGACCAACTCTGCGAGGCCACGGGCAACAGCAGGAACGGCTATCGCGAGCGTATGCTCATGACGTGCGTGGGGACGCTGACGCTCAGGGTGCCGAAGCTCCGCTCGGGGAGCTTCTTCCCCGAGGACGTGCTCGAGCGCTACCAGCGTGTCGACCGGGCCGTCGTGGCCGCCGTGGCCGAGATGTACGCCACGGGCACCAGCACCAGGAAGGTGCAGAGAACGGCCACGGCCATGGGCATCGAGAGGATATCGAGGGACCAGGTCAGCGCCATCTGAGCCAGCCTCGACTCAGGGGTCGAGGAGCTCTCCACCAGGCCGGTCGGAGACCTTCCCACGCCCTACCTGTGGCTCGATGCCACCTACGTGAAGTGCCGCCGCTCCGGGCGCGTGGCGTCGACGGCCGTGGTCACCGCGACAGGCTGCGACTCGGAGGGGTGGAGGCACGTGCTGGGCGTGGGCGTCGTCGACACCGAGAGCTACGACTCAACGGTCGGCGTTCCTCGGCAGGGTCAGGGAGCGGGGCGCGCGGGGAGTGAGGCTCGCCACCTCCGACGCCCACGAGGGCCT
>UQWE01000059.1 GCA_900544655.1 uncultured Coriobacteriaceae bacterium
CGTTCGTGCCGCCACCCATGCGTCGCGGGCGTCGGCACGTCCCCGCCTGTCCGCACGACACCGCGCGCCCGCCTGCCACCCGCAACGTACCGCTCGCAGTCAGTCTCAAGGAGTCCACGCATGAACGAGAAGGTCGAAGCGCTTATTCCCATCGTGGACTTCCTTGGCGTCGCCCTCGGTTCATCGACCGAGGTCGTCCTGCATGACTTGAGCGAGCCCGAGCACTCTGTCGTCAGGATCGCAAACGGACACGTCTCCGGCAGAGCGGTCGGCGCACCGTCGACGGCGTTCTCTCTCAAGATGGCGGAGCAGCTCGATCCGGCCAGCGACGGCATCGTGACGGATTACATCTCCACGACGGTGGACGGCCGTCCGCTCCAAAGCTCCTCCTATTTCATTCGTGACGACGGCAAAGTCGTGGGCGTGCTCTGCGTGAACATCGACCCGCAGCCGTTCCGCTCCCTCGAGGATTCGATTAAGGTCTTCATGGAGGCCTATCGTCGCGGTGGCTCCGAGGAATACAAGGACACGAATCTCGAGGCCGTCCGCAGCGCGTATCGAGCGTCGAGCATCGAGACCCTCTCCGTCGGAGGAGCCGAGACTGGTGTGGCGGAGCAGGTACGCTCGCTTCTTGGCGCCTTTGGCAAGACCGCGAGCGAGCTCGACCAGGCTGGTCGCATGGATATCGTTCGCAGACTTGATGCGGCGGGTACGTTCCTCATCAAGGGCGCCGCCGCGCACGTGGCGACCGAGCTTGGCGTTTCCGTACCGAGCGTCTATCGCTACCTCCAGCGGGTCCGCCGCGAGGGATAGGGGTCTCACGTCGATCGCGTCGAGGCTTCGCGTCGCGCTTGCTGGTCTCCATTGTTTCCAAATTAATATAACGACCAGCTCAGGACCCATTTTTACCGTTTGCGGGATAATATCTACCGTCTGCAACAACAAATTATTATCGAGCATAGTAATAAATAATAATCATGCCAACCCGATGCGGACCGACTCGTCCTCTCGCGAAGGAATCGAGCCCGTCCGTGACCAACGGCACGCAAAACACGTGGTAGGGGCATGCGTACGGTGACCTCTTCCTTCGCGGTGCCGGGGCTGTGTTCGTGGCAAGTCCACGGAAGGCGTGGGCGAGGGCCCACGACGGCATGCGAGCGCATAGGCTCGCAGAGGTTTAAGGGAGAAAAACACCATGGATAACAAGCTCGATAAGCTGTTCCATCTCACGGAACGCGGCACTTCGGTAAAGACCGAGGTCCTCGCGGGCCTGACGACGTTCGTCACGGCGGCCTATGTCCTCGCGGTCAACCCCTCCGTCATGAGCGCCACCGGCATGGACGCCGGCGCGGTCTTCACGGCGACGGCCCTCGTGTGCTTCCTCGGCACGCTCGCGATGGCAGTTCTCACCAACTATCCGTTCGTCCTCATTCCGAGCATGGGCCTTAACGCCTACTTCGCCTACACCGTGGTCCTTGGCATGGGCTATACATGGGAGGTCGCGCTCGCTGCCATCTTTGTCGAGGGCGTCGCCTTCGCGATCATTTCGCTCACGAGCCTGCGCGAGAAGATCTTCAGCGCAATCCCGATCAACCTCAAGTACGCCATCAGCACGGGTATCGGTCTGTTCATCACGATCATCGGCCTCAAGAACTCCGGTCTCGTCGTGAGTAGCCCCGCCACGCTCGTCTCGGTCTTCTCGTTCTCCGGTAGCATCGCAAACGGAACCTTCAACACCGCCGGCATCAGCGTCGTGCTGTTCTGCGCTGGCCTGCTGATCACGGGCGTCCTCATGGCGCGCAACGTCAAGGGCAACATTCTCGTCGGCATCCTCATCACGTGGGTTCTCGGCATAATTTGCGAGCTCATGGGTCTGTATGTGCCCGATCCCGCCGCTGGCTATGCGAGCCTCCTGCCCGACTTCTCCCACGGCCTCGCCGTGCCGTCCCTCGCGCCCACGCTCATGAAGATGGACTTCTCGCAAGTTGCTGACCTCGGGTTTATTGTCGTCGCCTTCGCATTCCTGCTTACGAGCCTCTTCGACACCGTGGGTAGCCTTATCGGTCTCGGCGCCAAGGCCGAACTTCTTGACGAGGACGGCAACATGCCTGGCGTTGGCCGCGCGATGGGCGCCGAGTCCATCGCCACGATGATTGCCGGCGCGCTGGGCAACTCCGCCACCTGCTGCTCCGTCGAGTGCGCGGCAGGCATCGCCGAGGGCGGTCGCACGGGCCTCATGGCCCTCACCACGGGTGTGCTGTTCCTGCTCTCGATGTTCCTCTCACCGATCTTCCTCGCGATTCCGGCATTCGCCACCGCGCCGGCGCTCGTCATAGTGGGCTCGCTCATGGCAAGTTCGGTCCTGAACATCGACTTCGGCGACATGACCGAGTCCATTCCGGCGTTCCTGTGCTTCGTGGGCATGCCGTTCTGCTACAGCATCGTCGAGGGCATCTCGCTGGGCATCATCTCGTATGTGGTGATCAACCTGCTGTCTGGCAATGCCAAGAAGATCAGCCCGATGATGTACGCGCTCGCCATTGTCTTTATCGTGAAATACGCTTTGATTTAGGCGCTGGCGCATCCGCTGCCTAACGCCCGCGCTCCGGAGTGCCCGGAGAATCGCACCTCACCGCCCAACGCGCCCTCTATGAGGGCCGAGAGGAGTCAAATCATGGACACCAAGTCTTTTGTTCTCAAGGGTAACGTCTGCTATAACACCACTCCGCAGGAGGTTACCTGCGTGCCATCTGGTTACGCCGTTTGCGTCGACGGCGTCTCCGCCGGCGTGTTTGCCGAGCGGCCGGAGGAATATGCCTCGTTGCCGCTGATCGACTGCGGCGACAACCTGATCATCCCCGGCATGAGCGACATCCACATCCACGCCCCGCAGTATGCGTTCCGCGGCCTCGGCATGGACCTCGAGCTGCTCGATTGGCTCAACACCCACACGTTCCCGGAAGAGGCCCACTACGCTGATCTCGACTACGCCGGCCGCGCCTACGACATCTTCGCGGATGATCTGCGCCGCAGCGCCACGACGCGCGCCGTCGTCTTCGGCACGCTCCACGTCGAGGCGACCGAGCTTTTGATGGACAAGCTCGAGGCCTCCGGCATCACCTCCTACGTGGGCAAGGTGAACATGGACCGCAACGGTGGCGTTGACCTCGAGGAGGACACTGCCCAGTCCGCGGCCGACACTCGCCGTTGGCTTGCCGACGTCGACGGTCGCTATGACCACACGGCACCGATCATCACTCCGCGCTTCACGCCGAGCGTCACCGACGAGCTCATGGGCGAGCTCGCGTCGATTCGCGACGAGTTTGGCCTGCCCGTCCAGAGCCACCTTTCCGAGAACCCCTCGGAGTGCGGCTGGGTCAAGGAGCTGTGCCCGTGGTCGAGCTGTTATGGCGACGCGTATGACCACTTCGGCATGCTGGGCGACCGCACCGTCATGGCCCACTGCATCTATTCCGACGAGACCGAGACTGAGCTCCTGCGCGGCACCGGTACGTATGTGGCGCACTGCCCGCAGAGCAATGCCCAGCTATCTAGCGGAATCGCGCCTGTTCGCCGTTACCTCGACCTTGGCATGAACGTTGGCCTGGGCACCGACGTGGCGGGTGGCGCGAACCTCTCGATGTTCCGCTGCATGGCGGATGCCGTGGCGGTTTCGAAGCTGCGTTGGCGCCTCGTCGACGATGGCCTTGCTCCTCTGACGACGCAGGAGGCTCTGTGGCTCGCGACGGCTGGCGGCGGCTCGTTCTTCGGTCGCGTGGGCTCCCTTGCCGAGGGCTACGAGTTCGACGCCCTCGTCCTTGACGATTCCGCGATACGCACCCCGCGTGAGCTTGACGTTTGGGAGCGAGTCGAGCGCTACGTCTACCTTGCTGAGGAGGGTGGCCGCCTCGTGCGCAAGTTTGTCTCCGGCCGCGAGATCGACCTCTCCTAGGAGGGTTGGCGCGGGTCCGTCCAACTGGGCGGGCCCGCGTTTTTAGTCACCTGGCTTTTGTCTCACACCGGCGAGTGATCCAAACATTCTGTTTGGCCACGGGCGAATCTGTTGGTCGTTATCGTGCGCTGTTGTTGCTTGTGAGTAACGAAACCGCAGCCAACTTGTTAAGCAATGCCGCTCAAAAAGATACCGCTCGCCGAAACGCCACAAATCGCTCGAATCGTGAACGCATGGATAAACCTGCAGATATAACAAATAGTTAGGGCTAAAAACATAATGTACGAGCACTGCCGCTCGCCAGAGGAACGACATGGGTTCGCTGATGAATGGCAACAATGGGTTCAAGTCATGGTCACGAGGCCATGCTGCGCGCGGCGGGGGAGGGCCCGCCGGCGTTGCGCGAAACGGGAACACCCGCATGCGCCACGCGAGGCGGAGCGATCCGTCAGCCGGAGTCCGGCCGCGCTTCCATCAAAGAGTCGCAGGTGACAAACCCCGCCTGCCCGTTGGAGGGAGCACTATGCTGATCGTTGGCAATGGTCGTGTCATTACTCGCGACTCCAAGAACCCCTACCTCGAGCGCGGTGCCGTCGCCATCGACGGAGACACCATCTCCGCCATCGGCGACGAGGAGGAGCTCAAGGCCGCTAACCCTGGCTACGAGTACGTCGACGCCCATGGTGGTGTCATCATGCCGGGCCTCATCAACTGCCACACGCACATCTACTCCGGCCTCGCCCGCGGCCTTGCCATCGAGGGCTGCAACCCCACCAACTTCCTCGAGAACCTCGAGCAGCAGTGGTGGAAGATCGACGACAACCTCACGCTGGACGGTACCCGCGCCTCCGCCTACGCCACGATCCTCGACTCGTTTCGTGACGGCGTGACCACGATCTTCGACCACCATGCCAGCTTCTGCGAGATCCCCGGCTCCCTCTTCGCCATCAAGGACGTCGCCAAGGAGCTCGGCATGCGCTCCTGCCTCTGCTACGAGGTGTCCGACCGCCGTGGCGAGGAGAAGCGCGACCAGTCCATCGCGGAGAACGCCGAGTTCGCCAAGTGGGCCCATGACGCCCGCGAGGCCGGTGACAACATGATCGCCGCGATGTTTGGCGGCCACGCCACCTTCACCCTGTCAGACGAGACGATGGACAAGATGGCCGAGGCCAACGACGGGCTCACCGGATTCCACATCCACGTCTGCGAGGGCATGAACGACGTCTGGGACTCCCGTCTCAACCGTGGCGGCATCTCGCCCGTCGAGCGCCTGCTCCAGCACAACCTCCTCGGTCCGGACACCATGCTCGGCCACTGCATCCACGTGACGCCCGCCGAGATGGACATCATTCGCGAGTCCGGCACCTGGCTCGTCAACAACCCCGAGTCCAACATGGGCAACGCCGTTGGCTGCGCTCCCGTCCTCGAGTTCTTCCGTCGCGGCATCCCGGTCTGCATGGGCACGGACGCCTACACCCACGACATGCTCGAGAGCCTCAAGGTCTTCCTGATCATCCAGCGCCACAACGCCGCCATGCCCAACGTTGGCTGGGGCGAGGCCATGACCATGCTCTTCGAGAACAACGCCAAGATGGCCACGAAGTACTTCGGCCGCCAGCTCGGCATCCTCGCGCCCGGCGCCGCCGCCGACGTCATCGTCATGGACTATCCGGTCTTCACGCCCTTCTCGGACGAGAACATCGACGGCCACATGCTCTTCGGCATGATGGGCAAGAACTGCCGCACTACCATCGTTAACGGCCAGGTCCTCTACAAGGATCGCGAGTTCGTCGCCTTTGACGAGGAGCGCATCAACGCCTGGACCCTCGAGCAGTCCAAGAAGCTCTGGGGCGACCTGAACCACCGCACCTACTAGTTAGTCCTCCTTCGGGCCGGCGCAAGGGCGCTGGCCCGTGGGCGTGGCCGGGCTGGGACCTGGCCGCGCGTCCTCGTCCGGACGGGGGTCTGGACGAGGGCAAGGCGGCCTCCGCGGGGCCGTCGCGTGGGCGTAGGCTCGCCCGCGTTATCCACACTCGCCACGTCGCGCGGTCTCGACGGGGCAGGAGAGGAGCTCACACCATGAGCGACATCATGAGGCCGATCCCGTTCGCACAGCTGATGAACTGGATCATCACCGAGCACGCAGACAAGGGCAGCATCTTCGGCATCCGCAAGATCGTGCGTCACGAGGGTGGCGCCGATGCGATCTTCGCCGAGAAGATCGAGACGCCCTTTGGTCCCGCCGCTGGCCCGAACAGCCAGCTCGCCCAGAACATCGTCGCCTCCTACGTGGCCGGCGCCCGCTTCTTCGAGCTCAAGACCGTCCAGGTCATGGACGGCGAGGAGCTTTCCGCGTGCGTCAACAAGCCCTGCATCGTGGCCGAGGACGAGTGCTACAACTGCGAGTGGTCCACGGAGCTCACCGTTCCGCAGGCCATGGACGAGTACATCAAGGCATGGTGGGCCTGCAAGCTGCTCGCCCGTGAGCTCGGCCTTGGCGACCCGGACGGCTTCGTCTTCAACATGAGCGTGGGTTATGACCTCGAGGGCATCAAGAGCCCCAAGGTCGACGCCTACATCGAGGGCATGAAGGACGCCTCCAAGACCGACGCCTGGGCGGAGTGCCAGGCCTGGGCCAGCGCCAACCTCAACCGCTTCCAGAACGTCGACCAGGCATTCGTCGACTCCGTGAGCCCGCACGTCTCCTCTTCCGTGACCGAGTCCACGCTCCACGGTTGCCCGCCGGCGGAGATTGAGCGCATCGCCACCTATCTCATCACCGAGAAGGGCCTCAACACCTACATCAAGTGCAATCCCACGCTGCTCGGCTATGACTACGCTCGCGGGCGCCTCGACTCCCTTGGCTTCGACTACATCGCCTTCGACGACAAGCACTTCCGCGAGGACCTGCAGTGGGCGGACGCTATCCCCATGTTCGAGCGCCTCATCAAGCTGACGGCCGAGCGCGGCCTGTCCTTCGGTGTGAAGCTCACGAACACCTTCCCGGTCGACGTCACCCGCAAGGAGCTCCCGAGCGAGGAGATGTACATGAGCGGCCGTTCGCTGTTCCCGCTCACCATCCACCTCGCCCGCCGCATCTCCGAGCAGTTCGACGGCAAGCTCCGCATCTCCTACTCCGGCGGCGCTGACGCCCAGAACATCCGCGAGGTCTACGGTGCCGGCATCTGGCCCGTCACCATGGCCACGACCGTCCTCAAGCCCGGCGGCTACGAGCGCTTCTCTCAGATCGCCAGCCTTCTCGCCGATGTCGCTCGCAAGGATGATGTCGACGTCGCCGCGGTCGCCGCTCTCGACGAGGCCGTCGCCGCCTCCCCGAAGTACAAGAAGCCCGTCAAGCCGATGCCGGCCCACAAGCTCGACTGGCCGCTCCCGCTGACGAACTGCTTCACCTCGCCCTGCCGCAACAACTGCCCGATCGAGCAGGACATCCCCGCCTACCTCGCCGCAGTCGACGAGGGCAGGCTCGATGACGCCATCGCGATTATCGCCGAGCGCAACGCCCTGCCGTTCATCACCGGCAACCTCTGCCCGCATCCTTGCGGCGCCAAGTGCATGCGCGCCTTCTACGAGCCCGAGGGTGCCGCCATCCGCGCGAGTAAGCTCAAGGCCGCTCGCGGCGGCATCGACTCCCTGCTTGCCGCCATCAAGGCCGACGGCGTCAAGGCCGTCGAGGGTGCCTCTGATCACAAGGTCGCCGTCATCGGTGGTGGCCCGGCTGGTCTTGCCTGTGCCTTCTTCCTCTCCCGCGCCGGCGCCGACGTCACGATCCTCGAGCGCAAGGAGACCCTGGGCGGCGTCGCTCGCCACATCATCCCGGCGTTCCGCATCTCTGACGAGGACATCGACCGCGACGTCGAGCTCTGCCTCGCCTATGGCGCCAAGGTCAAGACCGGCGTCGAGGCCAAGTCCGTCGCTGAGCTCAAGGCCGAGGGCTACACCGACGTCGTCGTGGCCTGCGGTGCCTGGGCTCCCGGCCACGTGGGCCTCGAGTACGGCGAGGAGATTGACGTCCTCGAGTTCCTCGGTGCCGCCAAGAGGGGAGAGGACCTCTCCGCCCTCGGCACCGACGTCGTCATCGTCGGCGCTGGCAATACCGCCATGGACGCCGCCCGCGGCGCCAAGCGTCTTCCGGGCGTCGAGAACGTCCGCATCGTCTACCGTCGCACCAAGCGCTATATGCCCGCCGACGAGGAGGAGCTGGCCGAGGCCCTCGCCGAGGGCGTCGAGCTCTGCGAGCTGCTCGCTCCCAAGGGCGTCCGTGCCGGCATCCTGACCTGCGACAAGATGGTTCTTGGCGAGCCTGACGAGTCCGGTCGCCGCAGCCCCGTCGCCACCGGCGAGGTCGTCGAGGTCCCGGCCACGTCCGTGATCTGCGCCGTGGGCGAGCATATCGAGGGCTCCATCTACGAGGCCGCCG
>UQWE01000060.1 GCA_900544655.1 uncultured Coriobacteriaceae bacterium
CAGGGCCTGCTGCTCATGATCCCGAACATGTACAAGATCGCTGGCGAGGGCCTGCCGGGCGTGTTCCACGTCTCCGCTCGTACCGTCGCTTCCCACGCGCTCAACATCTTCGGCGATCACTCCGACGTCATGGCTTGCCGCCAGACTGGCTTCGCCATGCTCGCCGAGGGCAACGTCCAGGAGGTCATGGACCTTTCGCCTGTCGCCCACCTCGCTGCCATCAAGGGCCGCGTGCCGTTCCTGAACTTCTTCGACGGCTTCCGCACCTCGCACGAGATCCAGAAGGTCGCCATGTGGGACTTCGACGACCTCAAGGACATGCTCGACATGGACGCCGTCCAGGCTTTCCGTGACCACGCCCTGAACCCCGAGCACCCGCACGCCCGCGGCTCCCACGAGAACGGCGATGTCTTCTTCCAGCACCGTGAGGCCTGCAACAAGGCCTATGACGAGCTGCCGGCTGTCGTCGAGGAGTACATGGGCAAGATCAATGCCAAGCTCGGCACTGATTACGGCCTGTTCAACTACTACGGCGCTCCCGATGCCGACCGCGTCGTCGTCTGCATGGGCTCCTTCTGCGACGTGCTCGAGGAGGTCATTGACTACCTCAACGCCCACGGCGAGAAGGTCGGCCTGGTGAAGGTCCGCCTGTTCCGTCCGTTCTCCATCAAGCACTTCGTTGACGTCCTCCCCGAGACCGTCAAGAAGATCGCCGTCATGGACCGCACGAAGGAGCCGGGCTCCATCGGCGAGCCGCTCTACCAGGACGTCGTCTCCGCCCTCTACGAGGCCGGCAAGACCGATATCCACGTCTCCGGCGGCCGTTACGGCCTCGGCAGCAAGGACACGCCGCCCGCGTCTGCCTTCGCCGTCTTCGAGGAGCTCAAGAAGGACGAGCCCAAGCGCGAGTTCACCATCGGCATCAACGACGATGTCACGCACCTCAGCCTCCCCGAGGACGAGGACGCGCCCAACACCGCTGACCCGAGCACCATCGAGTGCAAGTTCTGGGGTCTCGGCGGCGACGGCACCGTTGGCGCCAACAAGAACTCGATCAAGATCATTGGTGACCACACGGACAAGTACGTCCAGGCCTACTTCCAGTACGACTCCAAGAAGACTGGTGGCGTTACCGTCTCGCACCTGCGCTTCGGTGATTCCCCGATCCGCTCGCCGTACTACGTCACGAAGGCCGACTTCGTGGCCTGCCACAACCCGTCCTACATCATCAAGGGCTTCAAGATGGTCCGCGACGTCAAGCCGGGCGGCACGTTCCTCGTGAACTGCCAGTGGTCTGATGAGGAGTTCGCCGAGCACATGCCGGCCGTGGCTAAGCGCTACATCGCCAAGAACAACGTGAACGTCTACCTCATCGACGCCATCGACCTCGCCGCCAAGGTGGGCATGGGCAAGCGCACCAACACCGTGCTGCAATCCGCGTTCTTCGCGCTGGCCAACGTCCTGCCGGCCGCTGACGCCCTCCAGTACATGAAGGACGCCGCCACCAAGTCCTACATGAAGAAGGGCCAGGCCATCGTCGACGCCAACCACAAGGCCATCGATGCCGGCGCCACCGCCTTCCACAAGTTCGAGGTTCCCGCTGACTGGGCCACTGCCGAGGACGCTCCCTCCACGCTCTCCATCGAGGGCCGCGCGGAGATCGTCGAGCAGGTCAAGAAGATCATGGACCCGATCAACCGCATGGACGGCGACTCGCTGCCCGTTTCCGCCTTCGAGAAGTACGTCGACGGCCAGTGGGAGCTCGGTGCCTCTCAGTACGAGAAGCGCGGCGTTGCCGTTATGGTTCCGCACTGGGATGAGACCAAGTGCATCCAGTGCAACCAGTGCGCCTATGTCTGCTCGCACGCCACGATTCGCCCGATCGCCCTCACGGCTGACGAGGCTGCCGCGGCTCCTGAGAACATGCGCATGATCGATGCCAAGGGCAAGGGCGCCGAGGGTCTGAAGTTCGCCATCGCCGTCTCCCCGCTCGACTGCATGGGCTGCTACAACTGCGTCCAGGTCTGCCCGAAGGACGCCCTCACCATGGTTCCGCAGGAGGACGAGCTCGACCAGGCTCCCGTCTGGGATTACGCCGTCAACAAGGTCACGGAGAAGAAGGAGCTCGTTGCCTCCAACGTCAAGGGCAGCCAGTTCGCCAAGCCGTACCTCGAGTTCTCCGGCTCCTGCGCCGGCTGCGCCGAGACCGCTTACGCGCGCCTCGTCACCCAGCTCTGCGGCGACCGCATGTTCATCTCCAACGCCACCGGCTGCTCTTCCATTTGGGGCAACCCGGCTGCCGTCTCGCCCTTCACCGTCAACGCTGAGGGTCACGGCCCGGCCTGGAACAACTCCCTGTTCGAGGACAACGCGGAGCACGGCCTCGGCCTCGCCGTTGGTTATGCCGCCGTCCAGAACAAGCTCGTCGCCGAGACTGAGGCTCTCCTCCAGGGCGACGCCTCTGACGAGCTGAAGGTCGCTGCCACCGCCTGGCTCGAGAACCGCAACGACACCGAGGCCTCCAAGACCACGGCCGCTGCCTACATCGCCGAGCTCGAGAAGTGCGGCTGCGATGCTTCTAAGGCCATCCTGGCCGACAAGGCTTACCTCACCAAGAAGTCCTTCTGGATCTTCGGCGGCGACGGCTGGGCCTACGACATCGGCTTCGGCGGTCTCGACCACGTCCTGGCTTCCAACCACAACATCAACGTCTTCGTCTTCGACACCGAGGTCTACTCCAACACGGGTGGCCAGGCCTCCAAGGCCTCTAACCTCGGCCAGGTCGCGCAGTTCGCTGCCGCCGGCAAGGTGACCAAGAAGAAGTCCCTCGCCGAGATCGAGATGTCCTACGGCTACGTCTACGTCGCCCAGGTCGCCATGGGCGCCAACCCGGCCCAGACCCTCAAGGCCATCACCGAGGCCGAGGCCTACGACGGCCCGTCCCTGGTCATCGGCTACAGCCCGTGCGAGATGCACTCCATCAAGAAGGGCGGCATGATGAACTGCCAGTCCGAGATGAAGAAGGCTGTGGACTGCGGCTACTGGAACCTCTTCCGCTTCAACCCGGCTGCGCCGGAGGGCAAGAAGTTCTCGCTCGACTCCAAGGAGCCGGCGGGTGGCTACCAGGAGTTCCTGATGAACGAGGCTCGTTACGCTTCGCTCACCCGCTCCTTCCCCGAGCGCGCCAAGGAGCTCTTCGCCGAGAACGAGGAAGCCGCTATGGAGCGCTACGCTCACCTGCTCAAGCTCAAGGCCCTCTACAACGAGGCCTAAGTCACGAGCTAGGTTCGCGCGCCTGACATAGTTTGGGCTAGGGCCCGCTTCGGGAACCGGAGCGGGCCCTTATTTGAGGGGACGGGACGGACCCTTGTTTGCGTGGACGGGGCGGGCCGTGGCGCTCG
The DNA here is from genome assembly GCA_900544655.1 of uncultured Coriobacteriaceae bacterium. Lineage (GTDB taxonomy): Bacteria > Actinomycetota > Coriobacteriia > Coriobacteriales > Atopobiaceae > Parolsenella. The sequence continues at coordinate 3,402 of UQWE01000060.1, forward strand.
AGCCGCGCTCCGGGCGCGTCACAGGCCGCGGTGCCCGGACTGGACCGGAGGGCGCACTCTTCTCTGCGCGTTGTTTTGTCTGTCATTCGGCGAGCGGTTGCAAATGCTCCGTGAGGTAGAATGTCAGAAAGAGATGAAGGGGAGTTGGTGTTCATGGACAAGGCTCTTACCTGCCTCGGGCAGACTCGTGTCGCACGCGACGTCGTGGTCCATGCTGCCGCTTCTCGTACTGGATATCGCTGGTAGTGCCCTTGAATCCCGCTATCGTCATACCAACCTACTGGGCTACGGACCCTTCGCAGCCGGGAGTCTATGACCACGCCACGTCCATAGACGAGCCCCTGCCGGAGCTCGCGCGCTGTCTCGACTCGCTTGACGATGTCCGCGGCGTGATGAGGACGATTATCCTCGTCGTTGCCCCGCCGAACGCACAGGCTGCGGCTCGCGCCCGCATCAACGCCATCGTCCGTGACCACGAGGGCCTTTCGCCCTATGTCGTGGGCGCCCCCGAGGCGCGTCTCATCGCCGCCCACATCGAGAGCCTCTGCCCTGGTATCGACGGCGAGCCGGTTTCACTTCGTGGCTACGGTGCCATCCGCAACCTCGGCCTCGCCGTCTGCGCAGTGCTCGGCTACGACGTTGCCGTTTTCGTGGATGACGACGAAGTCACCCTTTCCCCGGATTTTCTTGTGGACGCGGTCTTCGGTCTGGGCCACCTCACGCGTCAGGACCTGAAGATTCTCGCGAAGACCGGTCACTTTGTGGATGCCGATGGATCTCACCTTGCAGACGGCGGCAAGCGCCGCTTCTGGGAGCGTTGGTGGTCGAAACGCGAGGAGTTCAACGAGTGGATGTCCTCCGCGCTTGCCGGCACGCGCATCTGCCGCTCTAACTACGTCTGCGGCGGGTGCCTTGCCATTCACGCGAGCGCCTTCTCCCAGGTGCCCTTCGATCCCTGGATCACGCGTGGCGAAGACCTCGACTACCTCTTCAACCTGCGCCTCTCTGGTTTTGAGATGTGGTTTGACAACAAGTGGTACGTGCGACACCTTCCGCCGGCGACGCCGGATGAGCCAAACCGCTTCCTCCAGGACATCTACCGTTGGTTGTATGAACGCGCCAAGCTCGCGTTCTGCTCGCAGAGGCAGGAGCTTCACCAGGTCACGCCCGCGTCCCTCATGCCCTATCCCGGTCGTTGGATCTCGCCGGAGGTCGAGGAGAGGATCTCGAAGACCATCCTTGCGCGCGTCGTTGCCGGGCCGAGCAGGCGCCAGAGCTTTGCCATCTGGTGCCGTGGTATTGACGAGGCTCGATCCTATGCCAGCGCGAACGCGCAGAACTACGCGCGTCTGTTGAGCTTCTGGCCAACCGCAATCGACGGGCTTTGGAACGACGAAGAGCTAGCGGCCAAGATCGCGGAGATCCAGACTAAGCGCCCGGAACCTGTCCCCCGACGTGGCGGGACAAAGAGCAAGGGGCGCGACCAGCGCCAGGGCGACCAGCGCCGGGCCGAGTCACGGCCTCAGGGCCAAGATAAGGCCCAAACGCAAGGCGAGAATCGGAACGATACCACCACGAGCAGGGAAGAGGAGGCATGACGGCACACCGCTTGAACAAGGGGCTCGCTCGCTGCGGGGATATTCGTAACTCGCAGGGCACCGAGCATATCCTGGGCCTTGCTTCCAGGACGCTCGACCTCATGCGATCCGGCCTTGCCCCGCAGGCTTGCAAGGCGGTTTGCAGCCTCCTTCTGCCTGAGACCACGGCTATCGCCGTCGCCATGACGGATACGGAGCGCGTGCTCGCCTACGAGGGCGCGCTTGCCGCGGACTTCCCTCCCGGTAGCCCCATCCACACGGCGGGCACGCTCGAGGTGCTCAAGACGGGCAAGCTCGGGATGTTCCAGTCCCGCAACGAGGATGACAACACGGAGTTGCCTCGTAGCGTGCGCGGCGGCATCGTCGTTCCGCTTAACGTGCAGGACCGCGTGTGCGGAACCATCAAGTTCTACTATCGCTCGCCCGCGGACATCAACCGTAGCCAGCTTGCGATCGCGCGCGGCTTTGGCCAGTTGCTCTCTACCCAGCTTTCCACCCACGAGCTTGATCGTCAGGCAGAGCTCACGGCAAAGGCCGAGGTAAAGGCCCTACAGGCGCAGATCAACCCGCACTTTCTGTTCAACACCATCAACACCATCGCGGCGTTCACGCGCACGGACCCGACACGTGCACGCAATCTCCTGCGTGAGTTCGCGGTCTTCTATCGTCAGACGCTCGAGAGCTCTGACCAACTCATCCCGCTTGCCCGCGAGCTCGAACAGACCAGGCGCTACCTGCGCTTCGAACATGCTCGCTTTGGCGAGGACCGCATCTCCGAGCACGAGCACGTTGGCTTCGGGTGCGGGGACGTGCTCGTCCCGGCCTTTATCGTCCAGCCGATCGTGGAGAACGCCGTTCGTCATGCCATGCGCGATGAGGGTGCCCTGAACATTGACATCAGGGCAGAGATCGATGGGTCCGACGTCCTAATTGCCGTAACAGACGACGGCCTTGGAATGGATGAGGAAACGCTTGAAAAGCTGCGCTGCATCATCTCGCGCGACCAGCCCTGTGGCTGCTCACGCGAGGAGAAGGGAACGGGCATCGCTCTGAGGAATGTTGCAGAGAGGCTCGAGAGGTTTTATGGTTTCGACTCGGGAATCGACATCATGTCGAAGCCCGGCGAGGGGACGTGCGTGACGCTGCGCCTCGCGCGCACCGCCGCTCACGACTGACGAGGAATGTGATTCTATGCTGCGTGCCATGATCGTTGACGACGAAGCCCCTGCTCGTTCCGAGCTCCGCTTCCTCCTCGAGGAGACCGGAAGGGTCGAGAACATCACCGAGGCTTCGAGCGCTCGTGACGCCGTCGAGAAGCTGATGGATAGCCGCCCGGACGTGCTGTTCCTGGACATCTCTATGCCCAAGACGAACGGCATGCAGCTTGCCGAGGCGCTCCATAAGCTCAAAAACCCGCCTGCGGTGGTGTTCGTCACCGCCTACAGCGAGTATGCGCTCGAGGCGTTTGACGTCGACGCCGTCGACTACCTGATGAAGCCTGTCGAGACGGATCGTCTCGAGCGAGCCCTCGACAAGGTTGAGGCTCGCGGCAAGCAGGCTGCCGCCCCGGCTGCCCCGGCCGAGCGCATTCCCGTCGAGAAGGGCGGCCGCAAGGTCCTCGTCCCCATCGACCAGATTCGCTATATCGAGGCGAAGGACGATTATTCCTGCATCTACACGGATTCCGATCGCTATCTTTCGGTTATCTCGCTCGCGCAGCTCGAGGCGAAGCTCTCTCCGCACGGATTCTTCCGCGTGCACCGTGGCTACATCGTCAATCTTCAGTACGTCGAGGACGTCGAGGTCGTGTCGAGTGGCGTGATGCAGCTTGGCATTGCTGGCGTTGAGGGCAAGAAGATTTCCGTCTCGCGCCGCCGCGTCGTGCAGCTCAAGCGCGCCCTGGGGCTCTAGCTCATGGCGCTGCGACGTATCGACGTTATCTCGGACACCCACGGCAGGCTCTCCCGCGAGCTGCTTGACGCGCTTGATGGGTGCGACCTCATCGTCCACGCCGGCGACATTACCTCGGAGGATGACTTCATTACGCTCAAGGCGCTTGCGCCCCTGCGGATGTGCCTGGGCAACAATGACTGGGCGGGCGAGTACGGGCCTGAGGTCAAGCGTCTCGTGCGCTTCGAATACGAGGGGTTGCAGTTCTGCGTCACGCACTATCGAGAAAACCTTACGGGCGAGCGCTGTGACGTTGGGGTTTGCGGCCACACCCATGTGCCGGAGATCATCGAGCGCGCGAACGGTTCCATCATCGTGAACCCGGGTAGCCCGACGTTCCCGAGGAGCATGGCGGGCCCGACGATCGCTCGCCTCATGGTGCAGGACGGCCACGTGGTTTCTTCGAACATCGTGAAGCTGAAGGCCCCTGAGAAGGACGGTCGCGGTAAGGGCCGTTTCTTTATGGGCTGGTAGCCTGGCCGAAGCGGGGCGAGCCTATGTCTGGGCCGAGATAGCGTGGCCGACGCTGTGAGCTAGGGCGAGTGCGGTGCCGATGCGGCCAGAGACGATTCGAGATATGGAACGCGAAGCGCCCGCGGAGCCGATGGGTTCCGCGGGCGCTTGGTATATCTTGCTGGTGATGCCGGACGCGTGTGGCGAGCTGGAGTCCCGATGTGTCCGGCGCGTCTGGCCCCTGAGCTTGCCGGCGCTTGCCTACAGGTACTCGCGCAGCTCGGCGAGGATACGGGCCTTAGGGGCGCTGCCGACCATCGTGTGAACAGCCTTGCCGCCCTTGAAGAGGATGAGCGTGGGGATGGACATGACCTGGAAGCGCATGGCGAGGTCCTGCTCGTCCTCGACGTTGCACTTATAGACGGCAAGCTCGTTGGGCATCTCGTTGGCAATTTCCTCGATGATGGGGGAGAGGGCGCGGCAGGGTCCGCACCAAGATGCCCAGAAGTCGACGAGGACGGGCTTCTCGGAGCTGCGGATGATGTCATCGAACGTATCCTGGGTGATTGCCTTTGCAGCCATGGTGGCCCTCCTATGATCTTGTGGCGTGAGGCGCGGCCCACGCGATTGTTAACGACAGGGTTATACCCGGAAAATGGGCGCTAGAATCAAAGACCGGTTAAGTTGGCGGCGGAGGTCTCCATGGGTGTGAGTGACGAGTACGTGAACAAGGCGAAGGCCGAGCTCGGCGATCTCGCTGATGCCGGCGTGGTCATGTCTGGCAACGCCTTCTCTCCCGTGCTGCTCGTGAAGGGCGAGCCCGAGGAGGCTGGCGTCAAGCTTCTGGCTGGCCCGGATGGCGATGCCCTGCGCGCCGCCCTTGGCGCCCTCGGCTATGCGCCGGAGGAGTGGGCCGCGCTCTCCGTCCGCGATGCGGAGGGGTTCCCCCTCGTGCCGGGAACGTTGCGCCTCGCCATCGCCACGC
>UQWE01000061.1 GCA_900544655.1 uncultured Coriobacteriaceae bacterium
GCTCGTCGGCGATCTTCTCGATCTGGACGATGTTCTCGAAGTCGACCATCTTCACGTAGTCGATCTTCGCGAGCGGCTCGGCCTCGATGATGGCCTTCATGGCGTCGAGCACGGTCGCGGCGTCACGCTCGCCGTCCTCGACCATCTTCTGGCCGGTGAACACGGCGCGCGACAGACACAGCGCCGCGGTACGCTCCTCGGCGGAGAGATAGGTGTTGCGCGAGCTCTTGGCCAGGCCGTCCTCCTCGCGGATGATCGGGCAGCCGACGATCTCGATGCCGAAGTTCAGGTCGCGCACCATGCGACGGATGACGGCGAGCTGCTGGGCATCCTTCTGGCCGAAGTAGGCGCGATCCGGCGTGACGATGTTGAAGAGCTTGGAGACGACGGTGCACACGCCACGGAAATGGATCGGGCGCGTGAGGCCGCAGAGCTCGTGCGTGAGCTCGTCCATGTTGACGTAGGTGCAGGCGTTGGGCGCGTACATCTCGGAGGGCTCGGGGTGGAAGACCAGGGCGGCGCCGGCCTCCTCGCACAGCTTGCAGTCGCGGTCGAAGTCGCGCGGGTAGCTCTCGAGGTCCTCGGTCGGGCCGAACTGCGTGGGGTTCACGAAGTCGGACACGACGACGCGGTCGTTCTCGGCGACGGCGCGCATGATCAGGCTCTTGTGGCCCTCGTGCAGGTAGCCCATGGTGGGGACGAGACCAACGGTCAGGCCCTCGCGCTTCCACTCACGAACCTGCTCGCGAACCTCGGCGACGGTAGCAGCGGTCTTCATTAGTTGTTCCTCCTGATCTGGTCCATGACCTCGGCATCAATCTTGAAGCCGTTCTCGGCGGCGGGGAACTCGCCCGTCTCCACGGCATTGGCGTACGCCTGATAGGCATCGCGCATGGTGTCGCCCACCTGGGCGAACTGGCGAACGAACTTGGGCTTGAAGCCACCCGGCGTCATGCCGAGGAGGTCCTGCGCGACGAGCACCTGGCCGTCGCACGCGGAGCCGGCGCCGATGCCGATGGTGAAGCAGTGGGTGAGCTTGCTCGTGATGAACTCCGCGAGGTCGCTCGGGACGCACTCGAGCACGACGGCGAAGGCGCCCGCGGCCTCGACGGCGAGCGCGTCGTCGACGATGCGCTGCGCGTTTTCCGCGCTCTTGCCCTGGACCTTGAAGCCGCCGAAGCTGTTGGCGCTCTGCGGGGTCATGCCCACGTGGCCGACGACGGGGATACCTGCCTCGACGATCGCGTGGATCTGCGGCGCGCAGCGCACGCCACCCTCGAGCTTGACGGCGTTGCAGCGACCCTCCTTCATGAGGCGGCCGGCGTTGTGCAGGGCTTCCTCGACGCTGGCCTGGTAGGACATGAACGGCATGTCGCCAACGACGAAGGTGTCGCTCGTTGCGCGCGTGACGGCGCGCGTGTGGTGGACCATGTCGTCCATCGTGACGGGGATGGTGTCCTCGTAGCCGAGCATCGTCATGCCGAGGGAGTCGCCCACGAGGATCATGTTGATTCCCGCCGCCTCGACGATCGACGCCATGGTGTAGTCGTAACTGGTGACCATGGTCACCTTCTTGCCCTCCGACGCCTGCTTGGCGAGGGTGAGGACCGTGTTCTTTGCCATGCGCTTTCTCTCCCTTATTTGCGCTTGCGCCCGTGTGGGCGCCTGGCTATTGTAGTCCCCTTAAAGGACACGTGCAGGGCCCCGATCGAAAGCGGCTGCTTCCTACATGTGCATGTCGTTGAAGACGTCTGCCCATGCGAAGCCGAACGACTTCACGACGTCAAGGTCCGCCGGGAGCCAGTCGACGGAGAGGAGCTCGTCGCGACCGAGCCAGGCGAGCTCCGCATGGTCGAGGAGCTGCGGCTCGGCGGATGGGTCGACGGGTGCGCAGAAGACGTCCATCTCCATCGTGAACTCGGGGTATGCGTGTGCGATCGTGGTGAACGGCCAGAGCACGCCGAGGGCGAGGCCGAGCTCCTCGCTGATCTCGCGGCGGCAGGCGTCCTCGGCGCTCTCGCCGGGCTCGAGCTTGCCGCCGGGCAGCTCCCAGCCCTCCATGCCGTGCTTGCGCCGCGCGGCGAGAACCTTGTTGTCTCGCGCGATGATCGCGGCTGCTACGTGCAGGTTCTTGTCTGCCATGGTCCTCCTGTTCGCCGGTCGTGCCGGCATCGCGTTTCGTCCGAGGAGATTCTACCCGCGCGGACGCGGGCGTGTCCGAGGGAGCGTGGGCGGGTAGGGGCTTCGGCGATTCGCCGGCCCGCCCGTCTTGGTGTCCGCGAGAATAATGGGAGATTGCTGTCCGGCATTCTTGCTATCCTGGCCATACGTGCAGCTTCGAGATTGGTCTGAGCTATGGATGAGCGTGTCGACAGCGTTGATACCGTGCGTTCTGAGGAGGCGTCGAGCCCTCGTCTGATTGCCAATTCAAAGAGCACTGGTGGCACTCTCTTGGGGGAGATCAAGCGCCAGCTCGCATGCTGCAATTCGTTTGATTTTTGCGTCGCCTTCGTGGCAGATGGTGGCCTGCAGGTACTTGTCGATTCCTTTAACGAGCTCAAATCCCGTGGTGTGCGCGGCAGGCTTCTCACGTCCACGTATCTGAGCTTTAACTCGCCGGATGCTTACCGCAAGCTTCTCGAGTATGACAACATCGAGGTTCGTGCCTACCAGGGCAACTTGCACGCCAAGGGATATATCTTTGACGAGAACCAGACGAGCACCGTGATCGTTGGTAGCTCGAACATGACCCAGATGGCACTCACCTGTAACAGGGAGTGGAACGTTCTATATCGCACGTTCGGACAAGCGGAGTACCTGGGCGAGATCCGTCGCGAGTTTGACGCCTTGTGGAACGACTCGAGCACGGTTCAGCTTTCGGCGGAGTGGATCTCGCGTTATGAGAAGGCCCGCGCGAATGACGCCAAGGCTGCCATTCGGCGCAAGACCTATCTAGGCGAATCGGATGCCGAGGACGAAACCCCAACGAAGAAGATCACGCCCAATAAGATGCAGGAGCTCGCGCTTGAAGCGCTAGAAGCGATCCACAAGAAGGATGAGCCAAGAGCTCTGCTCGTCTCTGCCACTGGAACTGGCAAGACCTTCCTGTCAGCGTTTGACGTCTTGAGAACTCGGCCAAAGAAAGTGCTGTTCCTGGCTCATAGACAGCGTATTCTTGACGCCTCAAGAAAGAGCTACGAGAGACTACTCGGCTCGGACTATACGTTCGCAGATTATCGATCCGGCGCAAACGTGTCAGATGCCACGTGCGTATTTGGCATGTGCTCAACTGTGGCGCCGCATTTGGATGAGTTCCAGCCGGACGAGTTCGATTACATCGTCATCGACGAGGCCCATCGTACGGGTGCCGCGAGCTATCAGAAGATCATGAACTTCTTCAAACCCAAGTTCTTTCTGGGCATGACGGCAACGCCCAACCGCACCGACGGCTATGACGTGTTTGCGCTGTTCAACCATGTCATCGCCTTTCAAATCACACTGCAAGACGCGCTCGAGAATGAGATGCTCGCGCCTTTCCATTACTTTGGCATCTCGGATCTTGAGATTGACGATGAGACCGTCGACGACCCGACGCTGTTCAACAAGCTAACTTCTGACGAACGAGTGAGGCATATCGTCTCGAAGATCGAAGAGTATTCCGTTGGCAAGTCGGCCCGTCGTGGACTCGTCTTTTGCAATAGGAACGCCGAAGCGAGAGAACTCTCGAGGAAGTTCAATGAGTTTGGATACCGCACCTGTGCCATCAGCGGTGAGGATTCCGACGAGGTACGAAACTCTGCGATTGCTCGTCTGGATTCGGGTGAGCTGCAGTACATCTTTTCTGTTGGCATCATGAATGAGGGAATCGATATCCCGTCCCTCAATCAAGTCATCATGCTTCGTCGGACTGATTCGGCGATTGTGTTCGTCCAGCAGCTTGGACGTGGCCTCCGCAAGAACGAGAACAAGGAATACGCGCTTGTCCTCGACTTTATTGGGAATTTCCAGAGTAACTTCCTCGTACCTGTGGCACTTACCGGAGATAAGACCTACAACAAGGATCGTCTGCGCAGACTTGTGCAAGAGGGCGACTCTGTGATTCCTGGCTGCTCGACCGTCAGCTTTGACCGTATTGCGCAGGCTCGAATCTATCGCGCGATTGACGGTGGCGATTTCACTTCGATTCGTTTCCTCAAGAACGAGTACCTAGATCTCAGGCAGAGGCTCGGTAGGATCCCGACGCTCCTCGAGTTTGATAAAAATGGATCGATCGATCCCTTGCTGATTTTCCAGAACAGCTCGCTGGGCTCATACCATGCCTTCCTTTCGAAGTACGAGCGCTCTTACGATGTCAAGTTCAATGAGACGCAATGCAATGCGCTCAGGTTTATCTCCCAGAAGCTTGCGTCCGGTAAACGATTCGAGGACCTGTTCGTCCTTCGTGAACTTGTAGAGCAACATGTTGGCGGCTATGAGGCTCTTCGCGTGGCGGCTTTCGAGCGCTATAACGCCTACCTCAACTATGGCTCTGTTCGCTCCGCGTTTGGCGTTCTCAAGGGTGATTTTTCCTCGCCAGCTCACTTCGTTCCATTGCTTTTGGAAGACGAGAATGGCGCGCATCTGACCAGGGAGTTCTCTGCCGCCCTGGCGGATGAAGAGTTCAAGAGGCAGATCCTTGAGGTGCTCGATTTTGGAATTGCCAGAAACAGACAGGGCTACGGAGAGACGTATAAAGATACGGGTTTCGTCTTGAACGCCAAGTACACCTATGAGGAAGTCTGCAGGTTGATGAACTGGGAGAAGAACATCAACGGCCAAAACCTCGGCGGCTACTTCTATGACGAGAAAACCAATACCTTTCCGGTGTTTATCAACTATGACAAGGCGCCGGACATCAGCGAGTCTATTCAGTACGAGGACAGATTTCTTTCACCTGACACGCTTGTTGCGATTTCGAAGAGCAATCGAACCATGAATTCGCCCGAGATCAGGCGTCTTATGGCAAGTCCTGCCAACGGCCTTAAGACCTACTTGTTCATGAGAAAGAACAAGGATGATAAGGACGGAAAGGAGTTCTACTTCCTCGGAGAGATGGCACCTTCTGGCCAGTTTCAGCCGATCAAGACAAAGAGCGGTGACAATGCGGTCGAAATCAAATACGAGCTCGAGGATCCCGTTAGGCAGGACATTTACGAGTTTATGATGAGTGATCTGAGCGAGGGCGCCGCATAAAGAAAGGGCACCTCTTGGGTGCCCCTCAATTTGCATTTATGCGAGCTTCTTCTCGAGCTCTTTGACTACCTTTACGTCTGCGGGGAGCCAATCGACGCCCCAGAGGTTATCCATGGAAAGCCAGCGCATGTCCTCGTGCTCAAGCTCGACGATCTCACCGGAGACAATCGTGCAAAGGTAGCACTGCATCGACAGGTGGAACGTGTCGTAGTCGTGCTCGACGGTGCAGAAGTAGTCGAGGTCTCCGATCGTCACCTCGAGTTCCTCCTGGATCTCGCGAATGATTGCCTGCTCGCCAGTCTCGCCGGGTTCGAGTTTGCCGCCGGGGAACTCCCAGCCATCCTTGAACTCGCCATAGCCGCGCTGACAGCTGAGTATCTTGCCATCCTTCTGGATGATGGCAGCCGCCACCTTGATCGTTTTCATGCTCCGCTCCTTTTGAGACAACGAGATCGAGTATAGGCTTGTGGCCTTCTGATTGTCCTGCCAATAAACCTGACTTGGCTGATCGTGAAGATCGTGGATCACGGGATGGTATTCGCGAGGTCTGAGACAGATCGATAACATGTCGCCAAGTTCTTTAAGGTTGAGGAGGCAGGCATGGAGCCAGTTATTATGGTCATGAATGACGAGATTGGTTGCCTGGATCGATTTGCTGACCCCACATACCTAAAAACCTGGTATGAGGCAATGTGGACAATCACGGAGGACCTCTTCTGCGGCAAAGAAGACTCCGAAGATGACCTGTACCAGATCGACGACGAGCTTTATGCGCCAATTCCCGCCTTCGATGCTGCTTTTGGGAATGATAGGGGGCTCGTTTTCATATGGCTGGTGGTCAACCGCATTTTGAACGATCCTACCTATGACAAGACTCTCGAGGATTTTGCGCCATACCTTGCGGGGAAGAAAGGAGTGCTCACCGCTGGATTCCTACGTCATGAGGTGTCTTCGGTGAACTATCCTCATACCAGACAGACAACCAATGAAGGCGAGGTCAAGATGAGTGCATCGGAAATCCGCTGGGGAATCCTTGGGGCGGGCGGGATCGCGAAGAGGTTTGCGGCTAGTCTCGAGACCGTGGAGGGAGCCAGGCTCGTTGCGGTCTCCGGCCGTTCGGCGGAGCGCCTTGCCGCCTTTGCTCCCGCCCGCATCTATGCCGATGGTTCGGATGGCTCCTCCGCCCACGCGAGCCTCCTCGCAGACCCTGAGGTCGATGCCATCTACCTCGCGCTCCCGCACTCCATGCACCTCCGCTGGGTGCTCGAGGCCATGCGTGCCGGCAAGCCCGTGCTCTGCGAGAAGCCGGCCGTCCTTACTGAGGCGGAGGCCCGTCAGCTCGCCGATGCCGCTCGTAGCTCGAGCGCCCTCTTCATGGAGGCGATGAAGTGCCGCTTCGTGCCGCTCCACGCCCGCGTGCGCGCCCTCATCGACTCCGGCGAGCTTGGGCGCGTCTGCGAGCTGACGTGCTCGCAGTGCGTCGACTATGGAGAGGACAACCTCCGTTATCTCGTCAACCCCGTTAGCGGGGGAGCGCTCTATGACCTCGGCTGCTACCCGATGAGCTGGGTCGAGGAACTTACGCAAGGCAATGAGCCCCAGGTCAGCGCACGTGCAAACTGGCGCGACGTCTCCGGTGGGCGCGTCGATTGGTCTGGCGATGCCAACCTCGACTTTGGAGACGTGCGTGCGAGCGTCCACTGGGCGGGTGACTCCGCGGAGTATGACTGCTCCGTCCTGATTCGCTGCGAGCGGGGGAGCGTCCTCGTCGAGCGCGCACACCGTCCGGAGCGTGCGGTGGTGAGCCTCCCTGGCATGAAGGACGAGGTCATATCCGCGCCCTACGATCCGGATGACTTCCACGGCGAGATCGCGCACTTCTGCGAGCTCATGCGCGCCGGCGCCACGGAGAGCCCCGTCATGCCGCTTGCCGCCACCATCCGTAACGCCCGCCTCATCGATGCCGTCCGCGCGGTGATGTAGGCCTCTTCTCGCACTAGCTCAGGGCCGCCCGCCCGTGACGATACGTGTCACAGGCGGCGGCCCTGGTAATTGCGCCTTGAGGTGGTTGCGGGTCGAGCCGTGCCTTGAAGCGGTCGCAGACCGAACTATGCCTTGAAGCAGTTGCGGGCGGCGAACTCGGCCTGGACGGTCCTGAGCATGAGCTCCGTGTCGTCGAGACCCTGGTGCACCTCGGCCTCGCTGGCAGAGAGGGTGCCGCGCCTGCGGGCCCAGTTCTCGAGGGATGCGGGAGAGCTCTCGCGCGGCAGGGTCTTGACCTCGGGGTCGAGCTGGCGGCAGATGTCGCGGGTGTCCACGGGCACGATCTTGCCCGCGCGCCTCGCCTCGGCGTATCCGTCGAGGTGAAGCGTGAACCAGGAATCCTCGAACGCCGCGTTGTGCGCCATCATCGGGTACTTCTTCATGAGCTTCAGGAGCTTGGCCTGCAGTGCCTTGTTCTCGCGGAAGGGAATCTTGCCGTCGACGTCCGCCCAGGTGATGTGGTGGATGTTCTCGAGGGGCACGCCCTTCTCGGCGTACATCTCCGGAATGCCGCAGAAGTAGGCCTCGGCACCGGTGGGCTCGGCGTCTGCCGTGAGCTCCATGAGCTCGAAGCCCACGTTGACGATGTAGCCGCGGTCCGGGTAGCGGTCCGTCGTCTCGATGTCGATGCCCAGGACCGTGCCCTTGACGGGCTTGGAAACGTAGGAGACGGCGAGGTTGTTGCGGTCGCCGCGGATCTCGCGGATGACGGTCGTGGCCTTGCGCTTCTGGAGCGCGGCGACGCCGGCGCAGAGGTCCTCATCGCTCATGCCGCGGGCGAGGCTGTGGTCGCGCGTGTTGGCGAGGCGCTCGATGCCCATCTGGTCGCAGAGCTCGCGGTTGCGGTCCGCGAGGTCGCGGATGACGTCGTAGGAGAAGCCAGGGTTGTCGTTCTTGGCGAACTCCTCGCGAAGCGCGGCCATGGCCTCCTCGTTCTTCTGACGTTCTGAGTCCATGGCGGGGAAGCCCTCGCAATAGACGATTTCCGGGATGAAGAGCGCGCTTGCGTGCTCGAGTGCCTGGCTGACGTTCATATTGCTCCTTATGGGTGTGCGCGGCGGGTGCGGGCGTGCCCGGCGGGACGGCGTGCGCTCGCG
>UQWE01000062.1 GCA_900544655.1 uncultured Coriobacteriaceae bacterium
GGCCCGTGGGTTATACCCTAAGAGCAAACCACCCTTTTTAAGGGTGGTTCTGATTTTGTGAAAGGACGCTTATGAATATCACGGTCTACCTGGGCGCGAGCGAGGGCAGGGACCCGGCGCTTAAGACCGCGGTGCGAGAGCTTGGCGCGTGGATCGGCGAGTCTGGCAACGCGCTGGTCTACGGAGGCTCCAAGAGCGGACTTATGGGCGAGCTTGCTCAGAGCGTTATCGTGGCGGGCGGCGAGGCGACGGGCGTCGAGCCGCGCGAGTTCATCGAGCGCGAGTTCCAGTACGACGAGCTCACGCGTCTCATCGTTACCGACACGATGGCCGAGCGTAAGGCCATGATGATTGAGCTCGGCGACGCGTTCGTGGCGTTCCCCGGCGGCACGGGCACGCTTGAGGAGATCGCGGAGGTCATGAGCGAGGTCGCGCTGGGTCACCTCGACGCTCCGTGCATCCTCTATAACCTCGGCGGCTTCTATGACTCTCTCGCCTCGCAGCTGGCCCTCATGATCGAGATGGGGCTTTCCACCCATGAGCGCCAGCGCGGCATCCACTTCGCCACTTCGCTCGCGGAGATTCGCGCGCTGTTGTAGCTGGCGGAACCATTCTTAGCTCGCCATCGGGCGAAGGTTCCAGATGTCTTCGAATAGGATGCGCGCGTCAGGCTGGCCTCCTTCCCCAATTAGTATGAGCATGCGGAATGTGCTGTCTACCTGGCGAACCTTGCCAATCGTGGTGCGATAGCGATCGCGCCCGTAGTAGGTGGCCTCTACCAAATCACCTTTGCGTAAGCGCACGAGCATCCGTGATATCTCTTCGGCGTGCTCCTCCGTGAGGGTTCGCCTTGCCTCACCCGCGTTCGCTTGCTCGGCCGCCAGCTCCTCGAAGCCCGTGAGGGCCGCAAATGGCATGAACTGTGCGGCGTCCGTATTGCGTGCAATGTCATTTGTTGCGTACATCCTATGCATGATGGCCTCCCACCTGAGCATTCCTTTCCATGCCCGTCGCCTCGTCGCGCAGGCTCCTGCCACGCACGAGCGCGTTCTTGCCGAATCTACTCTTTACCGCGAGCGCCGCCTCGGCGAGACGCCGCTCTGCCGCCTCTGCCTCGAGGTCTGTGAAGAGCGTGACCTCTGCCTCTTCCTGGCTTACGAGGTCACCAAAGCCGATGGTGAGGCGCTTTACCTTGCGGGCAGGGTCGACCACGTCGTTGTACATGCGCTCCAACTCACCCATGAGGGCCTCTCGTGAGCAGGTGTGGGCCGAGAGCTTGTGGGAGGTGGCCGCATGGGGGCCGCGCCGCATCACCGCGATTTCCCACTCTGCATGGTCAACCTCGTAGCCAACCCATAACGAGACGTGCCCGCAGGCGAGGCGGCTGCCCACGAGATCGAGCACAGCCTCGTCGACCATCTCGCGGACGATGGTGAGGGCCTCATCCGTTGTGTAGGGGCGCGTGAGCACTTGCCCCGTGCTGATGGAGTGCCGTTCTGGCTCATAGGTCTGGATTTGCTCGATCGAACAGTTCTCGATGCCCCGCGCATGCTCCATAAGGTGACGCGCATTGATGCCAAATTCGCGCCTGAGCAGAGGCTCGTCCATGAGCACAACGCCGGCAAGGTCATAGACGCCATAGCGCGCGAGGCGTCTTGCGATGCCCGGACCAATCTGCCAGATGTCCGTTATGGGACGGTGGTACCAGATCAGGCGACGGAAGCGCTCGCCGTCGAGCACACCGATGTGGCTCTCCTCGTGTTTGGCTAGGATGTCGAGCGCAACCTTCGCGAGAAAGAGGTTGGTGCCAATGCCCGCCGTGGCGCAGATGCGTGTCTCGGCACGGACGGCGTCCATCAGCATGCGGGCGAGACCCATGGCATCCGTCCCATAGAGGGACAGATAGGGCGTGGCGTCTATGAAGCACTCGTCGACCGAGTAGACATGAATGTCTTCCTTGGCAATAAAGCGCAGGTATATGCCATAGATTTGCGCCGAGACCTCCATATAGCGACGCATGTGCGGTCTAATCGCTCGATAACGGATGTTGGGTGGTATCTCGAAAAGACGTGGCCTGCCCGAAAGGCCGCAGGCCTTGATGGCGGGGGAGAGGGCCAAGCAGATGGTACCGGAGCCGCGGCTCGTGTCTGCTACGACGAGGTTCTCCTCAAAGGGGTCAAGCCCTAGATCGGCGCATTCGACAGAGGCGTAGAAGCTCTTGAGGTCGATGCAGAGGTAGACGTGACCCGTATCCGACGGGCCCCGCGCGGTCGAGGGATCGATGCTCGCCGTGCTGCAAAATGTGTCCATGCCTCGCCTCCGTACAAACAGTTGTTCGTATCTCTCGAACCCATGATGCAACGGATTGCGGACACTAAGTAGTCGCGAACGGGGAGCTCACAATGATGCCACGACTTGTTCGATGCAGGCGAATAAACCGCAGGTAGTTACCTTCCCACATGTCCCTCGCGGGCATAGAAGACACGGTTGTTGGGCGTCTCGTCAACCTCGATTTGGGAGATGGGGAGGTTACGCTCGGCAAGGCGGTCGAAGAACCAGCGGGCTAGGTTTTCGGCCGTGGTTCGGAACGGCAGCATAGTGAGCGTGAAGCCTTCGCTTTCGAGGGCGGTGACGGTTGCGGGCGCAAGCGAGCCCTCCTCCACAAGGAAGGTGTGGTCAAGCTCGTCGGCGACTTCGGCGACAATGCGCTTGAACACGCCAAAGTCGACGACCATGTCGCGCATGGTGCCATCGTTCGTGACGGTGCCGTCATCTCTCAGGGCGCCTTCGCCGTTCGTGCCATCTTGCAGATCCTCAACCTCGATGGTCGCTACGACACGCCAGCGGTGGCCATGGAGGTTCTCGCACTTGCCGTAATAGTTGGTGAGGAAGTGGGCGCCGTCGAAGTGCGCCTCGGCCTGAAGACCGTACATGCAAGCCCCCTTGCTGCCTGGGGCTTGGGCCGCTCAGGCGTATTAGCTGTGATTTTGCGCGTCGCTCTGAGACGCGTCCGTCAAGTCGTCCGAAGCCCCGGTGAGGGTCTCCTCCCCGTCAACGGGACTAAAGGCATCATAGTCGACAGTAAAGAGGTCGCACACGTCGATGTCAAAGACGTCTGAAAGGGCGATGAGGGTCGAAAGCGTCGGGTTCATCGGATGGCCCGGACGCGACTCGCCCTTTTCAAACTTTTGATAGGTGTACGTGGAGATGCCGGCTCGTTGCGCCACTTCTTCTTGCGTGTATCCGCTCTTGAATCGGAGTATGCGCATGTGGCGCGAGAGCTCGCTTGAGTAATTCTCTTTTGTGAGGCGGTGCGTGCGGGTAGCCATTCCTCAAATATGTGTGGCAATGGTGCGCGGCGCCACCATACCGAGATGGTGTTGATGCCGAACGGCCTTATGGGATGTCCCGTAAGGTGCGCCCTTAATGTCCGCATATAACCGTACAATCATTAATCAATGACATTCACCCTGCTCACACCGGGAGACACCATGAGACTTCTTCACATCGCAGACCTGCACATCGGCAAACGCGTGTGCGAGTTCTCCATGTTGGATGACCAGCGCCATATTCTCACGCAGGTCCTAGACCTGCTGCGTGGGGGCACCGTTGACGCCCTGCTCGTCGCGGGAGACCTATATGACAAGCCCTCTCCCAGCTCGGAGGCGGTCTCCATGGTCGACTGGTTCTTTGATGAGGTGGCGCAGTCTGGTGTGCCGGCCGTGGTTATTCCTGGCAACCATGACTCCGCGGAGCGCGTGGGCTATGCGGCGGCCTCGCTCGCACGTTGTGGGGTGTACGTGTCTCCCGTCTTTAACGGCTCGGTTGATCCCGTCGAACTTGAGGATGAGTGGGGTCCGGTGCGCATCTGGCCTATCCCCTTCCTGCGTCCGGCGACCGTTCGTCACTATTTCCCCGATGCAACGGTTGAGAACTACACGGATGCCATGCGCGTGGTCGTTGAGGCTTGTGACCTGGAGCGCATTGAAGGCGCGGGTGCCGCGCGCAACGTCGCCGTGGCTCACCAGTTTGTGACGGCGGGCGCCTTTACGCCGGAGCGCTGCGACTCGGAGGTCTCTGTGGGCGGTTTGGACAACGTCGACGCCGGCGTGTTTGAGCCTTTCGACTACGTGGCCCTGGGGCACATCCATGGCCCGCAGCGCGTGGGAAGCGAGCGTGTCAGGTATTCGGGGTCGATTCTCAAATATTCGCTCTCCGAGGCGGATGGTCAGAAGTCCGCCGTGCTCGTCGAGCTGGGTGCTGCGGGCGATTCTCCCACGATAGAGCTCATTCCTCTCAGGCCCCTTCATGACCTGCGGCGTATTCGTGGGCCTCTCGATCGTCTCGTCTCGCCAGAGGTGGTTGGCGCGGCGGATTCGCATGACTATCTGCACGTGCTTCTTACGGACGAGAACCCTGCGCTTGACGCGATGGCGCGCCTTCGCGATGTCTATCCCAACGTCATGAGCGTTGCCTATGACAATGCTCGCACCCGTGCGGAGGGTCTTGCCATGCGTGACACTCCCGCCACTGACGAAGCAAGTCCCCTCGAACTCTTTAACGAGTTTTATGAGCGCCAGAATGGCGCGCCACTTTCTGACGGCCAGCTTGCCGTCGTGACCGAGGAACTCGAGCGAATCAAGGTGATATAGATGAGGCCCATTAAGCTCACGATGAGCGCGTTCGGTCCGTACTCTGGCGAGGTCGTGGTTGATTTCGCGAGTTTGGGGTCCACGGGACTCTACCTCGTCTGTGGAGATACCGGTGCAGGCAAGACCACGATCTTCGATGCCGTCTCGTTTGCCCTGTTCGGATCTCCCAGCGGCCAAGACCGCACCGCGCGTAGCCTGCGCAGCGATTTCGCCTCGGCTGCCACCCCGACGTTCGTCGAGCTCGAGTTCGAGCATCGTGGCCAGCGCTACACGATTCACCGCAATCCCGAGTACGAGCGCCCCAAGCTTCGCGGCGACGGCCTGACGACGCAGACCGCGGATGCGGAGCTTCGCATGCCGGAGGTTGCTCCCATAACGGGAACGCGCGACGTAGACGCCGCCATCTTGGAGCTGATCGGCATCGATCGGTCGCAGTTCTCGCAGATCGTGATGATTGCCCAGGGAGATTTCCGCCGCCTGCTTTCCGCAGGCACAAAGGAGCGTGCCGCCATTTTGCGCAAGCTATTTGGCACTGATCCCTATGACGAGTTCCAGAAGGCGCTTAAGCGTCGCCGTGACAAGCTTGAGGATGACAGCAAGACGGTGCGTAATCGTCTCCTGGCACTTGCCCCCATGATCTCGATTTCTGACGAGGCCGAGGTGGCCGAGGAGGCCGGAGATGCCGCCACGTCTACGCGCCGCGAGCGACGTGAAGCGTTTGGGGCCTCTGAGGTTCCGGATGCCGAGGACATGCTTGCCCTCATTGCCGAGCAAGACGCCGCCGACGAGGCGATTCTCGGCGCGCTTGCGGGAGAAGCCTCTGCCGTCGCGGCCCAGGTTGAGACCCTGACGACCCTCTCGGAGCGTGCTGGCCAGGTGCGGGTGGCGAAAGCCTCCCTCGAGGAGACGGTCTCAAAGCTCGGCATCGCACGCGAGAGTGTCGAGGCGGCGAAGGCGGAGCTCGATGAATGCTCGAAGACTGGACCCAGGCGCAAGGAGCTCTCAGACTCCGTGAGCGTTCTTTCGCGTGAACTCGAGTCATACGCGAAGCTTGACCGCGCGCGCGAGGAGGTTCGCGAGGCGGCGCAGGGGGTTCGCGATGCCGAGGGGGACTTGCAAGAGGCGGCGGGTAATCTCGGGGCCATGCAGTCCGAGCTTGTGGAGGCTCGCAAGAAGGCGGCCGATCTCTCTCAGGCTCCCGCAGAGCTTGCTGAGGCTAAGGCGGCCCAAGAAACTACTGCTCAGAGCGTCAGGGATGCAGAAGAAGCTGTTGCCGGATGTGCGGAACTCGCGCGACGCAAGAATGCCTTGGCCGAGCTCAAGAAGGCTGCGGAACAGGCCGAAAAGCACCGCTCCTCTTTGGATGAGGCTGCCAAGGCGGCGGTGACCGCGCTGTCCGAGCTGAGGTCTCGGGAGGTGTCATTCTCGGACGCCTCTGGTGTCGCCGCGCGGGCGAGGGCGCTCGTGGAAGACCTCGAGCGCCGCGTTGGACAGGCACGCAAGGATTATCGTGACCTCCAGGCGAGAGAGAGGGCTGCCCAAGCCGATGAAAGGGCACTGGTTAAGGCGCAGGATGAATACTGTGCCGCGCGAGAGGCCCTCGAGACTGCTCGAGGTGCCTACTCTCGTGTGCAGCGAGCCTTTATGGATGCTCAAGCGGGCATCCTCGCGCGAGACCTCGTGAGCGGAGCGCCGTGTCCGGTTTGCGGCTCCATCGAGCACCCCAATCCCGCCGTTCTTGCAGACGAAGCTCCTGCCGAGGAAGACGTGAAGAACGCAGAGGCCGCCTTTAACGCTGCGAGCGAGGCCGCAAATGCCAGGTCCAACGCCGCGTCTGCCGCCCGTCAGAAGGCAGACGGCTCAGCGGCCGAGCTGTCGCGTCTCCAAGAGCAGGTTGGGACCGCGGAGGAAGTCGCATCTCTTGGCAAGGGGCTCGCAACTCAGCTTGATGCTGCCAGGGCGGACAGATCGAAGGCAGAGCAGGCTCTTACCGATCTTGCTGAGCTGCGCGAAGTGATCAAGTCTGCCGAAAGGCGGGAAAAGGATAGTGCCGCGGCGCTTGATGACGCGCGCTCGAGCGCCGAGCGGGCTTCGCGTGCGCACGCTGCCGCGGAATCCGCCCTCGACCAATTCATTGCCTCGCTGTCTACGGCTGACGCTTCGATTGCTAACGAGAGGCTCGAACAGGCGAAGCTCGTGCTTGCGGATGCGAAGGAGAAGTGCCGCGTCGCTCAGGCAAACGAGAATGCTCGCGTGGCTTCTGCCGACAGGGCGACGAATCTCGAGGCCGAGATTGCCGAGGCCGAGAGGCGCTCAACCGAGCTCCGCACTCAGCTGGAGTCCCTAAGGCAGGCGCTTGCCCAAGCGACGGCGAGGGCCGAGTCGCTCGCGGAAGGTCTTTCGTTCGAGGACGAGGCGACGGCATCGGCACGACTTGAGGACATGAGAGGTGAGTTCGAGGACCTTGTCTCTGCGTTCGAAGAGGCTCGGGGTAACCTCTCGGATCGAGAGCTTGCGGTCTCAAAACTCGAGGAACGAGCCAATACGCTGGAGGCGCAGATCTCCGCGCTCGATGTCGACGATTCCATATCCGCCGATGAACTCGAGTCGCAGCTCAACCTGGCTCGAGCCAGGGCGAACGAGCTTGCCCGTCAGAAGGCCGCCGCAGAGCAGCGTCGTGAGGCAAACGGGGAGATTGCGCGCCAGCTTGAGGAGCTCGGAGATCGCGCTGCGACGGTAACTGCGCGCTTTGGTGAGTTGGACTCTCTCGCCAAGACCGCAGGCGGAACCCTCGTGGGCAAGGAGCGCATCACGTTCGAGACGTACCTACAAGCTCGCTGGTTCGATCGCGTCCTGGCTGCGGCAAACCGCCGTCTGCTCGTGATGACGGACGGACGCTACGAGCTTGTCCGCCATAGCGGACAGCGCAGCGGTTCGGGTGCGGCACAATCGGGTCTCGACCTCGACGTTCGCGACTCCTTTACCGGGCGCCCGCGTGCGGCGTCGTCGCTCTCCGGTGGCGAGTCGTTCAAGGCGTCGCTTGCGCTTGCGCTGGGTCTTTCCGACGTGGTTCAGGCGAATGCGGGTGGCATCGAACTCGACACGATGTTCGTGGACGAGGGCTTCGGCACGCTCGACGAGGAGTCCCTGCAGCTCGCGCTGCACACGCTCGCCGAGCTCTCGGGTTCGAACAAGCTCGTGGGCATCATCAGCCACGTTGACGAGCTTCGCACCAGCATCGATCGCAAGATCGTGGTTGAGGCAGGCCGCACCGGCTCCACCCTTCACATCGAGGGCGCCGTCGCCTAGCCAAAAGGTGACAAAGGGACAGTCCCTTTGTCACCTTTTCGTTCAAGGCTTTAGTCTGCTGGGCGCGCAGCGGCCAGCTCTAAACCACCCGCTATG
>UQWE01000063.1 GCA_900544655.1 uncultured Coriobacteriaceae bacterium
GCGTGCGGCGGCTCGCCGGCGTCCCCGCCATTCGGAGATTGCCGCGTGCGCAAGCGGCGCTCATGGGTATAGTTAGGCGCGTCAACCAGGGGCCTGCGGGCCCAAGCGAGAAGGGGGCCACCATGGCCGAAGAGTCCACGTTTGACCGCATCGTCAAGATCGTTAAGGAGCAGGATGGCCTCGAGGACGTCAAGGTCACGCCCGATACCAAGCTTACTGACCTTGGGCTTGACAGCCTGGCTATCGCCGAGGCGATCATGTCCTGCGAGGACGAGTTTGGCATCGAGTTCGACGGCGAGGAGATTCCTGAGACCTTCGGCGACCTCGTCGAGATGGTGGACGCGCTCGCCTAGTTCTGGGTAGAATCACTCCAAGCGACTTCTTAGGTCGCGTGTGGCGGTGCGCCTCGTACGGCACTTCGGTGCTGAGTCCGTGGCACGCTTGCCACGGCGCTTCGGCGCTACTCGTTCTTTGTCAACTCGCATGGTGGCCAGCGGCCGGGCAAGACCCGTGCCGAGTCCCCGTCCACACCCGTGGGGGCGACTGGTTTCGACAGGGTGGTCCTGAGGTGGGCAGCAAGCCGTGGTCTCCTCGCCACGTTAAACAGGGGTACCGTCAAATTGAATTGACGACAACTCTTTCCAGGGCTCTTACGCCCTCGCTGCTTAATCAATTAGCGGCCGTCGAAGTGGGGGTTTCTCCTGCTCCCGCGGAGACGTCATTTTAGGGAGATGCTCGTGCGGACGTCGTTGGTATGCCGCTCGATAAGATTGAACCAACTGGGATGCAGAACGCGGGTCACGGAGTGTGACGCATCCGAGACTTAATCGGTGACTGAGCTTGGAGACACCTGCCAGGGGACTGTTCTGGACCGGAGTTCGATCCTCCGCGCCTCCACCATGTCTGTTGCGCCCCGTCCGCGATTTGCGGTCGGGGCTTTTTCATGCCGCGCGGCACGCCCTTCTCGGCGGTGGTGTTTTGCGGAGCTTGTCGATGCATGGCCGAGATTATGTAAGGCGAACGGGTATAACCAAAACCAACGGATACTCGGGCGCTCGCGGCGCCATCAGAGGAGGCATCATGGCGTTTAGCTTGTTCAACAGGGGTGATAAGAGCGCGTCCGGAGCGGGCGTGAACGCGATGGGGGCTCCCTCCACGGGCGTCGACCTCGTGCTTGAGGGAGGCGGCATGCGAGGCATCTTTACCGCCGGCGTGCTCGACGTGCTGATGGAACAGGGCGTCTATGGCTTTGACACCGTGTGGGGCGTCTCTGCGGGCGCCATCAATGCCGCGAGCTACCTCTCTTGTCAGCAGGGTCGCTGCATGCGCGAGATCCTGGCCTTCCGCGATGACTCCCGCTTCATGGGATTCAAGTCGCTTGCCACGACGGGCGATATCGCGGGGGCGGATTTCCTTTATCACAAAATCCAGGACGAGATCGATCCGTTCGATTACGAGACGTTTGCCGCGCGTCGAAGCCGCTACATGGTTGTCGTGTCGGACGTCGTCTTTGGCACGCCGAAGTACCTCGAGGTCAAGAGCTTGCCGGAGGACATCGAGAAGATTCGCGCGTCCGCGTCGCTGCCGGTCATCTCGCGCATCGTCGAGACCGAGGGCGGGCGCTATCTTGACGGTGGCACGACGGATTCCGTCCCTGTGGAGCGGGCCCTTGAGGACGGCGCCCGCACGGCGGTCGTTGTGCTTACGCAGGACCGCACTTACAAGAAGAAGGGCGGCTACGAGCTCCAGGCGCTTGCAGATCGCCGCTATGCCGACTTCCCCTACTACCTCGAGGCGCTTCGTACTCGAGCGGGACGCTATAACGAGCAGCGCGAGCGCATCTGGCGCCTCGAGCGCGAGGAGAAGATCGCCGTCATCGCCCCTAGTGAGCCGGTGACCGTCGGGAGCACTTCGGGCTCGGACGGCGAGGGCCTGCTGCGCCTCTACCTTGATGGCCGACGCCAGGCAACTGAGGCACTCGACGTAGTCAGAGCCCTCGGCGTGTAGGTCGCGGACGGGGTGGTGCCGCTGTGGCGACGGGCCATTGTGCGCCGGCCGTGGCGGCGTGGCACCGTTGCCGTGGTGGGCGTTTGTACGCCTGCCGTGGCGGTGCGTCGCCGTTGCGGCCACCCCATTTGGAGCGAGGCCGCAATTCCCACACATATTTGCGAAAACTCGTGCGTTTTCCTTGAACTTCTCCGACTGCGCGCTACAATTTGAAAGCTACTTTTGCAGAGCCCCGTAACCTCGCATAAGTACAAAGCAACACGTAAGCACACGGAGGAGTCAAATGAAGTCGACTCAGTACGCCAAGCCCGGAGAGGTCACCCGCAATTGGGTCCTCATCGATGCTGAGGGTGCCACGCTCGGCCGTCTCGCCACGAAGGCTGCCATGATCCTTCGCGGCAAGAACAAGCCGCAGTACACCCCGCACACCGACACGGGTGATTTCGTCGTCATCATCAACGCTGATAAGGTCCAGCTTACCGGCGTTAAGGCCGAC
Organism: uncultured Coriobacteriaceae bacterium; assembly: GCA_900544655.1. Lineage (GTDB taxonomy): Bacteria > Actinomycetota > Coriobacteriia > Coriobacteriales > Atopobiaceae > Parolsenella. The sequence goes on from UQWE01000063.1 coordinate 2,504, forward strand.
AGCAAGCGCTATTGGCGCTACAGCGGTTGGCTGGGCGGCATGAAGTTCGAGAGCTTCACGGAGGCCATGGAGAAGCACCCCGAGCGCGTCATCGAGCACGCGATCAAGGGCATGCTCCCCAAGTCCTCGCTTGGTCGCAAGCAGTTCACCAAGCTTAAGGTCTACGCTGGCCCGGAGCACCCGCACGCCGCTCAGAACCCCGTTCAGATTGATTGGAGGGCCTAACCGATGGCTGACAACACTGCTGTCTACACTGGCACCGGCCGCCGCAAGGAGGCTGTCGCCCGCGTCCGTCTCGTTCCCGGCACCGGCAAGGTCACCGTCAACGGCCGCGACGCCCTTAACTACTTTGGCCGTCAGCAGCTCGTCGACGACGCCTGCGCTCCTTTCAAGGTGACGGACACCGCTGAGCACTTCGACGTCATCGCCCTGTGCGACGGCGGCGGCATCTCCGGTCAGTCCGGCGCCCTTCGTCTGGGCATCGCCCGTGCCCTCCTCGAGGCCGGCGACTACCGCGCTGACCTGAAGAAGGCTGGCTTCCTCACCCGCGACGCTCGTGCCGTCGAGCGCAAGAAGCCGGGTCTCAAGAAGGCTCGTAAGCGCCCGCAGTTCTCGAAGCGCTAAGCCTCAGAGGCATATTTGCTTGTCAGGTCCGTCAGCCTTTCGGCTGGCGGGCCTTTTTTTGACGGGCAACGGGCCGGCGTTTTGGGTGGTGTCCGGCCATGGCGTTTGCCCGTGGCGCGCACTGGCTGGTCCGTTTGCGCGTTCGCGAAACTATGGAAGATCCCCCTTTTGTATTGTTCGATTCGGGAAGTTTGGTATGAGTGCGGCATTGCCTTCGGACGGTCTGAGACGGTTCTGCCCTCGTCATAAATAGGGGGATAGCGACTGTGAGCAGCCATATCGTTTTGTGCCGAGTAGCTATCATTTCCGCAAGACGTTTACCTGGGCAAACGCAGGAGAGGACAGGCACGCTACTCGGTCGAAGAACGTTTGGCTGCTCACAGTCGCTATCCGCTAATAAAAAGGCTTCTTGGTTTGGCCAAAATCAGGGCCGTCGCGGTGAAATCGTGGCCGTCAGCGGTGAAGGCAACGTTTGCTGGCGTCGAATTCCCGACATGCCACTGTATAAATTCCGTGGTTGATATATCAAGCGATTAAATTTTACCTGCGATTATCCAGATCCCCTGAATATCAACGCTAATTTTTCGCGAACGAAACCTCCGGACGAAAAATCAGCCGTTAGGCTATTTCCCCGTAGGTTTGTTACCACGTTGCGAGGTCTTCGTGGGTGCGCCTTATCGCGCCAAATCGGAGCGCGGCACAACGGAGGGAGAGCGATATGTGCGGAATCGTAGGCTATACCGGATCTGAAGCTGTAAAGAACATCCTCATTAATGGCCTGAAGCGTCTCGAGTACCGCGGCTATGATTCCGCGGGCGTGGCGCTTGAGGTGGGCGACGGCGCCGAGGCCCACCTTGATGTGATTCGTCGCGTGGGTAAGGTCGCTGGTCTTGAGTCTGAGCTTGACCACATGGACGAGGAGTCGACTTGCGGCATCGGCCACACGCGTTGGGCGACCCACGGTAAACCCTCTGTTGCCAATGCCCACCCCCACACGAGCTGTGACGGCCGCATCGCGATCGTCCACAACGGCATCATCGAGAACTTTGCGGAACTCCGCGAAGAGCTCATCTCCCGTGGCCATGTCTTCAAGTCCGAGACGGACACCGAGGTATTCGCCCACCTCATCGAGGAGGGCTACACGAAGACCGGCGATCTCATGGCCGCCGTCCGAGAGGCCTGCACGCATGTCGTGGGTGCCTACGGCCTTGCCGCTGTCTGTGCCGAGGAGCCTGGCGTGATTGCCGTCGCCCGCAAGGATTCGCCCATCGTAATCGGCCGTGGCGAGACCGGCTCTTACGTGGCCTCTGACGTGATTGCCCTCATCGATGCGACTCGCGACGTCGTCGTTCTTGAGGATGGCCAGTTCGCGAAGCTCACTCCGGAGGGAATCTCCTTTACCGACGAGACGGGCGCCGCGATCGAGCCTGAGGTCACCCACATCGACTGGGACATCGACATGGCAGAGAAGGCGGGCTATCCGGACTTCATGCTCAAGGAGATCCACGAGCAGCCGCGCGTCGTTCGCGACACGCTTGTCGGGCGTCTGAGCGCCGCCGGCGGCATCGACATCGATGAGCTCGGCCTTTCTCTCGAGGAACTGAATGACGTCGACCGCGTCTATGTCATCGCCTGCGGCACCTCCTACCATGCCGGCCTTATCGCCAAGAACCTCATCGAGTCCTGGGCGCGCATTCCCACCGAGGTCGAGGCCGCGAGCGAGTTCCGCTATCGCGATCCCATCATCACGCCTTCCACGTTGGTCGTTGCCGTGTCGCAGTCCGGCGAGACGGCCGACACCCTCGCTGCCATCCGCGACGCGCGCATCAAGGGCGCCAAGGTCTTCGGCATCACGAACGTCGTTGGCAGCCCGGTGGCGCGCGAGAGCGACGGCGTGATCTATACCAAGGCGAACAAGGAGATCGCCGTCGCCTCCACCAAGAGCTTCATCGGCCAGGTCGTGAGCCTCACGCTTCTGGCGATGCTCCTGGGCCAGGTGAAGTACCGCCTCACCACCAAGCAGTGCCGCATGCTCTTCCGCGAGCTGGGCGATACCGCCGAGCAGATTCAGCACATCCTTGACACCCAGGGCGATGCCATTCACGAGGCAGCTCTCGCATGCAAGGACGCGCAGTCCGCGCTGTTCGTTGGCCGTGGCATGGGTGCCGCCATTTCCTACGAGGGAGCGCTCAAACTCAAGGAGGTCAGCTATCTGCATGCTGAGGCCTACGCTGCTGGCGAGATGAAGCATGGCCCCATCGCCCTGATCGATCCCGGCTTCCCGGTCATCGCCGTGACCACCAAGAGCCCGACGTATGACAAGACCGTCTCCAACCTCAAGGAGTGCGAGGCCCGCGGCGCCATGATCATTGCGATCGCGACCGAGGGAGACGAGGAGATTGGCAAGATCGCCGATCACGTCATCTGGGTCCCCAAGGTGCGCGATGCCTTCAGTGCCATCACGGCCACGGTGCCGCTGCAGCTCCTGGCTCGCGAAGTCGCGATTCTGCGTGGCTGCGACGTCGACCAGCCGAGGAACCTCGCCAAGTCCGTCACCGTGGAGTAGGGCGGCGACGTGGCAACCGGCGCCCGGCGGTGGCCTGGCGTCTGGCGGTGTGGCTGCGACGAGCTGTGACTCGCAAGACCTTGCGGTCTTGGTCGAAAGGAACGAGGCTCGCGTGGACGCCGGCTGCGCGCGTTAGTTATGTCGAGGGAGGGGCGAGCTGCCCCTCCCTTTTTTGTTGTCATCCTAGTCCGCTCCTTGCGAGCCTCCTCCTCGAAGCGGTCTTCTCGCGCTAGACTAGATGAGATACCGAGAGACTGGGAGGCTCATGGCACTGGCAGGAGTTGGCGTCGATATCGTCGAGATCTCACGCATGGAGAAGATCTTGTCGCGTACCCCGCGTTTCGCCCTCCGCGTGTTCACGGACGAGGAGCGCGAGTATTGCGAGCACAGCACGCGTCCGGCGGCGCATTACGCGTGCCGCTTTGCCGCCCGCGAGGCGGTTCTCAAGGCGCTGGGCTGCGGCTTTGGCAAGGGCGTGCGCTTTGATGACGTGAGCGTCTCGAGGGATGCCACGGGCAGGCCCCAGGCGGTCCTCAGAGGCCGTGCGGCTGAGATCGCCCAAGAGCGCGGCGTTTTGTCCGTCGCCATTTCGCTGTCGTTCACTCGTGAGATGGCAGTTGCGAATGCCGTCGCCACGACGGCGGAGACGGCCCCCAAGGTTGATGGTGCACGCGATCCCCGCCGCGAGCTGGCGGAGTCGTTCAAGGAGGCGCGCTCGATTATCGATGAGCTCGAGCGTGTCGATAACGGAAGGTGATCGGGTATGCAGCCGGTTCTTAATATTGAGGATATCCGCGCGGTCGAGAGGCGTCTCTCCGATGCGGGGGTGAGCGTCTCCGAGCTCATGCATCGCGCTGGTGGCGCGGCGGCTCAGGAAGTCATGCACTTGGGCGACGTCTCGCGCGTCGTCGTCCTTGCGGGCTTTGGCAACAATGGCGGAGACGGCTGGGTTGCCGCTGAGGACCTCAAGGCTTCAGGCATTGACGTCCGTGTGGTGACGCCTTGTGAGCCGGAGAACCTCCACGGCGACCTCGCCCCCATGGTGGCCCGCGCCGCCATCGAGTCTGGCGTGAAGTATCTGGTGGGTCCCTCCCGAGACGAGCTCGACCAGCTGCTCGGTGCGGCTGACGTCGTGCTTGACGCCATGCTCGGCACGGGCTTTCATGACGCTCCCGTCGCCCCGCTCTCCATCTGGATTGACGCGCTGAATTCCTCCGGAGCCCGCGTGGTCTCCGTTGACGTGCCGAGTGGCCTGTCCGCGCAGACCGGCCGTGCCCCGGGCGCGGTGGTAGTCGCCGACGTCACGATCACGATGCTCGCCCTGAAGCCCGGTCTTCTCTCTGACGATGGCCGCGACGTCTGCGGCTCCATCGTGGTGGCTCCGCTCGCAGAGCAGACGGCCAAGCTCGTGTACGAGGCTGATCCCGTGGCCTGGCGCTGTGAGACGGCGGATTACATTGACGTTCTCCAGCCTCCCACGTGCGTGGTGGATAAGTACACACGTGGCAGTGTCCTCGTGGTTGGCGGTTCTACTCGCTTCCCGGGCGCTGCGATCATGGCCGCCAAGGCCGCCGCGCGTGCCGGCGCCGGCTACGTGACGCTCGCCGTGCCGGAGCTCGTCGCGAACCTCGCTCGCACGCACCTGCTGGAGATTCCCGTCGTGGGCCTTCCGGCGGATGCGGACGGCACCTTCTCCAATGCCGCGCGTGCCCAGGTGGCGGAGCTTGCCGCGCGTCGTTCGGCGGTGCTTGTGGGTCCTGGCATGTGCGTGACGGGCGGCACCGTGGGTGTCGTCTCCACGCTGCTCGAGGGCAAGACGCCACTCGTCGTCGACGCGGACGGCCTCAACAGCATCGCGCGCCTCACGAACAATGCCCTGGACGAGTTCCCCGAGCTCCTGCGTCGCAGCGCTCCCCTCGTCCTCACCCCGCACCGTCGCGAGCTGGGTAGGCTCGTGGGCCTCACCGGAGACGCCTCTCCTGACACCCTGACTTCGGCCCTCGATGCGGCGCGTCGCGTGGTCTGGGCAGATGGCGGCAGCGAAATCGTGGTGGTTGCCAAGGGCACCGCCACGGCCTGCGTCGGCGTCGAGGTGGCTCTGCTGCCCAAGCCAGGCCCCGCTTGCCTCGC
>UQWE01000064.1 GCA_900544655.1 uncultured Coriobacteriaceae bacterium
AGCCACGAGGGCCAGCGGCCCCCGGCGCCCGGTCCGTCCACACCCGGCGCGCGACGACAGGCGTCTGTCGAGCGTTCCCCCATGCTAGGCTTCCGCCCTCGAACGACGCTCGAGCGGAATGGTGACCAGCACGAGCCCAAGCGCCACCAGCGCTAACACGGCGCCCACGGCGCCAACGTTCGCAAGCCCGAGGTTGCTCACAATGACTCCGCCGACCGCCGTGCCAAATGCGATGCCGATATTGAACGCCGTCGCCTCGAGTGAGCTCGCGAGTGTGAGCGCCTTGGGGTGCTTGCGCATTGCCGTGTTCATGAACATCGAGATGCAGGGCACGGACGCGATATACATGAGCAGCAATATCGCCATGACACACGCGAGGCCAAGCGGCTGCGAGGAACCCGCGAGCCAGAGCGTGAACAGCACGACGGATAGCATGGGGAAGGTCACGCACAGCGCTCGAATTCCGAAGCGAGAGTCAACCCAGCCGGAGAGCAGGTTCGACGCAAACGTGCCCGTGCCATACGCCATCAGCGTGGCGCTCGCGGCAAGCGGAAACATCCCGAGGACCGTCTCGAGGTAAGGCGTGACATACCCATAGAACACGTAGATCGAGCCAACGCCAAAGACGAAGATGGCGATACCCGTCATGACCTGCGGTTCGAAAAGGAGACGCACCTGCTCGCCGGCAGTCGCGGGCTCGTCCGTGGCGCCCTCGCGCGGAAGCAACGCGACGAGAGCGGCACGCGTCACGAGGGCAAGCACAAGCGCGGCCCACATGATGATGCGCCAGTCGGAGAGAGCGGCCAGAGCCTTGCCGACGGAGGTTGCGACAACCATCGCCACGGAGAACGCGGCGTAAACCACGCTGATCATCGCAGACGTCCGCCTCGAGTCAACGAGCTCGGGGATGAACGTGATGCCCACGCCCAAAAACGTTCCAGAGACGGCACCGATAAGCACGCGACTCGCGAGGAGAATGCCGAACGTCGGGGCAAGCGACTGAACGAGGTTGGCGACGCAGAACACCGCCGAGTAGGCAACGACGAGATGGAAGCGCTTGAAGCGGCCCGTCGCAAGGGTGAGCAGCGGGGTCAGGAACGCATACGTCATCGCAAAAAAGCTGATGAGCTGGCCCGCCTCCGCAAGCGTCACGCCATAGGCGTCGGCAATCTCCTGCTCGACGCCTATGACGGCGAACTCAAAGCAACCCAAAGAGAAGCCGAGGACGACGAGCAGGGCCACGCAGATACGGCGACGTGCAGGCGACAGTGCGGAAGCTCCCGCCGTCTTGGTCATCTCTTCCACTTGCTATCCTATCGCGCGAGCTCCTCGGCAAGCGCCTCGATCTGGGCACGCGTCTCGTCGTTGACGGCACCCCTGACAGTAACGACGTTCTCGCAGATATCGATGGCCTTCATCGCCTCGAACTGGGAGCGCATGACCTTGGCGGCCATCGGCGCCCAGGAACCGGCCTCGACGAGGGCGACGCGACGGTTCTGGTAGGCGTGCTCGGCGAGCGTGTGAAGGAACGTGCTCATATGCGGGAAGATGCTGCCCGCGTAGGTGATGCTCGCCAGCACGAGACGGTCATAGCGGAAGGCATTCTCAACGGCCTCAGACATGTCGTCACGAGCGAGGTCGAAGACCGAAACCTCCTGGCCGCGGGCCTTGAGCGCGTCTGCGAGCTCGAGCGCCGCCTGCTTCGTGTTGCCATAGACGGAGGAGTAGGCGATGGTCACGCCCTTATCCTCCGGCTCATAGCTCGACCACGTGTTGTAAAGATCGAGGTAGTAGCCAAGATTCTCAGAAAGCACGGGACCATGAAGCGGGCAGATGTGCGCGATGTCAAGCTTCGCGGCCTTCTTGAGCACGGCCTGGACGTTCTTGCCAAACTTGCCCACGATACCGAAGTAGTAGCGCCTCGCCTCGTGCGCCCAGCCCTCCGGGTCCTCGGAGTCGAGTGCACCGAACTTGCCGAAGCCGTCAGCGGAGAAGAGCACCTTGTCCTCGGGCACATAGGAGAAGAGCACCTCGGGCCAGTGCACGTTGGGCGCGCCGATGAAGGTGAGGCTGCGACCGCCCAGCTCGAGCGTGGCGCCCTCCTTGACCACGAGCTTACGCTCAGGATAGTCAGTACCGAAGTAGGCAACCATCATCTTGAACGCCGGCGCCGAGGCAACGATGGTCGCCTCGGGGTAGCGCTCCATGATAACGGCGATGCTCGCAGAGTGGTCGGGCTCCATGTGATGAACGACGAGGTAATCAGGCGTGCGACCCGCAAGCGCGGAGTCGAGGTTCGCCAGCCACTCGTCAGTGAAGTGAACGTCGACGGTATCCGTTACGGCGACCTTCTCGTCGCCAAAGACGACGTAGGAGTTATAGGACATGCCATTGGCGCGCACGTCGTACTGGCCCTCGAATAGGTCGATGTCGTGGTCGTTCACGCCGACGTATGCAATGCTGTCACTAACGTTCATGAGACCCCAATCCTTGCCATTTATCTAGCCGCCCCATCCTATCACCCATGCCAACGCATAAACGTGCCTTGTTTAGTAACAATTAGGAATGACAGACTTACGATAACCTTACGTAACCAAACTCCCCCAATTTGTTACCATTTAGCCGATACGGCAACGATGGGTACTGCCCCCGGCACAAAGGAGGTGCGTCATGTCCGACGGTTCCAGTCATAGTCGCAGTAACGGTCACGAACCCAAGACCCTCAAGTCCATGGAGGAGGCGCCCGCCCTCGGGATGGCGGCCGCCCATCGCGCATAGCGGCAGCTAAACAGCTTGTCGGCAAGACAACCGCACAGCTAAACGGCCAAACGCTAGATAGCTAGATAATCGCGCGCATGCACACGTCCTTCCTCGAAGCTATTCTGCGAGATAAACAGCTCCGAAGAAGGCCTCGCGTCTGACCAGGTCGGCACCGCCCGCGAGTTCTACGGCGCGAACTCCGTCGCCCAGGCGGCCAAGCGCCCTCTGCCGGCCCGCTTCCTTGCGTCCTTCGCGGACCCCTTCACCTACATCCTTATCTTCATCGCCATCGTCTCGGTCCTGACCGACTGGGTCTTCGCCACCGGCACCGAGCGCGACCTCTCCACCCCGCTCATCATCGGCGCCATGGTGCTCGTCTCCGGCGTGCTGCGATTCGTCCAGGACGAGAAGAGCACCGTCGCCGCAGAGTCCCTGGCGGAGATGGTCGAGTCCACGGCCGAGGTCGAGCGCGACGGCGACGGCGGAAACGAGCCCCGATCGACGAGATCGTCGGCGACGTCATCCACCTCTCATCGGGCGACATCGTCCCCGCCGACCTGCGCATCTTTGCCGCTCGCGACCTCTTCGTGAGCCAGGCGTCGCTCACCGGCGAGTCCGAGCCCATCGAGAAGCGCGCGAGCCTCGATGTCACGGGCCTCGAGGGCCTCGACGTCGCCGCGACGGCCATCACCGACCTGTCCGACCTCGCCTTCATGGGCTCCACGGTCATCTCCGGCAACGCGCGCGGCGTCGTCGTCGCCACGGGCGCCCGCACGATGTTTGGCGAGGCAACGGGCACGCTCGTCGGCCGCAAGCGCGAGACCTCGTTCGACGTGGGAATCAAGTCGACGAGCCGCCTGCTCATGCGCCTCATGCTCATCATGCTGCCGGTGGTCTTCGTCATCTCTGGCGTCACCAAGGGCGACTGGGTTGACGCCCTGCTCTTCTCGCTCTCCGTCGCCGTCGGCCTCACGCCCGAGATGCTGCCCATGCTCGTCACCACCTGCCTCGGCAAGGGTGCCGTCGACCTCAGCCGCTCCCGCGTCATCGTCAAGCGCCTCGACTCGATCCAGGACCTCGGCGCCGTTGACGTCCTCTGCACCGACAAGACCGGCACCCTCACCGAGGATCGCATCGTGCTCGAGCGCCACCTCGACGTCAACGGCCGCGAGGACGCCCGCGTCCTGCGCTATGCCTTCCTCAACAGCTACTTCTCGACCGGCGTAAAGAACCTCGTCGACAACGCGATCATCGAGCGCGCCCTCGCGGAGGGCACCGACGAGGTCGATGCCGTGACGAAGGGAGCCCCCGTCACGGCGGAGGAGCTGGCCGAGTACTACCACGGCATCGACGAGCTACCGCTCGACTTCGAGCGCCGTCGTCTCTCCGTGGTGGTGGGCGACGCCAGGGGCCGCACGCGTATGGTGACTAAGGGCGCCCTCGAGGAGGTCCTCGGCATCTGCTCGCGCGTCGAAGTCGACGGGCAGGTCCTCCCCCTGACCGATGAGCTCGCGGAGAAGGTCATCTCCCGTGGCGCGGACCTCGCCGACAAGGGCATGCGCGTCCTCGGCGTCGCCCGCAAGGACAACCCCGCCGGCACCGGCATCCTCACGGTCGATGACGAGCGGGACATGGTCCTCATCGGCTACCTCGCCTTCCTCGATCCGCCCAAGGAGAGCTCCGCCGCCGCCGTCAAGGCCCTCCTAGAGCACGGCGTGGAGACGAAGGTCCTCACGGGGGACTCCGCCGTTGACGTGGCCCGCGAGGCCGCCGACATCATCCTGCTTGAAAAGGACCTCATGGTCCTCGAGCGCGGTATCGAGTGCGGCCGTCGCACCCACGCGAACATGATCAAGTACGTGAAGATGACGGTCAGCTCGAACTTCGGCAACATCGCGAGCGTCCTCGTGGCGGCGGCGCTGCTGCCGTTCCTCCCCATGACGGCCGTCCAGCTGCTCCTACTTAATCTGATCTACGACCTCACCTGCACGGCCATCCCATGGGACAACGTCGACGAGGACGCCATCCGCAGCCCGCGTCGCTGGGACACGGCCTCCGTGCGCCGCTTCATGGTCGCGTTTGGCCCCCTAAGCTCGATCTTCGACATCCTCACCTTCGCGGTGCTGTTCTTCTTCGTGTGCCCCGCCGTCGCCGACGGCGCCTGGGGCGCGCTCGATGCCACGGGTCAGGCGCTGTTCGTCGGCACCTTCCAGGCCGGCTGGTTCGTCGAGAGCATGTGGACGCAGACCCTTGTCGTGCACCTGATCCGTACTGAGAAGACCCCGTTCGTGGGCAGCTGCGCGTCGCTGCCGCTCGTGATGCTCGGCTCTATGGGAATCGCCGTGGCGACGCTCCTGCCGGCGAGCGCGCTGGGCGCGACACTCGACTTCTGCAGCCTGCCGGTGGTGTTCTGGGGCGTCCTCGCCGCAATGGTGCTCGGCTACGCAGCCATCGTCTCCTGCATGAAGAAGGTCTATCTGAGCCGCAACGATTCGCTCCTGTAGCGGGGGAACCTCTCCCCGGTCCGGGAGTTATCCCGCACCAGGAATCTCTCCCGGACCGGGACTCACCGAAGCCAGCTGGGCATGGCCAGGAGCGTCCGCTTGCCTCCCAAACGCGCGAACGCCCCGGCGGGGTAGCGCGCGATCAGGGTGTCGAGCTCGCGGTCCTCCTCGGTCGTCACGAACTCAGAGGGGAGATGGACGGCCGAGCGCATCTTGAGAACAAGGCGCACGTTGCCCGCGCTCACGTCGCGATGAGAAACCGTCGAGAGAGCGTGCGTCAGAGCGCGACTCCACCGAGCAACACAGGAGAGCCAAGACAAGGTAGCGTGCCACGCCGAGCGCGTCGACACTCGCCACACTACCCCTCTCATCCGAGATAAGCGCGCGGAGACCAAAGAGGTCAACCCCCTCGACGCACTCCATCGCGATGGCGGGCGTAGCCGCGGAATGATGCCCGCCGTCAACGGCACGCGACGGCAAGCAGGTTGCACATCACGCGCTCGTTAACCTCGGTTGCGACGAATCGCGACAAGCCCCGGCCCTCCTCCGCAGCCCATCACCGCACGTAAGGTACCACACGCATACATGGGCGGGACCCAGCCGAACAGCCACCAGCCTCTCTCGCCGTCAACTCCCCCAAGCGGTTATCATGTGCGCGACGGCACACGCGAAACGGGGGGCATCGCATGACACTCACAGAGCAAGAGCTGGCCGAGAAGGCCAAGAACATCAGGCTGTTCGCCTTCGACCTTGACGGAACCCTGATGCGAGACGACAAGAGTGTCTCGGAACGCACGCAAAACGCGATTCGCGAGCTTCTCGCCCGCGGCATCGAGGCCGTCCCCACCACGGGCCGTGCCTGGCAGGGCCTTCCCATGCCCGAGATCGGCATGGATGACTTCCACTACCTCGTAGCCGCCTGCGGAGCCATCGTCCGCGATCTGCGCACGGGCGAGTTCTTCTGTCGCAAGACCATCGACGCGAGGACCGCGGCCGACCTCCTTCGCACCCTCATGAAGCCGGGTATCTCCGCCTATGTCTGCATCGACGACGAGCCCGGCACGCGCTATGGCTGTGCCGTGAACCGCGAGGAGTTCGATCGCGTCGCCGCCACGTTTACCCCGCGTAACGGCTATGACGGCGCGGAGGACATCGCCGATAGGGTCGAACGCTTGGGCGTGGGCGTACTCAAGGTCGGCATCAACTTCATCGACCCATGGCGCGAGGAGGACTTCCTCTCGCTTCCCGCGAACTCCGGGCTCACGGTAAACCCGGCCGCAGTGAACAACATCGAGTGGGACGCCTTCGGCGTGAGCAAGGCGTGCGGCCTCGAGGAACTCGCCCATCACCTGGGCTTTGGCCTCGAGCAGGTATGCACCATCGGCGACTCCGGCAATGACGTCGAGATGCTCGAGGCGGCGGGTCTGGGCATCGCCATGGGGAATGCCTCGGACGTCGCCCGTGCCGCCGCGGACTTCACGCTCGACCTAACGAACGAGCAGGACGGCCTCGCCGACTTCGTGGAGCGTTTCCTCCTCGGCAAGTAACCGGGGGCGACCGCACGCCCCGGGCAAGTAGCCCGTGGGACAATCACAGCGTCCCTTGAGGTGGCGCGGGATCAGGTCTCGTTCGACGACAGGCGGGCACAAACTGCGCTCGACGGCGGAAGAAGGGCCAAGCTACGCCCAAAAGCCCTCATCGCCCGCCAAACCGCCCACCAATTTGCCCAAAATGCCGTCTCAGAATTAACGGATAGCTACTGTGAGCAGCCAAACTGCAATCTGCCGAGTAGACCCCTCTTTTTCTCGCAACAAAACCCCAGTTGAGACGCGACTCGGGGCGACCATCTACTCGCCCACACGTCATTTGGCTGCTCACAGTAGCTATCCTCTATTTTTAAGAGCCGATTTCACACCCCGAAATGCCACCACATCCCATCGATCACAGCCTCAGACGGCACTTCGTACCCTATCAATCGCAGCTGCAGGCGGCTCTTCGCACCCAACGTCGCCGCAAGCTGCTACACTTAACCGGCCAGCGTGTCGCTGGGGTATCGTCCAGTGGTAAGGACCCGGGATTTTGATTCCCGTTACCTAGGTTCGAATCCTAGTACCCCAGCGATGCGCTGGTTTTTTGTTCCCATACGGCACGGATGTGCAACTTTTTCGTTTCTACGCAGCATGTGCGACCTTTCGCTTCTACGCGGCGCAGATGAGCCACCTTATGCTACCGGGCAACTCGGACGAGTCCATCGAAGAAGCATGCGCGCCCGGTATGGCGCCGCGGACGCGGCAGAAGGCACGTTGCCTCCCCCCCATCCGTTCACGCAACCCTTTCCGGACTCTCCACATCCGTGCGCTATGATGACGATGATCGCGTCCCAAGGCGGATCCCGCCCCAACGGAAGGCAACTCCATGGCAAACGCCACCGCAATCATCCTCGCTGCCGGCGAGGGCACGCGCATGAAGTCCAGTCACGCCAAGGTCTCCCACGAGATTCTCGGCAAGCCGATGATC
>UQWE01000065.1 GCA_900544655.1 uncultured Coriobacteriaceae bacterium
GAGCCGGCCTCGGCAGCGGCGAAACCGCCCTTGTCACCGGGACGGCGACGGCGGCGCTTAGGGGCGGCATTGCCCTGCACGGCAGCATCCTCGCGCTGCGGCCTCTGCTTGCGCTGCTGCTGCGCCTCGGTGGAAGCCACAGCCTCGCCCTCGGCATGGTGACGACGGCGACGAGACCTACGACCCTCGCCCGGAGCACTCTGCTTGGCCTCGTTCATGTTACCCTGGCCCGGAAGCCTCTCGGCGACATCGCCGGAAATCTCGACGGTCTTGCGGCGACGACGCTTACGCGTGGTCGTCTCGGTGGGCTGCTCAGACGCGGCGGGCACCTGCTGCGCTGCAGCAGCAGAGCCGGATCCACCCTTGTTGCCGCCCTTGTTGCGACGGCGACGACCGCGCTCCTCCGTCACGAAGAGGTCATCCTCGGAGAAGGTCTGGTCGGGCAGGAGGCCGTTCTTGCGGTCGAGCTCCTCAAGCGCGGCACGGACCTCGGGGCTCGCCAGGCGGTCCATGGTCGAGCGGACGACCGTGTCAGGACGGCATGGACAGCCAAGCTCCTCGCTCTTCTTGCGCGCGGCATCCGAGGTCTCCATCTCGGCGAGCGGGATGCGAATCTGCTTGCCGTTCTCGAGGCGAAGAGCCAGCTGCTCCTTCGGGGTGTCATATTCGATGATCTTGGCGGTACCGAGTGGGGTCTGGATGACGGCGTTCTTCTTGGGCGCGCGCTGCTTGAAGTCACGGTATGCCTCGAACTCGTAGCGCAGGCAACACATAAGGCGGCCGCAGGCGCCAGAGATCTTGTTCGAGTTCAGCGGAAGGTCCTGCTCCTTGGCCATGCGAATCGAGACGGGCTCGAAACCGCTGCCAAAGCGCGCGCAGCACAGCTCCTGGCCGCAGTGGCCAAAGCCGCCCACGAGCGCCGCCTCTTCGCGCACGCCCACCTGGCGCATGTCGACGCGCTCATGGAGCTCGCGCGAAAGGTCGCGCACGAGCTGGCGGAAGTCGATTCGCTCATCAGCGGAGAAGTAGCAGACGACCTTCTCTCCGCCAAAGATGTATTCGACGCCCACGGGCTTCATGTCAAGGCCGCTCTTGGAGACGAGCCTGCGGAAGATGGGCATGGCCGCGTCGCCACGCACCGAGAGCTTGTCGACGCGAACGAAATCCTCCTCCTCCGCAATGCGAACGACAGGCTTCAGGGCTACGCCGTCGGTCTTGCGGTTGAGCTCCGCCTCGTCGATCTCCATCGGATCGCCCGTGGCGAGGCCCATCTCGGTGCCGCGCTCAGTCGAGCAGATGACATGGTCGCCCTCGACGGCGCCAGTCTCACAGGGATCGAACCAAAGATCGCGCGTTGCGTAAGCGAATTTCACCGGAATGACGGTGGGCATAGTGCCTCCTTGCAAGAGCACAGCATGACCTCAAGGGCCAGCTGGGGGGATACGTTGTGGGCGAGGTCACTTTCCGCGCGGCTCACGGCATCGAGGGCACGAAGGGCCCCCGCAACATCGGTGCGAGCGGAGAGACGAGAGACGACGTCCTCACAGTCAGCGTTCACGATGGGGGCGTCCACGCCACTCACACGCATGAGGACGTCCCGCAAAAGCGAGTCAGCTGCTGCTAGAAGTTCAATGATACCCGAACGCTCACGGGCGGTAAGCTCGCGCTTGTTACGCTGCTCCACAAGCTTCTGGGCTTTCGAGGAAAGGTAGTCTGCGCTCTCCTCGGCGGCACGCTCCTGATCCGCACGGACATCATCGAGCGGGACTTTGGCCGCGACGGCAAGGTCGCGAGCGGCACAGAGCACGTCCCACGAGTCATCCGCGGCAAGGGCATCGAACGTGCGGACCATGAGTCTACGAGCCTCGCGGCGCGCCGGGGAACGAAGATAGTCGCAGGCGCGTTCGGGCGTGCCCGTCACGGCAAGCGCAATCCTCGCAGCGGGGTCGTTCTCGGCCACGCCACAGGTAAGGGCGACGCGACGAGCCGCCTCGGCGGGATCGCTTACACGGAAAGGCACCAGCTGGCAGCGAGACGAGATTGTGGGCAGGACGGCATCAGCCGTACGTGCCATGAGAATGAAGACTACTCCCTCTGGTGGTTCCTCGATAGTCTTGAGCAGGGCATTCGCCGAAGCCTCGCGCAGCGCGTCGACGCGGTCGAGGATGTAGACCTTCGCATTGGCACGCACCGGGGCGAGCGAGACGTCCGCGATGAGCTGGCGCACTTGCTCGACCACATAGCCACTGGCACCCTCAGGCGCGATCCAGTGAACGTCCGGATGCGTGCGATGCGCCACGCGAATGCACTCGTCGCACGAGTCGCAACCGCCTTTGGGGCAGACGAGGCACTCCGCGAGCGCCATAGCCGTCTCCTGCTGACCAGAGCCCGGGGCGCCGAGGAAGAGATAGGCATGGCCCACGCGATGCTCGCGCACGGCGGCGGCGAAGAAGTCACGCACGCGAGGCTGACCCTCGACGCGTGAGAATGCGGCGGGAATGTCCTTGCTAGCGTCATTAGCCATGATTACTCTCCTGAGGCGCGACGCCCTCAAACAGGCCTGGCAACGCAGCCGCCAGGGTTTCCTCGAGGCGCGCGAAGACCTCATCGGGCGCACCGTCCGCATCGACGAGTCGCACACGCGCCGGCTCTGCATCCGCAAGCTGGCGGTAGTCCTCGCGCACGCGGCGCTGGAAGGCAAGGCCCTCGGCCTCCATGCGATCATGCTCGCCACGCGCGCCCGCGCGCTCGAACGCTCGCCTTGGATCCATGTCGAGGACGAGCGTCACATCAGGATGGATGCCACAACAGCCGAGCTCGTTCGCGCGGCGAACGAGGGCATCATCGAAGCCGCGGCCGCCGGCCTGGTAGGCATGGGTCGAGTCATAGAAGCGGTCACACACCACGACGGCACCACGCGCGAGCGCAGGCTCGATCACCTCGCGCACGAGCTGGGCACGCGAAGCCTCGAAGAGCAGCAGCTCGCACTCTGGGGCCATCTCGGAATTGCCGGGATCAAGCAGAAGGGCGCGGATCCTCTCGGAGATCGCGGTACCGCCCGGCTCGCGTAGACGGACGACCTCGCGGCCACACGCCTCGAGGCGCTCGACGAGGCGCACCACCTGCGTGGTCTTGCCCGCGCCATCAACGCCCTCGAGGGTAACGAACACGCCAGGACGAGCGGCCGCCGTCTCCGCACGCATCATCTAGATCGCCCGCCTTGCGGCGACAACCTGGTCAATCACCTGGAGCACGCCGCGGTCCTCGTTGCTGGGCGCTACGAGGCTCGCGTGCTTTGCCATGCAGGGCTGAGCGTTGGCCATCATATAACCAAAGCCAACGGTCTCGAGCATGTCCGCGTCATTGGGGGCATCGCCAAAGGCGAGCATCTCATCAAGGCCAATGCCACAGAGCTCGGAGATCCGGCGCATGGCGTCACCCTTGCTCACGCCCGCGGGCATGACATCAAGCCACATGATGCCACCGCAGGCGAAGGTGCAGTCTCCGCCGATGGCCGCGGTATACTCCGCCTGATGCTCGGTGGCGTCGTTATTCGGGAAGTAGACCGTGTACTTATCGGCGGGGACATCGACCTGGGTGAGGTCGTCCACATAGACCACACGCGTGTAGAAGGTGCGGAAGTAGTCCTCGTACGGCTTCGCGTTAGGCTCGACATAGCAGGCGTCAACGCCGCAGATGAGACCAACATCGCCCTTCTCATGCGTGACACGCACCATGCGGCGGTACTCCTCCACCGCAAGGTTTGCCTGGTAGATGACCTTGCCATTCCGGCTGATAACGCCACCGTTATCGCCAATCAGCATGATCTTGTGGCCAAGGTGGCCGAGATTGTCCTCGAGAGTATAGAGGGGCCTTCCGCTGGCGGCGGAGAAGAGCGTCCCCACGCTCGCGAGCGCGTCGACGCGCTCCTCGAAACCTTCGGGGAGAACGGAGGCGTTCGTGAGGAGGGACCCATCCATGTCAGACGCAATGAAGCGAACGCGCTCCAAGCCTTCAGGAACCGGTGTCACCTCGAACATGTAGTTATCCCTTACTCGTATTCTTCCGCGAGGAGGTCGCGCTCTTGGTCGTCTTTTTGGCGGATGCCTTATCAGCAGTCGCTTTCTTGGCGGACGTCTTCTTGGCGGATGCTTTCTCAGCAGCCGCCTTCTTGGCGGACGTCTTCTTGGCGGATGCTTTCTCAGCAGCCGCCTTCTTGGAACTCGCGGCCTTGGTCGTGGTCTTCGCCGCAGCCTTGGCCTCCGTGGCTCGTGCGCCACGACCACGGGCGGGCGTCTTGCGCTCGTTCGTGGGGCAGTCCATGTTCACGCACTTCTTCCACGGACCGCGCGCCGTCTCGACGATGATCATGGGCGCGCCGCACTCGGGGCACGTCTCGTCCGTCGCGGTGAGCTTGCCACGCGCCGGAAGCGGATAGCTCGTGCCGCACTCCTCGTAGTTGGTGCAACGGATGAAGCGCTTGCCCGTGCGCTCGCTCTTGTGGGCGATGAGGTCGCCATGGCGGCCGGCCTCGGCACAGGCGCGGCACTCGCCAACCTTGAGGTCAGGCTCGTAGTTGGTGGGGCACTTCGGGTTGATGCAGATCTCATACGCTTTGGCGCGGAAGGGCTTGCACTTGATACGCGGAGCGCCGCACTCGGGGCACACGGCACCCTCTCCCTCGATGGCCTCATAGCGAACGCCGGAGGGCAGCGGATAGGTGACGTCACAGTCCGGCCAACCCATGCAGCCAACGAAGCTGCCACGGGTCTTGGCACTCGACTTGATAACGAGGTCTTTGCCGCACTTGGGGCAGGCGCCCACGCGAGCATCCGCCGTGACGGCGTCGGCAATCGCCTCGCCGAGGTCATCCTTGTGCTCGATAAGCGCGTCGAGCATGCCGGCGAGCAACGCGCGCGAGTGATAGACGACCTGGCCCTGGGTGTCGGTGCCCTCGGCGACCTTCGTCATGTCCTGCTCGAGCTCACTCGTCATGTCTGGCGTCGTGATGCGCGGAGCGAACTCGTGAAGGGCGTCAATGATGGCCATGCCAAGCTGACTCGGCTCAACCGGATCGTTCTTGAGATACTTGACCGTGTAGAGGCGCTCGATGATGCTCGCGCGCGTCGACTTGGTGCCAAGGCCGCGCTTCTCCATCTCCTGGATGAGCTTGCCCTGGCTGTAGCGCGCAGGAGGCTCCGTCTGCTTGGCCTCGAGGTTGATGCCGAAGACGTCGACGGCATCACCTTCCGCAAGCTCGGGAAGCCGCTCGTCCTTCTTGAGACCAAAGGGATAGATGGCGCGAAAACCCGGGTCCTTGAGGACATCGCCGCTCGCCTGGAAGGGCTCGCCCGCAACGTCAATCGCAAGTTTGGTTCCCTCGATGGTCGCCGAATCAGAGAGCGTCGCGAGGAAACGGCGTGCGATGAGGTTGTAGAGCTTCCACGCGGCAGGCTCGAGCTTGCTGGGGTCAGCCACGCCGGTGGGATAGATGGGTGGGTGATCCGTGTCAAACTGCTTGCCGCGCGTTGCGTGCATCTCAGGCACCGCCGTGAGCTTGGCCACGTAGGGCGCATACTGCGGAACGCCCGCGAGCATCTTTGCCGTCGCCCTCAGGTCGAGGGACGGCGGATAGACGGTGTTGTCAACGCGCGGATACGAGATGAGGCCGTCCATGTAAAGGCTCTCGGCAAGGCGCATGGTACGCGCCGGAGAAAGGCCCTCTGACGCGGCAGCAGCCTGAAGGCTCGTCGTGTTGAACGGCGCGGGCGGACGCTGCGTGCGGCTCTTCTTCGTCACCGAGGTGACGGTACCCGTGGCGGCGTCCTGCACGTGACCGTACGCCTCGGTCGCCTCAACCTCGACCGAGAAGCGACCCTTGGCATGGGAGATCTTGAAGCGCTCGTCCTCCGAGGCACCAACAGCAGAAGCCTGGCCGTTGATGACCCAGTAGTCCTCCGGAACGAAGGCGAGGCGCTCGCGCTCGCGCTCGACCACGAGGGCGAGCGTAGGCGTCTGCACACGGCCAGCGCTACGGACGTTGCCAAAGCCGCCAAAACGCGCCATCGTAAGATAGCGCGTGAGGGCAGCGCCCCAGATGAGGTCGATGTACTGACGGGACTCGCCGGCGTCGGCGAGGTTCTGGTCAAGCTCCACGAGGTTGGCGAAGGCGTGCTCGATCTCCGCTCGCGTATAGGCCGAATAGCGAGCGCGCGTCACGGGAACACCAGGGTTCACCTCAAGCACCTGCGAAAGGGCGTCAGACCCGATGAGCTCTCCCTCGCGGTCAAAGTCCGTGCCAATGACGATGGAATCCGCCTTCTTGGCCAGGTTCTTGAGGGCGCGAATGATGCCCTTCTCCGCCGGAAGCTTCTCGACGGGGGCCCAGACGAGATAGGGCAGGCTCGGAACCTTCCAGCCCTTGATGTCGACACCATCCTCGAGGAAGGGCTTCTTTTTCTTGAATGGCGGACGCGCGAGGCCATCCGGAACGTCAGCCGGCAGCACCTCTCCCTCCTGGGAGATGGCATACCAGCCCTGGGTGTCAGAGAACTTGAGCTCAGCGGGGAAATCCGGAGCAAGGATGTGGCCTCGCAGACCTATCGTCACCCACTCCTCGCCATCACGCTGGAAGCGATAGACAGGCGTGTCGTAGACTTTGTCCTTCTTGGGCTTACCGACCTCAGAAAGCAGGGCGGCGATCTTCTCGGCGGCGTCGTTCTTCTCGGTGATGACGAGCTTCATGGGTTAATCCTCGTTGAACTTGTGCTCGGCGTACTCGTCTCGCGTCCACTTGAGAGACTCCTTGCCATCGCGCGCGATCAGGACGCGACGCGCGACGAAGAGCGAGGCCTCGTACAGGACGACAACGGCACCGAACATGAGGAACATCGTGACGGGGCTGGCATCGGGCGTGACCGTGGCGGAGGCAATAAGCAGGCCGACATAGATGGCACGCCAGCTGCCGCGCAGGTCCCTATACGGGACAAGGTGGAAGATCGAGAGGTAGAAGATCACCAGTGGCAGCTCGAAGGCGGCACCAAAGCCGAGCTCGAGGAGCATGATGATGTTGATGTAGTCCTCGGCGTTGGCAAAGATGTCCGCGAAGTCGACCGTCTGGTCGAGCATCCAGCCAAAGGTCGCCTGAAGGATGATGAAGTAGCAGAACAGCATGCCGAAGAAGAACAGGAAGACCATAGCGGCGACCGTGGGCATGACCCACTTCTGCTCGCTCGGCTTAAGCGCCGGCATAAAGAAGCCAAGCACTTGAAAGATGATGATCGGACAGCACGCGATGATGGCGAAGAACGCCGCGACCTTGAATCGCAGCGTGAAACCACCAAGGGCGGTGGTCACGTAAAGCTTGCCCCCGTCCGGTATGAACTCGCGAACCGGGTCGATGAGCAGCTGGATGAGCGTCGGGGACGCCATGTAGATGATACAAGTGGTCACAAGCACGCACGCGACGATGATGGTGAGGCGCCGCCTCAGCTCGCTCAGGTGGTCGAGCAGCGGCATTCTTGCAGGTCCGACGGGCATTTAGGCGTCCTTTCCGTCATCAAGGTCAAGGTCATCGTCATCATCGTCGTCAAGGCCATAGAGGGCCTCGACGGAGGTGGGGGCAGGCTCGGGCTCGGGAGCAGGCTCGACCTCGGCGACATCCGTCTCGGGAGCGACCTCGGCGGGAGCGTCGGCGTCAGCGGCAGGGGCGGCGTCCTTCTCGGCGGCAGCCTTCTCTGCGGCGAGGCGGGCACGGCGCCCGGCGAAGGGCTCCGCC
>UQWE01000066.1 GCA_900544655.1 uncultured Coriobacteriaceae bacterium
TCGGCGTTCGTTTCTGCAATTGTAGCGACTTCAGGCCGCGCAACCACCGCAGAGCTCGCGGCGCACGCCGCGCCGCCCATGCCGCCACCCTCCCGCGCCGAAGTAGCGATCCACGCACAGAAATCGCGCCTCAGAGCCGAAAAAGAAACGCGCATCGCTACCTCGACGAACCGGCACGTACCCAGCCGCTCGCCTCGGCCGCATCCGACTCGTCGCGGTCGATCACTGTACAGTCCATCTCGCCAAGCCGGCCGCACCACTCGGGCTCCAGTGCCTCATCGGTGACGATGGCGCCAACGGCGTCAAATCCGCAGATGCGCAGGAACGACGTGCGGCCAAACTTGGTATGGTCCGCCAGGACGTAGCTGTGGTTCGACCGCCTGATGGCCTCACGCTTGAGCGTCATCCACCGCTCGGTCGACTCCGTGATCCCGTTGTCGAGCGAGATGGACCGGCACGAGAAGAACGTGGCGTCTAAATAGTGGCTGTCCAGCGAGCTCAGCGCTATCTCGCCATAGAAGGAGTTCGCCTCGCTCGAGTAGGTGCCGCCGATCGACACCAGCCGAATCGAGGGACTCTTGGACAGCAGGTTGATAATCGAAAGGTTGTTCGTGAGGACGGTCAGGCGCATGTCCTTGATCTCCTCGGCCAGCCAATACGCCGACGTCGAGTTGTCGAGGAAGATCGTGTCACCATTGGAGATGAGGCGGCGCGCACGACGGGCAATGACACGCTTCTCGTCCACGTAGGCTCCAATGAGGATGCTCGCGTCGATCGAGTTCTCCACGCCTTCCTGGATGAACGCGCCCCCGTGGCTCCGCGTGACGAGCCGCTCCGCCTCAAGCGTCTTGAGGTCGCGGCGAATCGTCTCCTCCGTCACCGAGAACTGCTTGGCAAGGTTGGCAACGGAGGCACTCTTGCGCTCGCGGATCTCATCGTAGATGGCCTTTCGGCGCACACTGGCTAGCATCGCTGGCACCTCACCTTCAAGCCGGGCCGCCCTTGCTGGGTCGAGCCGCCTTCCGCTCACAGTTTACCGCCGACGCCTCCTCGCACGCGGGCAGCGCCCGACATGCGCCGTTCGGACGCCAAACCCGCCCTTTCGGCTCGCCAAAGATCGTTTGCGGTCCGTTTTCTACCACTCACCACAAAAAGCCACATATTCAAAAACAATCCAACACAACAGCTGTATCTTACATGTCAGGTCATGACTGTTCGTGTTTATTTCATTATTGATTTTTGAACAGATTCCATAAGAAGCAACTCAACACAACAGAACGGAGAAGATCCATGGAGGCCGTAACGGGTGCCATCAGTTGGCTTCTCAACCTGGGGGCGGCAGTCTTCGTCCCACTCGTCATGATCATCGCCGGGCTCATCGTCCGCATGAAGCCCCTCGAGGCAATAAAGGCCGGCGTCACCCTGGGCGTCGCGTTCACCGGCATGTCCCTGCTCATAGACTTCATGTCGACGGCCATCTCGCCGGCAGCCGAGGCCATCACCATCAACACGGGCGTCCACCTGCCCATCATCGACGGCGGCTGGACCACCGTGGCCACGGCCTGCTGGGGCTGGCCGTACGACTTCCTGCTCTTCCCGCTCATGGTGGTCATCAACATCGCGATGATCGCCCTCAAGAAGACCAACACCTTCAACGCGGACGTCCTCAACGTCTGGGGCAAGATCTTCACCACCGCAGCCGTCTACTTCCTTACAAACAACCTGATCCTCGCGTTCGTGGCGGCAAGCATCCAGATTGTGCTCGAGATCGTCTGCGGCGACACCCATCAGCACCGCATCGAGAAGCTCACCGGCATCCCAGGCATCACCTGCACGCACCGCATGATCTTCACCTCGGCGCTCATGTATCCGGTCGACTGCCTGCTGCGCAAGATCCCCGTCCTCAACAAGGAGGTCAACGCCACCACCGTCAAGGACAAGATCGGCGTCTTTGCCGAGGACTCCATGCTAGGCCTCATTCTCGGCATCGTCTTTGCCCTGGTCGCCCGCTATGACGTCGCCCGGACGCTGCAGCTTGCCATCCAGTGCGCTGCCTCGCTCACCCTGTTCCCCGTCGTCGCCTCCTACTTCACCAAGGCGCTCACCCCCATCAGCACCGCCATCAGCGAGTTCATGAACAAGCGATTCCCCGGCCGCACCTTCTGCATCGGCATGGATTGGCAGTTCATGGGAGCCTCCAACGAGATGTGGCTCGCCGTCTACTGGAACACGCTCGTGACGCTGTTCCTTGCCATGGTGCTCCCGGGCAACGAGCTGCTCCCGTTTGCCGGCATCATTAACGTCGCCATCGCAATCGCCGCCTACCTCGTCACCGAGGGCAACTTGCCGCGCGTGCTCATCCTGTGCACCCTGTTCGCACCGGCCTACATCTACGCCGGAACCTTCTTTGCCGAGACTATCACGGAGCTTGCAACCTCCACGGGCGCCGTAACGCTGGCAGCCGGCGAGCTGATCTCCAACTCCTCCATCGAGGCGCCGGTCTTCACCTATGGCCTCTCGCAGGTCCTGGACATCGTCAACGGCAACTTCTGGCCCGCCGTCGCCCTTGCCGTCTGGGTCGTGTGCTTCGTCCTCTATCGCCGCAGCCTCCTTGCCGAGAGAGCGGCAGACGAGGCAGGTGGCTGGACGCCCGAGGCCTCCGAGGCCGTGGCCAAGGAAGTGGCCAACACGCTCGAGACTCCCACCGCCGTGGAATAGCGTCACCGAGAGGCTGCCACCGCGAAAGCCACCGACCGGAGAAACCCCAGGCAGGCACGGCGGCGCCCCACACATCAAGAGGAAAGGTTAGCCCATGCTCGAAGAACTCAAGACAGAGGTCTGCGCCATTGCCAAGAAGGCGCAGAACGAGGGACTCTGCAGGCACAAATCTGGCAACTTCTCAGCACTCGACCCCGAAAGCGGGCTCATCGCCATCACGCCGTCCGGCATCGACCGCGACACCCTCACGCCCGACGGCATCGTCCTCATCAACCGCAACGCACAGGTGATCGAGAACCCGCTTGGCTACAAGCCCACGAGCGAGTCGCTCATGCACCTCGCCATCTACGAGAACCGCCCCGACATCCGCGCCGTGGCGCACTCGCACCCGATTTACGCCACCTCGTTCGCAATCCTTGGCAAGCCCATCCCGGCCGTGACCTACGAGGGCTTCACGATGGGGCTCACCAAGGCGCGCATCCCGGTCGCACCCTACGCCCGCCCCGGCACCCCCGAGCTGGCGCAGAGCGTGGTCGAGCCCTGCCAGGAGGCCAACTGCCTGCTGCTCGCCCGCCACGGAGCCGTGGCCTTCAGCCCCAACGACATCGAGGAGGCCTACCTCACCGTGGCCTATGTCGAGGAGATGGCGCACCTCTACTACAACGCCCTCATGCTCACCGGAGGCGTGGAGCCCCCCGTCTTCAAGCAGGAGGAGCTCTCGAGCTGGAAGTACCCCAGCCAGATCAAGGGAGACTCGGGAGACGGAATCGGCGGCTGACCTCTCGGCCGCGCGGCATGCCGCCTGTCCGCCCTCCGGCCGGCATGTCCTCGGCTCACACGAGCCGCATCGTATGCACCCCCCCTCAAGAAGCGCCCCTCAACGCATCTTCACAGCGCACCACCCAAACGGCATTACGGCGAGACGCAGGGCTCGCCAAAGACCCGCACTTCACCAACAGGAAAGGAACGCACATGTCCCGCTTCGACAAGTTCTTCCAGATGACCGTCGACGACATCGTCGAGTACACCCTCGAGAAGACCTCGGGGCAAATCGACTGGGACAAGGGGTCCATGCACGCGCTCGTGCCGCCCGAGCACGGCAACCTCAACTACGTCTACCGCGTCTGGGACGACGCGGGACACTCCATCTACGTCAAGCAGGCGTGCCTCCAGCTCCGCATCTCTAAGGACCTCACCGCCACCACCGACCGTAACCGCCTCGAGGCCGAAATCCTCAAGTTCGAGGACGAGCTCTGCCCCGGCAGCGTCCCCAAGATCTACTTCTACGACACCGTCATGTGCGCCAGTGGCATGGAGGACTGCTCGGACTACGAGGTCATGCGCAACGCGATGCTCAAGCACGAGACGTTCCCCCCGCTTTGCCGACGACATCTCCACCTTCATGGCCGACACGCTGCTGCTCTCGAGCGATGTCGTGATGGATCACCTCGAGAAGAAGGAGCGGGTGCGCCAGTTCATCTCTCCCTCGCTCTGCGACATCACCGAGAAGCTCGTCCTCATGGAGCCCTACAACGACGCCAACCACCGCAACAACGTGTTCCCGCCCAACGCGGAGTTCGTCCAGAAGGAGCTCTATGGTGACGAGGCACTGCATCTCGAGGTCGCCAAGCTCAAGTTCAAGTTCATGGCCGACGCCCAGTCGCTCACCCAGGGAGACCTGCATACGGGCTCGATCTTCGTCAAGAAGGACGCGACCAAGGTCTTCGACTCCGAGTTTGGCACCTACATGCCGGCTGGCTACGACACGGGCAACCTGGTTGCAAACCTGATCTTTGCCTACGACAACGGTCTCTCCACCGACGACGAGGCCTTCTGCGCCTGGTGCCTCGAGACCATCGAGCAGTCGATCGACCTCTTCATCGAGAAGTTCAACAAGAAGTTCGACGAGTGCGTCACGGAGCCCATGGCCAAGGTGCCAGGCTTCAAGGAGTGGTACCTCGACGGCATCCTCAATGACACCGCTGGCTACGCCGGCACTGAGCTGCACCGCCGCACGGTCGGCATGGCCAACGTCGTCGACGTGACGTCCATCGCGGACGAGGGGAAGCGCCTGCTTGCCGAGCGCATCAACATCTTGGCAGGCAAGGACTACATCCTGCACCAGAGCTCGTTCCGCTCGGGCGCGGACTTCGTTGCCGCCGTCAAGCGCGCTCAGGAGGATGCCGCGGCAACGCTGTGACGGCTTTCTGGCGAGTCGTGGCGAGACGTGCATCCCCCCTCACGTCCCGACCTGCCTACCCGTGTCACACATCGTCGCCAGCCCAGACGATCGGCTGCGTCCGCCCTACGCCTCGAACACCGATCGGGCATCAAGGACAGCCACCGCCGACCAAGCATATATACCATTCAGGAGGAAAGGCCCGAACATGAGCACCGTCGAAGAGTTCTTTGATCGCGTCATCACCGTCAAGTGGGCACCCAACCATGAGGCAGTCGACATCATCGACCAGACGCTGCTGCCCGGCACGATCAAGCGCATCAACCTCACCACCAAGGAGCAGCTCTGGGACGCCATCAAGAAGCTGCGCGTCCGCGGGGCACCGGCCATTGGCGTGTGTGCGGCCTACGGCATAGCCCTGCTCGCCAGCCAGATCGAGGCCGACTCGTTCGACGCCTTCTACAAGCAGTTCAAGGCTGACAAGGACTACCTGGCCAGCTCCCGCCCCACGGCCGTGAACCTGTTCTGGGCGCTCAACCGCATGGACGACTTCGCTCAGGCTCACAAGGACAAGCCGCTTGACCAGCTCAAGGCAGACCTCATCGCCGAGGCCGACCGCATCCGCGAGGAGGACGTGCAGATCAGTCGCAACATCGGCGAGATCGGCTTCCAGCTCCTGAGCGAGATCCGAGCCAAGAAGCCAGCCGGCGAGCCCGTTGGCATCATGACGCACTGCAACGCCGGCACCCTGGCCACCGCCAAGTACGGCACCGCAACCGCTCCGATGTACATCGCGCTCGAGCACGGATATAGCGAGACGACATGCACGTCTACTGCGACGAGACCAGGCCGCTGCTCCAGGGTGCACGCCTCACGTCGTTCGAGCTCAGCAACGCCGGCATCACCACTACTGTTCAGTGCGACAACATGGCCTCGATCCTGCTGAAGTCCGGGAAGGTCGACATCATCTTCGTCGGATGCGATCGCGTGGCCGCCAATGGTGACGCAGCCAACAAGATCGGCACCTCAGGTCTCGCGATCATCGCGAAGCACTATGGGATCCCGTTCTACGTGTGCGCCCCGAGCTCCACGATCGACCCCGCCACGCCCACAGGCGACCAGATCCCCATCGAGCAGCGCGACGGCGACGAGGTCACGACCATGTGGTACAAGGAGCGGATGGCGCCCGAGGGCATCGGCGTCTTCAACCCCGCCTTCGACGTCACCGACCACGACCTGATCACCGGCATCATCACCGAGGAGGGGCTCGTGCACGACCCCTACGAGGCCGGCTTCAGGGGACTCGGGATCATCAAGTAGCAGCCATGAGCCTGGGTGCGGGCAGCCGGCTCGCACCCAGGCACGCTCAGCGCATGATGTGACATTGAGACTGCGTCTGTGTTCGCTGGAGAGCCAGTAGTGACCCGCCAGAGAACACAGGCGCAGTCTCAATGAATGGCGCCAGCGATGACGAGTTCGAAAGTGGGCGCAAGAGCGAACGCGGCATCGCACTCGCCGGCGCGCCGTTCTGCTTCTCGGCGGCCTTCTCGGCGGTGTTCCACGACGACCAGGGGTCCCAATACACCTCGCGCGCATTCCAGAGATGCCTCGAGTCGCACGGGATAGCCCAGTCAATGTCAAGGCCTGGAAATCCGTGGGACAATGCGGTGGCCGAGTCGTTCTTCAAGACGCTCAAGCGAGAGCTGATAAATGACAGAAGATACAAATCCAGGGACGAGGCGAGGCAGGAGGTGTTCAAATACATCGAGCTCTACTACAACAGGCAGCGGTTGCATTCCAAGAACGGATATATGGCGCCTTGCGACTTAGAGCGAGATGCCGCCTGAAGATGCTTAAATAATTGTCCAGAAAACCTTGGCCACTCCACTCCAGACCGGTGACGCCGGTCCAAGTTTTTGTCCTCAGTCCCGGGGCAGTGGGTGGTCCTGGAAGAAAAGTCCCGAGTCGCGCGTAGCCTGTAGAGGGCAATGGGGTCGTTAAGCGTGACATAGCCGCATATCTCGCCCAGGCAGCGCCTAATCATCGTCGACTTGCCCACCTAGCGCGGGCCCGTGACCAAAACGACCTTGTACTGCGCAAGCAGACGTCCAAGGGTGGCCTCAGCTTATCGGGTGATGTACATATGACTACTCCTGCCTGCGGCGTCATATGAGAAACCGTTTTCTCGTCTTTGCGGGGCGTAGGGGGTCGGGAGCGCTTTGGGCGGCATGCGATTCGTCGTTTGGGGGTTGATATCGGCCGTTGGCCGTACGAACACGGTAGTTCAAGGCCGGATGAGAGGTCCTCGCCGATGCCCTCTCTCGTCCCGCACGCCCTTCTCGCCCGACGCGTGAACACGGTTTCGCGCGTTCTGGGGTGCGGGAGCGGAGGCACGTCCCATACTGCTGGTCACACGGAGAGGCGGGGCAGACTCGGCATCGACGCTCGCCCCTCGGGGACCGCGAAGCCTCGGAGGTGTCGGGTATGGCAATCGAGCACGTTATCGTTGTCGCGGCGCTGGTGGCCCTCAACATGTACGCCGTCGCCTGCTGCCTGCGCAACGGCCGCGGCAGGGGCAGCGCCGGGCACGA
>UQWE01000067.1 GCA_900544655.1 uncultured Coriobacteriaceae bacterium
TGCCGCGCGCCCATCGCGGTCGCCACGCCCACGCCTGTCTCGTGTTCATCGCAGCCGTCACGCCCGCTGCGTCGCCGGTGCCGCGCGAGCATTGTGAAGACATCGGGTTGAGTTTGTTACAACGGTGCTAATCGTGCACGCGCGCGTGCTTTGTGGAAACGCCTGAAATGTATTTTATTGAGCGTCTGTCCAATATTTGCCGCGCGCCGTGGGGCACGGTTCGCGACCTGTGGCTTGGCGTGTCTGTCACCTGTGTGACAAGCAATCTGCTAGGCCCGTTCGCGCCTAGATGGCGCATGAGAGGAGACGTCGATGACGTACACTGAGAGGGTCCTCGACGAGCTTAAGACCCGTTACCCTGAGCAGCCTGAGTTCCTCCAGGCGGCGACCGAGATTCTCGGTACCCTTCAGCCTTGTGTCGATGCGCACCCCGAGTACGAGGAGGCCGCTCTTCTCGAGCGTCTCGTCGAGCCCGAGCGCGTGATCATGTTCCGCGTGCCGTGGGTCGACGACTCCGGCAAGGTCCAGGTCAACCGCGGTTACCGCGTCGAGTTCAACTCCGCCATCGGCCCGTACAAGGGTGGCCTGCGCTTCAACCCCACCGTCACCCTCGGCATGCTCAAGTTCCTCGGCCTCGAGCAGATCCTCAAGAACAGCCTGACCACCCTCCCCATGGGCGGTGGCAAGGGCGGCTCTGACTTCGACCCCAAGGGTAAGTCCAACAACGAGATCATGCACTTCTGCCAGTCCTTCATGACCGAGCTCGCCCGTCACATCGGCCCCAACACCGACGTTCCCGCTGGTGACCTCGGCGTCGGTGGCCGTGAGGTTGCCTACCTGTTCGGTCAGTACAAGCGTCTCCGCAACGAGTGGACCGGCGTCCTCACGGGCAAGGGCCTCTCCTTCGGCGGCTCGCTCGCCCGTACCGAGGCCACCGGTTACGGCCTCGCCTACTTCGTTGACGAGTACCTCAAGAGCAACGGCGACTCCTTCGAGGGCAAGAACGTCGTCGTCCACGGTTCCGGCAACGTCGCCATCTACGCCGTCCAGAAGGTCTCGCAGCTCGGCGGCAAGGTTCTCGCCTGCTCCGACACCCACGGTTGGGTCGAGGACCCCGAGGGTATCGACTACACCGTCCTCGAGCATGTCTACAACAAGAAGCGCTCTGGCCACGACAAGGGCGTCTCCCTCGCCATGTACGTTGACGAGCGCCCCGCTGCCACCTGGCACGAGGGCGATGGCCGCGGCGTCTGGCAGCTTCCCTGCGACATCGCGCTTCCCTGCGCTCGCGAGAACACGCTGCGCCTCGCGGACGCCAAGGCCCTCGTCGCCAACGGCGTGAAGGTCGTGGGCGAGGGCGCCAACATGCCCACGACGATTGACGCGACCGAGTACTTCCAGGCCAACGGCGTCGCCTTCATGCCCGGCAAGGCCGCTAACGCCGGCGGCGGGGTCGTCTCCGGCCTCCAGATGAGCCAGAACGCCGAGCACCTCTCCTGGACCTTCGAGGAGGTCGACGGCAAGCTCGAGCAGCTCATGCGCGGCATGTTCCACAACGTCGACGACACCGCCAAGAAGTATGGCCACGAGGGCAACTTCGTCATGGGCGCCAACATCGCCGGCTTCGAGAAGGTCGCCGACGCCATGATGGCTCAGGGCGTCTGCTAGGGAGTCTCCTGTATTCGGGCGTCCACCAACGGGTCGCCGGCTTGCCGGGAGTGGCTCGCGAGTCGTCTGCGCCCTCGCGAATCTAGCGCACACCAACGGCGTCGCGCCCCGGCGGGCTTCGGCTCTTCCTCAGTCGGGCGCGACGTCGCAGATTCTCCATCGTTGACAAGTGCTCACTTAGGTTACTATTGAGCGGTTGCCATGCGGGCGTGGCGGAACTGGTAGACGCGCTGGATTTAGGTTCCAGTGGGGGAGACTTCGTGCAGGTTCGATTCCTGTCGCCCGCACCATTGAATGTTTGAGGAGGTCGTCGTGATTGCGGCGACCTCCTTTTGCGTCTCAGCAGATGCTGTTCTCATTTGCTAGAATCGTTATGTTTGTGCATGGGTGGGTCACTCCCGCCCACGGAATGACCATCCAGGAGGAACGTTGAAGATCACCGTCACCGCCACCGAGCCCAAGGACAACAAGCTCGAGGCCAACATTACCGTCGCCGCCGCTGATGTCGATGCCGCCATCAAGAAGGCTTACAAGGACATCGCCAACCAGTATCGCTTCCAGGGCTTCCGCAAGGGCAAGGCCCCGCGTCCGGTCATCGACGGCCTCGTCGGCAAGAACTACGTGCTCGCCCAGGCTTCCGAGGATGTCCTCCAGCAGGCCCAGCCGCTCATGCTCGACGAGCTCGACATCGTGCCCGTCGGCGAGCCCCACTTCGACGGCGAGGCCAAGCTCGTCACCGAGGGCGCTGACTTCGAGGCTACCCTCGTGATCGATGTTCGCCCTGACTGCGAGCTCGAGAGCTATGACGCCCCCGAGATCAACATGCCTCCCGCGGAGGTCACCGAGGCCGAGCTCGCCGAGCAGCTCGACGCCCTCCTGAGCTACCGCGCCTCCTTCGAGGATGCCGCTGACGATTACGTCGCCGCCGAGAACGACCTGCTCACCATCGACGTCGAGAACGTCGAGAACGGCGAGTCCCTCGCTGGCGAGGACCGTCCGTTCATGCTTGGCTCCACCCAGGTTCCCGCCGAGTTCAACGATGCCATCAAGGGCATGAAGGTCGGCGAGACCAAGGACGTCGAGATTCACGTCAACGGCACCGACGAGGCCGAGGCCAAGACCATCAAGGTCAAGGTCACCCTCAAGTCCGCCAAGAAGCGCGTCCTCCCCGAGCTCAATGACGAGTTTGCCAAGTCCGCTGGCTTCGACACCGTCGACGCCTTCAAGGATGCCGTCAAGGACGAGATCGCCAAGGACAAGGAGACCAGCCTCCCCAACCTCAAGGAGAGCCGCGTCATCGAGAAGCTCGCCGAGGCCCTCAAGCTCGACGAGGTCCCCGAGGACTACGTCAAGCAGGTCCACGATGAGATCGCCCAGGACATCCTCGCCCAGCTCCAGCGTCAGGGCCTCACCCTCGACGCCTGGCTCAACGCCCGCGGCATCCAGGCCCACGAGTTCCTGAACGACTTGAACGAGCAGGCCCTCGAGCGCGCCCGTCAGTCCCTCGCCCTCGACGCTCTTGCCAAGAAGCTCGGCTTCGAGGCCTCTGACGAGGACATCCGCGCCGAGTTCGAGGACGCCGGTGTCGCTGACGTCGACGCCTCCCTCAAGGAGTTCAAGGAGGCCGGCCGCATGCCTGCCGTTCGCGAGAGCATCAAGCGCACCAAGGCCGTCGACTGGCTCGTCGAGAACGCCAAGGTCAACATCGTTGACGAGGTTGCCGAGCGTCGTGCCGCTCGCGACGCCGAGTAGCATTTTCCGCCCGTTCGGGCTCTCACTCCCATAAAGGGGTATAAGCGCCGGGCGGGGTGATTTCCCCGCCCGGCTTTTTCTCCCCGAGCGAGCTCGCCAGCATAGGCTGGGAGGCGAACGCTCCCGCAAGACAAGGTGGCCGGCTCATCCGCGCCTGATCACAATGGAGGACCACATGGTCAACCCGGTTCGCAACATCCCCAACATCCCGTATGTCGTCGAGCAGACCCCTCGCGGCGAGCGAAGCTACGACATCTACAGCCGCCTGCTCAACGATCGCATCGTCTTCCTCGGCGAGGAGGTCACTCGCGATTCCGCCAACCTCGTAGTGGCGCAGCTCCTGCACCTCGAGAGCCAGGACCCGGACAAGGACATCATGCTCTACATCGACTCGCCCGGCGGCGACGTCTATGCGGGCCTCGGCATCATCGACACGATGAACTACATCAAGCCCGACGTCTGCACCATCTGCGTGGGTATGGCCGCCTCCATGGGCGCCGCCATCCTCGCTTGCGGCGCAAAGGGCAAGCGCATGGCGCTTCCCAACTCGATGGTCCTTATCCACCAGCCGAGCTCCGGCGTCCAGGGCCAGCAGACTGACATCCAGATCGTCGCTGACGAGACCAAGTGGATTCGCCAGCACCTCAACGAGATGCTGGCCGAGGCCACTGGCCAGCCGGTCGAGCGCATCAACGAGGACACCGAGCGCGACCGCTACCTGCGCGCTGCCGAGGCCTGCGAGTACGGTCTCGTCGACAAGGTCATCACCTCGCGCGCTGACGCCGCCAAGGAGGAGTAACCAGTGCCCCAGTACCATGACCCCATGAGCCCCAAGGACGTGTGCTGCTCGTTCTGTGGCAAGTCCCGCGATCAGGTGCGCAAGCTCGTTCAGGGCGCCAACGGCGTCTACATCTGCGACGAGTGCATCGCCGCCTGCTCCGACATCATTCATGGCACGCCTGGCTATGCCCATGACGCCGACATGGATGACGAGGGCACGCTCGAGGAGCTCCTGCCGCTCGAGCAGCTTCCCACGCCGCACCAGATCTATGACGAGCTCTCGCAGTATGTCATGGGTCAGGAGGATGCCAAGCGTGCGATGAGCGTGGCCGTCTACAACCACTACCGTCGCGTGCTCTATGGCATGGAGAACGACCTCTACGCCGAGGAGTACGAGCACCTCCAGCATGTCGCCCACGACGCCGGCACCGAGGACGTGCTTGGCTCGAACGAGCCCGTTGAGCTTGCAAAGAGCAACATCCTGCTCCTGGGTCCCACGGGTACCGGCAAGACGCTGCTCGCCCAGACGCTCGCGCGCTTCCTGCGCGTCCCCTTCGCCATCGCTGACGCCACCTCCCTTACGGAGAGCGGCTATGTGGGCGAGGACGTCGAGAACATCCTGCTCAAGCTCATTACCGCAGCCGACGGTGATGTCGAGCGCGCCCAGGTCGGTATCGTCTACATCGACGAGGTCGACAAGATCGCCCGCAAGGCTGAGAACCTCTCCATCACGCGAGACGTCTCCGGCGAGGGCGTGCAGCAGTCGCTGCTCAAGATCCTCGAGGGCACCATCGCGAGCGTTCCGCCCCAAGGCGGCCGCAAGCATCCGCAGCAGGAGCTCATCAAGATCGACACGACGAACATCCTGTTCATCTGCGGTGGCGCCTTCGTGGGTCTCGACAAGATTGTTGCGGACCGCATCGGCAAGAAGGGCATCGGCTTTAACTCCGAGCTCGCCAAGAAGGTCACCGAGTCCCAGGATGACCTCATGGCCGAGGTCACGCCCCAGGACCTGCACACCTTCGGCATGATTCCTGAGTTCGTGGGTCGCCTGCCCGTTATCTGCTCCACCAAGCAGCTGACTGAGGATGATCTCGTGCGCATCCTCACCGAGCCGCGCAACGCCATCATCAAGCAGTACGTTCGCATGTTCGAGATCGAGGGCGTTAAGCTCGAGTTCGAGGACGAGGCCGTTCGCGAGATGGCACGCCTCGCGCTGGCCCGCAAGACCGGCGCCCGCGGCCTTCGCGCCATTGCGGAGAAGGTTCTGCAGCAGACGATGTTTGATGTCCCGAGCGACCTCTCCGTCTCCAAGGTCATTGTGACCAAGGAGGCAGTCGCCGGTGAGGAGCAGCCTAAGCTCGTGCACACGCACAAGGCCGGGCACCGTTCGGAGTAGCGCATGCCCGTTCTTGACGCTAGCGCCGTCCTGGCGATTCCCTGGGGTATTGATTACGCGTCTGTGGTCGTCGGCGTGCTCACGGGCGCGATGTTCGGCTGCAGGAGCAAGCTCGATGTCGTCGGAACCACCGTCGCGGGCTTTCTTACGGGGTTTGGCGGCGGCATCGTGCGCGATCTGCTACTGGGCGCCTCCAACATCTACTTCATGTCGCACCCGGACCTCATCTTGGTGTCGCTCGCGATCTGCCTTCTGACGTTCTACTTCCGTGGGGTCTTCCTCGACCTCAACCGCTCCATTCTGGTTGCGGACACGCTTTCCGTCGCGCTCTTTGCGCTCGCGGGCTCCTCGAAGGCGTTCGCCTACGGGCTCGACCCGGTCTACGTCGTCATCCTCGGCACCATTACGGCCGTGGGTGGCGGCGCCCTGCGCGACGCGATGGCAGGCGTGACCCCGGCCATCTTCCGCGGGTCGAACTTCTACGCCGTGGCGTGTCTGGGCGGTTCCGTCGCCTTTGCCGCCATGGCGTACTTCGGGCTTCCACTCGTCGCGGCGGGCTTTGGCTGCGTGGGCGCCGTGCTCGCCTTGCGCTACCTCTCGATTCGCTTCGACTGGAAGACGCGCGAGTACCGTGACCTGACACCTCGCGTCGTCGCTGCAGCGAAGGGTGCCAGCAGCTCGTCCCATCAACCTGACCGCTTAGATGTGCTCCCGAACGGGCGCGAAGACTAGGGGGAGACCGTGTCGAACGTCCTCGACATCATCGGGCCCGTCATGATCGGCCCGTCGAGCTCTCACACTGCGGGAGCCGCGAGGCTGGGGCTTGTGTCCCGCATGCTGTTGGGGGCGGATCCGAAGAGCGTCCGCGTGACGCTCTATGGGTCATTCGCGAAGACCTACCGCGGTCACGGCACGGACCGCGCCCTCGTCGCCGGCGCCCTCGGACTCCATGCGGATGACGTGCGCCTGCGTGACTCCCTCGACCTTGCGCGCGAGCGCGGAGTCGAGGTCTCCTTTGTGGTTTGCGATGACGAGGACGAGGGCCTCCATCCCAACACCGCCCTGATTGAGCTCGCCTCTGCGGAGGGCAAGCGCGTGGCCGTGCTCGGCAGTTCCATCGGCGGCGGTCAGGTCGAGGTTACTCGCGTCGATGGCATGCGCGTGCGCATCACCGGCCTCAAGCGCACGCTCATCGTGCGCCACACTGACAAGCCTGGCCTCATCGCCTGCGTGACGGACGTCCTTGCCGCCGGAGGTGCGAATATCTGCGACTTCGCGCTCGCTCGCCAGGAGCGCGGCGGCGTGGCGGTCATGAGCATCGAGGTCGAGAACCAGCTTGATGACGACATCGCCGAGCGCATCGAGCGCCTTGACGGCGTTGAGCGTTGCACGGTGCTCGAGCCCGTTGGCGCTATGGATGCGACCGAGCCCGCCAAGGCCGGGGAGGTTCCCGCGACGGACGGCCTTGCGACAGACTTCCTCCTCGGTACGCTCGAGCCCGCCGTCGAGGCGGCACAGGATGCCGGAGTGCCCATCTCCCACGTCATCCTCGCCCAGCAGGCGCGCGCCATGGCGATGACTCCCGCCGAGCTTTATGCGCTTATGCGCGATCGCCTCGTTGTCATGGACTCCTGCGTGGCTCCCGGAAGCGACCCCTCTCTTCGCTCCATGAGTGGACTCACCGGGGGAGACGCTGCCCGCATGCTCGCTCGCGAGGACGCCGGCAGGCCGCTCTGCGGAGGCATCGTTACGGGTGCCGTGAGGCGAGCCCTCGCCGTGAGCGAGCT
>UQWE01000068.1 GCA_900544655.1 uncultured Coriobacteriaceae bacterium
GGCGCCCAGTGGCCCGTCGTCGGGGACGACGAGCTGCCCGAGGCGTCGGACGCCGACCGAGCGACGAACCTGGGCTCGGCCTTCCATGAGCTCGCACGCTACATGGTGGAGACCGGGCATGCCCCGGATGCTCGCCGCCTGCGTATCGTCGCCGCGAATTACCAGGTGACCTCCCGTGACACGGCTCGCCTTGAGGAGGCGCTCGCGCGCTGGGAGACGAGCGACATCCGTGCGGAGGCTCTCGGCCATTCGCTCGTTCGCGCGGAGGTGCCGTTCTTCTGCGAGGTCGCTTCGCCATTTGGCTCGAACCTCGAGGGCGCGATCGACCTGCTTGCGACTGACGCGGCTCTGCCTTCGCCCGGCGCGGACGAGGCCCTTCTTGTGGACTACAAGACGGGCGACGTCGGGGCAACCTTCGGTGAGATCCGCCGTCGTCACGAGATACAGGCGCGTTTCTACGCCAGGGTTCTGCGCGACCAAGGCTATAGGCAAATTACCTGCGCCTTCGTTTGCGTTGAGCTTGGCGTGGCGGATGACCAGCCGGCCGTCGTCCGCTATAGATTCGACCTCTAGGGATGGGGATTGCCCGTGAGCACCACTGAACTCGTCTGTATCGTCATCGCCGCGGCCTCCGTGGCAGTCGCGCTTGCCGTTTCCGTGACGGCCCTGCGCGCGATGCGCTCCGTTCTTCGCGAGGACCAGCTTGAGGACCAGCTCGACGCGCACTTTGAAAAGGCCGAAGACCTCATGAGGGCGCTTGCCGATCGCCAGGCCCAGGGCGCTTCGGAGACGAAGGCCGCGCTCGAGGGCGTGGCGCGCGGGGTCGAGGGGTCTGGCATGCGCGTCGACGCGCTTCGCCGTGACGTCAACAACCAGCTGGGCGACACCGCCAGCGCGCTCACCCGCCAGCTCGCGGACAATGCCCGTATTGCGAACGAGCAGCTAACTGGCGTCACCAATGCGGTGACCCAGCAGCTGGCAGCCAACACCAAGACGATGAACGACCAGCTCTCGAACAACACGCACGTCATGAACGAGCAGCTGGCCCAGATTCGCGGCGACAACCAGCGCCAGCTCGACGAGATTCGCGCTACCGTCGACGAACGCCTCACGCGCACGCTCAACGACCGCCTCTCCGTCTCCTTCAAGCAGATCAACGAAAACCTCGAGGCCGTCTACAAGGGCCTGGGGGACATGCAGGGCCTCGCCGCCGGCGTGGGCGACCTCAAGAAGACCCTTTCCAACGTGAAGACGCGGGGCATTCTGGGCGAGGTCCAGCTCGGTGCCATCCTCTCGGAGATCCTCGTTCCCTCGCAGTATGCGGAGAACGTTGCCACCAAGCCCGGCAGTGCCGACCGCGTCGAGTTTGCCGTGAAGCTGCCGGTGGAGGAGGGCGAGCCCGTGTGGCTTCCCATCGACGCGAAGTTCCCGGGAGACCTCTATGCCCAGCTCCGCGATGCGGTTGACGAAGGCTCGCGCGAAGAGGTCGCCATGGCGCGCAAACGCCTCGAGGGGCGCATCTGCCAGGAGGCGTCGGACATCTCCCAGAAGTACATCTCCGTTCCCGAGACCACGAACTTCGCCGTGATGTTCCTGCCCTTCGAGGGCCTCTATGCCGAGGTCGTCAACATGCCGGGCCTCATCGAGCGCCTCACCCGCGACTACCACGTGAACGTCGCCGGGCCCTCGACGATGGCGGCGATTCTCTCGAGCCTTCAGATGACCTATCAAACCTTCAACCTGCAGCGTCGCACCAACGAGGTCATGCACGTGCTCCAAGCCGTCAAGGCGGAGCTCCCTCGCTATCAGGCGGAGCTCCGCAAGGCCAAGGAGCAGATCGACCGCGCCGGCAGGACGGTCGACGGCATCATCACCACGCGCACGAACGTCATGGAGCGCAAGCTCAAGACCGTCTCTGACAGCCTTGACGACGAGCTTCCCGAGCTCGAGGAAGGTTGACAAAGGGACAGTCCCTTTGTCAACTCTGCCAGCCTGCAAAGGGAGGCTGACCCCTTTGCAGGCTGGCGGGTTCGTGTTACAAGATTGCTTCGCTCCTGTTGCGCCCGTGTTGGCGTAACGGACGTGACATATCCGACTCCTAGAGTAGCGAGAGCTTGCTTGCGCCCCGTCCGCCAACGGGGTTGCGACGGCGCGAAATGACCTACGGAGAAGGACGTCACTATGGAGTCTCATCAGTACAACGCCAGCCAGACCGGTCTGTATCGTCCCAGCTACGAGCATGACGCTTGCGGAATCGGCGCCATTGCCAGCCTGAAGGGCGTCAAGAGCCACCAAACTCTCGACGACGCCCTCTCGGTCCTCGTCAACCTCGAGCACCGCGGCGGCAAGGGCCTTGAGCGCAACACCGGAGATGGCGCGGGCGTGCTGTTCCAGATTCCGCACCGCTTCTTCCGCAAGGAGGCGCAGAAGGAGGGCCAGCTGCTCCCCGACGAGGGTGATTACGGCGTGGCGATGCTCTTCTTCCCGCACAGCGACGAGACCGGCGAGACCGATGGCGTCTCCGACCCGACTGCCGTCCAGGCCGCGATCCGCGTCTTCGAGGAGGGCTGCGCCGAATGCGGCGTGCCGCTCATGTTCTGGCGCCGCGTGCCGGTCGACCCGCATGACCTGGGCGACACGGCGAAGGCGTGCATGCCCACCATCCTCCAGGCGTTCCTCTGTCGCCCCGAGGGCGTCGCCGCTGGCCAGGATTTCGAGCGCAAGCTCTACGTCTGCCGTCGCACCATCGAGCGCGCCGCCGACGCGAACCCGGCGCTTGCGAACAAGATCTTCTACGTGTGCTCCATGAGCTCGCGCACCATCGTCTACAAGGGCATGCTCGTCGCCACGCAGATGCGTCGCTTCTACACGGACCTCTCCGACGCCGCCGTCGAGACGGCGCTCGCCCTCGTCCACTCCCGCTACTCGACAAACACCACGCCGAGCTGGGAGCGCGCGCACCCCAACCGCTACATCATCCACAACGGCGAGATCAACACGCTGCGCGGCAACGTCTCCTGGATCCGCGCCCGCGAGCCAAACCTCTACAGCCCGGTGCTGCAGCATGACCTCGAGAAGGTCCTGCCCATCATCAACCGCGAGGGATCCGACTCCGCCATCCTCGACAACGTGCTCGAGTTCCTCACGATGAACGGCCGCCCGCTCGACCGTGCCGTGACGCTCATGATCCCGGAGCCCTGGGACCACAACCCCAACCTCTCCGAGAAGCGCCGCGCCTACGACTCCTACCAGTCGATGCTCATGGAGCCCTGGGACGGTCCCGCTGCCATCGCCTTCACGGACGGCCGCATCCTCGGCGCCGCGCTCGACCGCAACGGCCTGCGCCCGGCGCGCTACTACGTCACGCGCGACGACCGCATCATCCTCTCCTCCGAGGTGGGCACCATCGACGTGGAGCCGGAGAACATCCTGCGCACGGGCTGCCTCGGACCAGGCGAGATGCTCGAGGTCGATCCTGCGCAGGGCCGTGTGATCTGGAACGACGAGGTTCGCGACAAGTACGCCAACGAGAAGCCCTATCGCGATTGGCTGGGTGACGAGACGCTCGACATCCATGATCTGCGTGAGCCTGCCGCGGACGAGCTGCCCGCGGAGCCCGACGAGGGCTTGCGCCTCACCGAGCGCATGGCAAAGCTCGGCTACCACTACGATGACGTAGACGAGCTCATCCGTCCGATGGCGACGGCGGCCAAGGTCCCCCTGGCCTCGATGGGCGTCGACGCGCCCCTCGCCGTGCTCTCGAAGCGCACGCGCTCCTTCTTCGACTACTTCCACCAGCTCTTCGCCCAGGTCACCAACCCGCCCATCGACGCGCTACGCGAGAGCCTCGTCACGAGCTCGGTGCTCTATCTCGGCAATCATGGCAACCTGCTCGAGGACTGCCGCGACACCTGCCGCCTCGTGCGCCTGCAGGGGCCGCTGCTCACCCACGACGCGTTCAGGCGCATCTGCGCTATCGACCGCGTGGGCTTCAAGACGCAGGTCTTCCACGCCACGTATCCTGCCGACGCTGGCGAGGGCGCCCTCGAAGCCGCCCTCGAGAAGCTCGACACCGACATCGAGGCCGCGGTGCGCGGAGGCGTGAACATCGTCGTCATCTCCGACCGCGCCGCTGCGGGCGAGGTGCCCATCCCCAGCCTGCTCTCGCTCGGCAGCGTCCATAATCACCTCATTCGCACGGGCGTGCGCATGCTCGCGGACATCGTGGTGGAGACCGGCGACGCCATCTGCGCGCACGACTTCGCGTGCCTCGTGGGGTACTCCGCGAGCGGCATCTATCCTTACATGGCGCACGAGTGCATCCGTGACCTCGTGGCCAAGGGTGCGATCGACCTTCCTGGCGACGAGGCCGTCGCCAACTATGACCGCGCCGTGACCGCGGGTATCACCTCGATCATGTCCAAGATGGGCATCTCGACGATGCAGGGCTACCACTCCGCGCAGATATTCGAGATCATCGGCCTTGCGGACGGTCTCGTCGACCGCTACTTCACGAGCACCACGACGAGCGTGGGCGGCCTCGACATCGAGGGCGTCCAGCGTGAGCAGAACGAGCGCTACGCCGCGGCGATGGCCCTTGCGAAGAGCCCGTCGCCGAACCAGCTCCCGAGCCTGGGCCTCACGAAGTGGCGTCCGATCGACGGCGAGGAGCACCTCATCGAGCCGCGTGCGATCTATCTCCTGCAACGCGCCTGCACCGAGGGCGACATGGACCTCTTCCGCGAGTATGGCGAGGTCATCCACCGCGCCGGCCGTGCCGTCACCCTGCGCGACCTGCTCGACTTCGACGCCGCCGGTCGCACGCCGGTGCCGCTCGAGGAGGTCGAGCCCGTCTCGGAGATCGTGAAACGTTTCAACACGGGCGCCATGAGCTATGGCTCCATCTCCAAGGAGGCTCACGAGACCCTCGCCATCGCCATGAACCGCCTGCACGGCCGTTCCAACACCGGCGAGGGCGGCGAGGACCCGGCGCGCGAGGTGCCGCTGCCCAACGGCGACTCCAAGAAGAGCGCCATCAAGCAGGTCGCCTCTGGCCGCTTTGGCGTGACGAGCCGCTACCTCTCGAGCGCCATCGAGATCCAGATCAAGATGGCCCAGGGCGCCAAGCCCGGTGAGGGTGGCCACCTGCCCGGTAAGAAGGTCTACCCCTGGATCGCCGAGGTGCGTCAGTCCACGCCCGGCGTCGGCCTCATCTCGCCGCCGCCGCACCACGACATCTACTCCATCGAGGACCTCGCTGAGCTCATCTTCGACCTCAAGAACGCCAACCCCGGCGCTCGCATCAGCGTGAAGCTCTGCGCCCTTGCGGGCGTGGGCACCATCGCGACGGGCGTCGTCAAGGGCGGTGCCGACAAGATCACGATCAGCGGCCACAACGGCGGCACCGGCGCCGCCCCGCGCGACTCGATCTGGCACGCTGGCATCCCGTTCGAGATCGGCCTGGCCGAGACCCAGCAGACGCTCCTCATGAACGGCCTGCGCAGCCGCGTCGTCGTCGAGACGGACGGCAAGCTCATGGACGGCACCGACGTCGCCGTCGCCTGCCTGCTCGGCGCGGAGGAGTTTGGCTTCGCGACGATGCCGCTCGTAGCCATGGGCTGCCTCATGCAGCGCGACTGCCAGCAGGATACCTGCCCGGCCGGCATCGCCACGCAGAACTGCAAGCTCCGCGGCCGCTTCACGGGCACGCCCGAGCAGGTCGTCAACTTCATGGAGTTCACGGCCGCCGAGCTGCGCGAGATCATGGCGCGCCTGGGCTTCCGCACCGTCGACGAGATGGTGGGGCACCCCGAGTGCCTGCGCCAGGTCGAGGTCGAGGGCAACTGGAAGGCCAACGAGGTAGACCTCTCTCGCGTGCTCGCGAATGGGACGAACGAGTACGGCCGCAACATCCCGGGCGCCGAGGGCCGTCACTTCCTGCCGAGCATGGCTCCCGACCTCGAACTCGAGCGCACGCTCGACGCGACGCTGCTCGTGCCCTACACCGCGAGCGCCCGCAAGCACCTCGAGCCCATCCGCTTCCATGCCGACATCGACAACGTGAACCGCTGCGTGGGTACGATGCTCGGCCACGAGGTCACCGCGGCGCACCCCGAGGGGCTTCCCGAGGGCTCCGTCACCGTCGACTGCACGGGCTCGGGCGGCCAGAGCTTCGGCGCGTTCCTGCCGAAGGGCGTCACGCTCAACATCGAGGGCGACGCGAACGACTACTTCGGCAAGGGCCTCTCCGGCGGCATCCTCTCCGTGCGCCCGCCCAAGCGTTCGAACTACAAGTTCGACGAGAACATCATCGTGGGCAACGTCGCGTTCTATGGCGCCACGAGCGGCAAGGGCTTCGTGAACGGTCTCGCCGGCCAGCGCTTCGCCGTGCGAAACTCCGGTGCCACGGTCGTCGTCGAGGGCGTGGGTAACCACGGCTGCGAGTACATGACGGGTGGCGTTGCCGTCGTGCTCGGCGAGGTTGGCCTCAACTTCGCGGCTGGCATGAGTGGCGGCGTGGCCTACGTGTTCGACGAGTTCGGCACGCTCGTGGGGCGCTGCAACACCGACATGGTGGAGCTCAAGGAGCCCACGGCAGACGAGCTCGAGTTCGTCCGCGGCCTGGTCGAGGAGCACGTCGCTCGCACCTCGAGCCCGCGCGGCATCAAGATGCTCTATCGCTTCGAGACGTACGGGAAGAAGTTCGTGAAGGTGATTCCGCGCGATTACGAGCGCGTTCTCGAGTCCGTCGCTGCCGCCGAGGCGGCGGGTAAGTCTCACGAGGAGGCCCTGCAGGTGGCCTTCGACCAGATCACGGGGAGGAACTAGCATGGGCAAGCCAGGAGCATTTCTCGAGCACGGCAGACAGGCCCATGGGCTTCGTGACGTGGCCGAGCGTACGGGTGACTACAACGAGCTCTACGAGCTGCTCGCTCCCGAGCAGCAGCAGGTGCAGGCGAGCCGCTGCATGATGTGTGGCGTGGCCTTCTGCCAGACGGGCATCTCGTTTGGCAAGGCGCGCCCGAGTGGTTGCCCCTTGCACAACCTCATTCCCGAGTGGAACGACCTCGTCTATCGTGGCCAGTGGGAGGAAGCGGCCGAGCGTCTGGCGCTGACCTCTCCCATGCCCGAGTTCACGAGCCGCGTGTGTCCGGCGCTGTGCGAGGCGGCCTGCAACCTGGGTCGTGCAGACGAGTCCGAGACGATTCACGACAACGAGCGCGCCATCAGCGATTGGCAGTGGGCGCACGGCGGCCCGGCTCGCTTCGCTCCCGCGGGGGCGGACGCGCCGA
>UQWE01000069.1 GCA_900544655.1 uncultured Coriobacteriaceae bacterium
CCGGGAATCTGGCGGCGCGGGCTAATGGCCTGCGCCGCCACCATGTCGCGCGCGATTTTTGTGCCTGAATTCCAACTCACCCGAGAAGTATGGACCTGATTTCGATTTCGCCGAGTAGACGTCGTTTTCGAGTCGCAAAACCCCAGGTCACAGACTGTTAAATAGGGGGACTACTCGGCAGATTGCGATTCAGGTCCATACTTCTCGGGTGAGTGTGCGCGGACGCACTCTGCAGGCGGTACGAATCACAGTACGAAGGATCTTCAACGATGCGTTTTAAAGGGCCCTGGAGCTCGGGCTGCATATCCGAAAAACAGTTGGTTGCCTACCGTTTTGTCGCACGATGGCGCGTAGCGTTTTCATGTGCTATATAGGGGACAAATTAGCTCTCAGCTAATGAAATCGCGCGCTTCGCTTCCTAGGATGGGTTCATGTTTAGCCCCAACAGGAAGGAAGACCCCATGGAAGCTACCGAGGCTCAGGACAAGACGCAGCAGACAAGCGACCCGAAGAAGGGTAAGTCGGCCGCGTCGATCGTGGCCCTTGTGCTGGGCATTATCGCTCTTGTCACGTCGTTCTTGCCCATCATCAACAACCTTTCGTTCGTTCTCGCACTCGTTGGCGCGGTCTTTGCGGTCATCGGGTTGGTGGGCGTGCTGCGCGGCAAGAGGGGCGGCCGAGGCTTCTCCATTGCCGCCGTTATCGTGAACGTCCTCGCCATTGCCATCGTCCTCGGCACGCAGAGCGCCTACTCCTCTGCCATCGACGAGGCGGCGAAGGGCACCATCTCGACCGAGGATGGCTCTTCGGTGGCTGCCGCGAGCACGTCTGCGGAGTCCGGCGCGGCCGACAAGTACTCCATCACCGACGAGCAGATGACCGGCGATGACTACACCACGACCATCAGCGGCACGTTCACCAATCTTACGGATTCTCAGCTCGGCTACGTCAGCGTTAGCTATAACCTGTTCGATGCCGATGGCAACCAGCTCGGGACGGCATACGCCAACACCAGCAACCTTGACGCCGGCGGAACCTGGAAGTTCGAGGCGGTTGGCATGTATGGCCAGGCTAAGATCGCTTCCTACAAGCTGGCTGACGTCACCGGCTTCTAGTGCCGTCGTCTGACGCTCGCGGTCTCGTGGGGAGAGGGGGCAAGATGGCCCAAAGACTAACGGAGGAGCTCCTCGCGGAGCTGCTCGAGGCGCCCGACATCGATGCGTTTCTCGACTCCCATCAGCTTGGCGAGCCGTCGCTCCCTGACTATCTCAATGCCCTTCTCGCGGAGATGAACCTCGAGCGTGCGCAGGTCGTGCGCATGGCAAACCTCAACGAGACCTTTGGCTATCAGATCTTCATGGGCACGCGCAATCCCAGCCGCAACAAACTGCTACAGATCGCCTTTGCGATGGCGCTCACCCTGCGCGAGACCAACCGCATGCTCGAGGCGGGCGGGGTGAGCTCGCTGTATAGCAAGAGCCGTCGAGATGCGATTATCATCTTCTGCCTTGAGCGGGGATGTTCACTCCAGAGGGTGAACGAGGAGCTCTATCGCTTTGGG
Organism: uncultured Coriobacteriaceae bacterium; assembly: GCA_900544655.1. GTDB lineage: Bacteria > Actinomycetota > Coriobacteriia > Coriobacteriales > Atopobiaceae > Parolsenella. The sequence goes on from UQWE01000069.1 coordinate 1,562, forward strand.
GAAGAGACGATTTGCTGACGGCGGCGGTACGGTATTGTCCGGCGCGTGATTAATTGCGAATGTGGCGAGCGGGATACGAATTAGTGTCCCGCTCGCCTGCTATTGTGGGGATATGGATATCGAGACGACAGATGGCATACACGAGCAGCTGGAGGGTGCGCTTGGCGCCGGGCTCTTCTCTTCCGCGCCCGCAGACGCCTATCGTGTGGAGCGCACGCTCAAGCGCACTCCCGCCGAGGTGACGGAGCTCGTATGGCTGAGGACTGCCGCGGGGACTGAGCTCGGCCCTTACGTACGCAAGGTCATTTCTCGGGGGAGCGGCCTTGGCTGTGCGTACGTCGACCTCTTTAGGCTGCAGCGCCAAGGCATGCGCTTTCTTCAGCTTCCTCGTATCATTGACTGCCGCGAGAGCGCTGGCTCTCTTGAGGTGCTCCTCGAATACGTCAAGGGGCGGACACTCGCGCAGGTGGTCGAGGACGCCTCGCCTGGTGATCGCGACATGCTCGCGCGCGAGCTCATCCCCGCGATCTGTGATGCGGTTTCAGAACTGCATGGCGCGCTTGAGTCGCCGCTGGTCCATCGCGACCTTACTCCCAGCAACGTCATCTGCCCTGATGTTCGTTCGTGTTTCGCTGCGGGTTCGCGACCTGCTGCGCGTTCGTGCTCTGCTGCGGGCTCGGGGCGTGCCGCGAGCTCGTGCTGCCCCGTGCTCATCGACTTCGGCATTGCGCGCGTGTGGCGCGAGGGTGAGGAGGCCGACACCACGCATTTCGGGACTCGCTCCTATGCCCCGCCCGAGCAGTACGGTTTTGGCCAGACTGATGTCCGCAGCGATGTCTACGCCCTGGGCATGCTTGCGTTCTTCTGCCTGACTGGGCGAGAAGCCATCCCGGCTGATCGGGAATGCGGCTTTGCCTGCGCCGAGGTTTCGCCTGCTTGGCGCAGCGTAATTACAAAGGCCACCTCTCTAGATCCCGATGACCGCTATCAAAGCGCGGCCGAGATGCGCGATGCGCTTCCTGGGGTTGCCGATGGGCGTTTGTGCAAGCATTCCGGAAAGCCTGGTGATCGGTCTCGCTCGCTTGCCATGACGCTTACCGAGATGAGGGAGCGCTACCTCAGCGCTTCGGTGCCGAGCTTTTGGAGTGCGCGGAACGTTCTCGTATGTCTTGCTGCCGCATTCATTCTTTTTGCTTGCGCGACTTGCCTGTTTGACGAAAAGTACTATGTCGCCGGTCCGCTCTGGCTCAACGTTTATGGGTTCGCGTTGTTCTTTCCCTGTATGGTGCTGGTGTGTGGCTGGGTCCTTCTCGACAAGCGGTGGTTGTTCGCAAACATTGGCTTTCTGCGGCGCTGTGGCCGCAAACGAGCTCGGGCTGTGAGCGCCGGAGTCTTCGTTGTTGCCTGGCTGCTGCTCATTGTTTTTGTCGGCATTTGCAGGCGGTAGATTGCCGTCTCGCGTCCGCGGGGGTTCCTCTCGCGTGATTAATCGTCGTTTCGTTGGTGGTGGGGCGTCTTTTGCAGTCGTCAGCCCGTTGTCGTAGGGCGGGATATCGTACCCGCAGGCGGCAAGCCGTCGTTATACGAACGACGAGCCCCGTTTTGCGTGCCGGCGCTGGCTTTTGATTTATAAAAGTCGCTAAGTAGGGGGCTAAACTGGGATCTGCCGAGTGGACAACGGTTTCGCGCTGCAAAACCCCAACTCGGGAACTCCTTTAAATTGGATCTACTCGCGTCACTGCGAATTAGCCCCCTACTTAGCGCACTTTTCGTTTGCCGGGTGGGCGAGTGCGCAGAAACGTGTCGCATGCGACAATCAAGCTGGTATTCGGCTGGCGAGTGGAGGCCTGCATGGAGACGAGGGCGTGGGGCTACGAAGAGTTTCCCGAGTATGAGGGCTTGCCTGACGGCGCGTGCTTCCTGGCGACGACGGGCGACGAGCCGGGTTCGCGGTACGTTCCGGACGTCGTGTACCTTTGCCGCGGTGATCACAAGCTGCACCTCCAGCTGTTGATTCCCACGTGCCGCAACTCGCTCAATGCGGCGGCAGGGGAGCGTCCAGCTTATCCGTGTCTCGTCTACGTTCAGGGTTCTGCTTGGAGAAAGCAGAACTGTTACAAGAACCTGCCCCAGCTGGCGAGGATTGCCGAGCGAGGCATCGTGGTTGCCGTGGTCGAGTACCGCGGCTCCTCGATGGCGTGTTTTCCGGCGCAGGTTCACGACGCGCAGGCGGCCGTTCGGTTCGTTGCCGAGCACGCGGACGAGCTCTCGGTTGATTCGGACAAAATCGTCATTGGCGGCTCTTCTTCGGGCGGACACACGGCCGTTCTCGCGGCCCTTCTTCCTGACGAGAACGGATCGCCCGCTGCCGATCTTCCCGTTCGAGGCGTTCTCGATTTCTACGGGGCGGTGAGCTTCCTCCGCGAGGACGGGTATCCCACAACGCTCGATGCGGGATCGCTGACAAGCCCGGAGGGTGCGCTTGCTGGTGGCAGCTTGCGCGAAAACCCCGAGCTTCGCCATCGCATCTCTGCCGACACCTATCTTTCGTCGGAGACACCGATGCCTCCCGTGCTTATCGTTCACGGTACGAAGGACCGCATGGTCAACTGCGAGGTGTCGACAGACTTTTACAACCTACTCCGAGCTCGGGGGCGCAAGGCCGAGCTCGTGCTCATCAAGGGTGGAGATCACGGTGGCTCCGAGTTTTACGTTCCTGAGGCGATTGACGTTTATGAGGATTTTGTTCGCCGTTGCGTGAGAGAGTAGAGCCACGACGGCGCTGTTTAGTGCAAACTAGCGGCGCTATTCAAAAACGGAGCCACGGCAACCCATGTTCGGGTTGTCGTGGCCTATCCTTGTCGTGTGATGTGCGTTGCAATGAATCCGGCGCATGCGGCGCGTTGCGTGACGATCGGCACGAGGCGCATGGCGCACGTGGCGCGTTGCGAGGTGCGAGGCGCGAGGTGCGTGGCGCACGTGACGCGTTGCGTGATGCGTGGCGCGCGATCCCGCTGGGCTACTCCACCGTATAGACGTCAGTGATATCCCGATAGTCGCCAACAGGCAGTTCCTTGGCCGGATGGATGTCGTCACCAATCCAAATGCCCACGTCCTCGCCCATAAACGAAGGGCTATGAACCATCATCAGGTCGCTGAATGGATCAACGTCTGCGTGGCTAGACTTGCGCTTGTAGTACTCGTGGGTCGTTTCGTTCACGATGTAGGGGTAGATCACGATGTCCTTGTCGAAGGTGCCGTCGAACGGCAGCTTCTCCAGATAGGCGCCCTCGCCCTCGCCTACACGTTGACGGCCAACCTTGCCTTTTGCGCACTTGAACCTTCTGGAGACATCTGAGAACCAGAGCGCGGCATAACGCCAGGGCCCTTCGCCCTCGGTGAGCTCGAGCAGGCGGTGCATGCTTGCGGGACAGTTCTTGTGCTCATAGAACTCGAGACAGGTGGCATCACTAACCAAAGCGATAACGTCGTCACGCCATTCGTCAGCCATGAGGGTGAGCACCGCATTCGTGCTTTCGGCTCCCACGTGATGGAAACAGGGCCACTTGACGTCGTTCTTGAAGGGAACGGGATTCAGGTACTCCCTCTTCGAGAAGTTGATCCAAGTGAACGACTGGCTCATGGCTATGCCTCCTTTACAAATATTAAGGACATTTTGGGGAGAACATAACAGTTGCCAATGCTGCGGTGTGGGAGAAAGAAGGGATAATGCAGCTAACGGCATAAAACCGCTAAATGAACGCCGTTCGCATAATTGGGCTTTCCGTTTGGTTGGCACGTCAGGGGGCGGCGACCTGTCGCGATGGCGTTTTCCCGAGCTAGCGTCTCGAGTGACCGTCGCGCGCGGAACGCGCCTCTCGGGGCGAAAATGCGTGCGTCGACCGCGGGCCGGGCGTCGTTTGCGCCAACGCCTGCCGATGACCGGTGCGCCGCATACCGAAGCGTCGCGTGCTCGGCACGCCTCATGCGTTAACGTGCCCTCCGTCATTCGCGGAAACGAAAGGGGAATCACCATGAACAGGCTCGAGAACAAGGTCGCCGTCGTTACGGGCGCAAACTCCGGCGTGGGCGCCGCCATCGCCAAGCTCTTCGCCGCCGAAGGAGCCACCGTCGTCATGACCGCCCGTCGCGAGGCCGCGCTCGAGGAGGTCGCGGGCGAGATCGAGGCTGCCGGCGGCAAGACCTTCGTCATGGCCACTGACATTTCCAAGGCAGAGGACCCCGAGCGTCTCATGGCCGCCGTGGAGGAGAAGTACGGTAGGCTTGACGTTCTCGTGAACAACGCCGGCATCCTTGAGTCCGGCCTCAAGCCCATTGACCGCTTCACCGACGAGGACCTCGACCGCATCATCGAAACCAACCAGAAGGGCACCATGCGCTGCATGCGCGCTGCTTCCAAGCGTATGACCGCCGGCGCGTCCATCGTGAACATCGCCTCGGTCGCGGGCGAGAAGGGTTGCGGTGGCGCCGTCTACGTTTCCACCAAGGCAGCCGTCATCGGCGTGACCAAGCACACCGCCCTGCGCTTCCAGGCTGAGGGTATCCGCTGCAACGCCATCTGTCCGGGCACCATCGTGACCCCGATGGTCGCCGGCACCACCGCCGCCGACATGGACGCCGACATGATGGGCGCCATGGCCACGCACTCCAACCTCCGCACGCAGCCCTGCATGCCGGAGGATGTCGCCAACATCGCGCTGTTCCTGGCAAGCGACGAGTCTCGCGCTCTCACCGGCCAGATTCTCGTGAGCGACTTCGGGGCCATGCTCTAGAAAGTTGCTCGAGCGGACCGTCGGACCGATCGCAATACGCGGGCCGTCGAACTGGCCGTCACGCGAGATGCCCGGGGCGAGTCACTGGCGAAGCTCGCACGATACGCATGAAAAAGCGGGTCCGGAGGGGGATTCCTCCGGACCCGCTGCTGTTAACGCGTGTTATGGGCGCTTGCCCAAAACCTTACAGGCCGAGGCCCTCGTTCAGCGCCTGGGCGATCTGGGCGGCGTCGTCGGAGCCGCGCAGGGTCGCCTTGAAGTCAGCGTTCATAAGAAGGACGGCGGACTTGGAGAGAAGGCGCAGGTGAGTGGTGCCGCCCTCGCCCTCGGGAATGAGAAGCGCCATGGCGATGTCAACGGGCTTGTCGTCGAGGCTTGGCCACTCGACGGGCTGCTCGTTCTTGTAGATGATGACGGCGGCCTCCTTGACCGCGTCGCTCTTGCAGTGCGGTACAGCGAAGCCGTCGACCATGCCGGTCTTGTCGATGTCCTCGCGAGCCTGAAAGGCGTCGTAGACGGCATCGGCGTCATCGGTGAGACCGAGCGTGGCGGCATAGTTCGCGATGGTGCGGAGCGCCTCGTCCTTGTTGGCGGCATTCTGGTGGAGCAGGACGTTCTTCTCGTTGACGAAAGCCATTGGTGCATACCTTTCTTCACGTGCCTGGTTGACCGGGCTGCTGTTTCGCGCAAGCGGCTCTGCGCCGGAGCATCTGCTTGGCCGGTGCGGCAGGCATAATGCGGGGGATTTTAACCAAAAGCCGTGGGCG
>UQWE01000070.1 GCA_900544655.1 uncultured Coriobacteriaceae bacterium
AGCCGCCGCAGGGCCATCCGCCCAGGTAGCGCCTCGAGCGATGAGGCCATCGGCCTTCTCCTTGGTGCGGTTGTAGACGGTTACGTCATAGCCGGCATCAATGATGTGGCCAGCGATTGGCGCGCCCATGATACCGGTACCGATGAAGGCGACCTTGAGGTTGTTGGTTGCAGTCATGCTGCTCCTTCCTGGCGGCGCAAACGACCGCGATGAACAGGGATTCCCCTCATGGGGGGTGATTATTTTGAGCGGACCTTGCGGGCGATGCGATCCGTGAAGGAGAGGTCCTCGCGGCGGTCCTTACCCCAGAAGACGCACGCCACCATACCAGGGCCCACATGCGCGCCTATGACAGGCGAGACGGTGCTATGGATGATGGGAATGTCACGACAGCCAGGCTCCTTGCGAATTTGGTCAGCAAGCCAGCGCGCGTCCTTCCCGGCGTCAGTGTCCACGATGCCAATGGGCATGTGAGTGACGACACCGCTCGCGCCTATGTAGTTCTCTTTGAAGTCTGCGATGATGGCGCGGAGGGCCTTCTTGCGGCCGCGACACACGCCACGAAGCGTGAGGGCGCCGCTAAGGTCATAGGAAAGCTCGGGCTTGATGTCGAGTTTGCCACCGACGGTCGCCGCCGCGGGCGGAATGCGACCACCACGCGCGAGGGCGTCAAAACTATCGAGCGTAAAGTAGCCCTGGATGTAATAGCGGGCCTCCTCCGCCCACTCGACAAGCTCGGACGCCGTAAGGCCGTTGCCCACCTGGCGCACAGCTTCGATGGTCAAGAGCTCGGCCGCGGCGGAGGGACAGAGATTGTCCACGACATAAATCTCATAACCAGGATGCGCTTCGCGGACAAGGTCAGCCGCCTGACGGGCGGCGTCGATGCTCGAGGAAAGGCCACGAGTGAAGGCGAGGTAAACGGCAGGGACGCCGTCCTTGGCCATGCGCTCGAACACTTCGAGGTAGTTGCCGGGCGTAACGGCAGACGTCGACACGTGCTCGCCGGCACGCATGCGCTCATAAAACTCATGAGGCGACATGGAGCGCCAGAGGTCGTCCACGTGCTCCCCATCCTCCATTACGAACGGGAAATGGACGATCTCGACGCCGAGGGCACGGGCGACCTCCGGAGCAAAGTCCGCACATGAGTCCACGATGATGCGGCACTGGCCGTCACGTCGATAGCTTGCTCCAACCGCGCGCGCAATGGTCTCGGGCTCTTCCCCCGCGACCGGCGCAGCCTCGAAGCATGCGACGGCCGCGGGCTCCGTAGAACCCGCGGCCTGAAGGTTTGAATTGTCAGAAATCTCGCTACTCATCCGGCTCCTCGATTTTGGGCTTGATGATTCCATATCCGCCGCTCTTGCGGCGATAAATAACGTTCACAAGGCCAGTAGTGGCATTCGTGAAGACGTAGAAGTCGTGGCCAATGAGGTCAGTCTGAACGAGGGCCTCCTCCTCGCTCATGGGCGGCAGGTCGATGACCTTCTCGCGAACGAGCTCTTCGTCGTCATCGCCCTCGATGAGATCCGCCAGGTCCTCCGAAACGGGTGCGACGGGCAGACCCTGGGTGCGCTGACGACGGTCAATGACCTTCGTCTTGAACTTACGAATCTGACGGGTCACCTTATCGGCGGCGATATCGATGGCAGCGTACATGTCAGGATCTGCGGACTCTACGCGAACCACGTTGTCGCGAACGCGTACAGTGACCTCGCAGACCGCCGCCTCGGGATTGGAGCGGTTCTTCTCAACTCGAAGGACAACGTCGCACGTCATGGGCTGAATGTCAAAGACTCCGAGAGCCCCGCCGATCTTCACGTCAACGTAGTTGCGCAGCGCATCAGTAACGGTAACCTTGCGACCGGATACCTTGATGTCCATAGTGCCTCCAACCCTAGAGCCAAAATGCACGTTCCGGGGACGCGAGCCCTTGGGACTTACGTCCGTACTTTCTAGATACCCAAACGCGACAAAAAAGTTCGCGAGAAAATAAATGACCGGTTACCGATTTCACCCTTCACAAGCGAACAATTGCACGCTTAGACAGGCAAATCAGACATTAATACACGTCCGCAGCATTGGCGCCGGCAGTCGATCCGTCCTGAATCCCCGAGGTCACGCCCTCAATCCCAGAGGAGTCAGACTCTTGTCCCTCGACGGTTCCGGCAGAAAGCGTGATGCCAGAAATCTGCGAGGAATCCGTCAAGGGGCTCAAACCGCCGAGCCATCTGGCGCGAATAACGTCGCCGACTCCATTGGAGGAAATCTTGTCGAGGGCGTCTTTGACCGCCATCTGAAGATCAGTGTTGGAAGTCATAACCCCAACGCCAATCATGGACGGGGCGTTGATGGAACCGGCGAAGGCGATGCCGTCATAGGAGCCCGAGAGGAAGGCTCCCGAGAACGCGTCACAAAGCACGTAGTCAACGATGCCTTGGTCGAGAGCGTCAAACGCGTCGTTCAGATTCTGGAAATCCTGCTCCGTGGCGTTGAGGTCGCTGCGCTTGAGATACTGGGCAGAAGAGGAACCCTCCTGGACGCCAATCCTCTTACCGCGAAGGTCCATGTTGGAGACAACCGTCTCGTCACCCTTGTGGAAGAACCCAATCGCGTCCTCGGCATAGGAGCCAGCAACGGTCACGTTTGAACGGCCCGAGGTCTCACCCATGATGACGTCGCACTCAGAGCCAAGCGAAGAGGAAGTGCTCGAAACGCTAACGAGCTTGACAGTAAGGCCGAGCTCGTCGCCAAGCGCATACGCCATGTCCACGTCATAACCCTGGTAAGAGCCAGCCTGGTCAGTCATGCACATGGGGGCCGAAGAAGAACGGCTGAGACCAACCGTAAGGACACCGTCCTCGAGAACGGACGGAGAGGAGACAGCCGGCGTAGCAGCGGCAGCGCGCTGAGATTGGGCCTCTTCGACCGTGGGAGAGGCAAAGGCATCACTAATCGCCTTGAGTGGGTTGGAGCAGCCAGCAAGGGCAACAGTGCAAGCCACCGCAAGCAGGGAGGCGAGGACGGGTTTAGCCGCCAACGAGCGTTTCATCGAGTCTCCTCGTATCTCGGGCGCGAGCGCCCACTGGGCCGGCACATGCCGGAAGTTGTCAGTGGTCTCAGACAGCTGACCTGGTATTTGACCCCACACTCGCGCACTGGAGCGTTTGCTTTGGACACCGCGGCGTCCGCCACTCGTGACCCTCTCGCCCGCGGAGCTTTAGCCCCTCATCTAACGAACGGTGCGACTTACTTCTAGGACGAGCCATGATCGCCAGCCCGCGCACGGACTGACTTACGTGGATCCCTTTGCCCTCGTCTGGCATGGACTTGGGACGGCCGTGGGCGCACGCCCGCAGGGACAGACGAACGCACCGGCCATCTTTGGCTCGCAACGTATCGACTGACCCACCGGCCCGCAACCACAGACCTGAATGAGACTTCCGTATTATAGCAGCTTAGGCATGGTGAGACTGTGAATTCACCTCCCATGGCCTCACCACGAGCGAGCGAGGGCGCAAGCGGTGACGTCCGCCGCTCCGGCTTCAAGCAGACAGCGCGTGCAAGCGCGAACCGTCGTGCCGGTCGTGAGGACGTCATCGACAAGCAACAGCGAGCAACCCGTAACGTCCTCGATAGCCATAACGCCACCCTCGAGGTTTGCCTTTCTCCCCTCGCGACCGAGCTTACGTTGGTCCTTGGCGTCCTCGCGCGCGAGAACGTCCGCCAACGGCAAGCCGAGAAAGGAGGCGAGACACTTCGCGATCGCCTCCATATGGTCAAAGCCTCTGCGCCGGAACGCCTCAGGCGTCGCCGGCACAAAGCAGATGGCATCCGTTTCGTTCGCGTCAAAGCGGGCCGAGCCGTCAGTGGCAGGTAGAGTTGCCGCCTCGTCAAGAGACGTCGCGATTATCGCTGCGATAACCGCGGCAAGGCGCCTCTCCCCCGCGTCCTTGTGAGCAACGGCCAGAGCTCGGCCGGCGCCCTCGAGCGGCAAGGCGCAGACGCACGAGCGAGTTTCCCATCCTCCACCTTGAGGCAAGTCACACTCCGTACAGGTGAGCCGACCAAAGGGAGCCCCGCAGTTCGGGCACGCGAGACGTTGTTCGATCCACGGAAGAGAGTTCCGGCACGAATCGCAGAGTAACTCCCCCGGCTCGTCGCAAACGACGCAACGCGTCGGCCAGACAACCTCCATAGCGGCACTACAAACAGACCCCAAATACACAGAATCCCCTCCATGCAAGCACGAAGGGGATTCTCGGTGACAGCAATTCTATCGCTCTTGCGCGAGGAAGGCCTAGACCGCAATCAATCTTGCCGCCGGTTCGTCACCAATATCAGGAGTACGGGCTAGTTCTTCGCCGCCGAGCGAATCAGCTGATCAAGGACGCCTGAAAGCTCGCGACCAGACGCCTTCATCATCTCAGGGAATCGCGAATAGCGCGTAAGGCCCGGAATGGAGTTGACCTCGTTGAAGACGACTTCGTGCTCAGGAGTCACGAATAGGTCCACGCGCGCAAATCCGGAGCAGCAAAGGGCCTCGTAAACGGTGAAGCCCGTCTTGCGAACGAGCACCATATCCTCATCCGAGATCTGTGCCGGGCAACGGAGTGACGAGTTCTGAGAGGAAGCCGAGGCACCTGCCGTTTGATCCTGGTGGATATGGAAGAACCCGCCATCCGAGACGACGGTCTCGTCCACGACGCCCATCTCGAGGTCCGACGTCGTGTCACCGATCACGGCGCACCCCACCTCGGTGCCGACGATGGCCTCTTCAACGGAGACCTTGGGGTCGAGAGAGAAGGCGAGCTCAAGAGCGCGAGCCATCTCGTTCTCATCGGCGACCTTGGAGACTCCGTAGGAAGAGCCTCCCCGCGCGGGCTTCACGAACACGGGATACCCACCGCATGCGCTAACGGCAGCCTCCGCATCCGCAGCGCTTGCGCCGCGATAGAGGACCTCGCACTTGGGGACACGAACGCCCACGCTCGCGGCAAGGCGATGCGAGACGTCCTTATCCATGCAGACAGCGCTCGAAAGGACCCCACAGCCGACATACGGCACGCCAGCGCTCTCGAGAAGCGCCTGCGTAACGCCGTCCTCCCCGCCCTGGCCATGAAGCACCGGGAGCGCAACGTCCACATCGAGACGGGTCAGGGTTCCGTTTGCCTCATGACGACAGAGCCCGCCGCCGGGAACGACAACCACGGGACACACGTCGTGCGCGGCCCATGCGTCACCCTCGTCAACATCATCGAGGACGCCGGTGTAGTTGAGCCATTCGCCATCGCGCGTGATGCCGACGAGCGTAAGGTCATATTCAAAGCCCGACAGCTCGTGCAGGACGTTGTTAGCCGAACGAAGCGAAATATCGTGCTCGGACGAAGTGCCGCCAAAGAGAACGGCGACACGAAGGGTACCTTCCATGTGACTCCCATCTGACACGTGGCAATTACCACTCACAGCAGCTTCAAGTTATACGGCGCCGCGTCCCGTTTATGCGGGACGCGATGGACGGTAAATCATCGAAGATAGGTTAGCTCAGTCGGAAGAGCGCGCAAGCGTTATTCCACAGGGCGCGATACGTTTCTTCGCGCGAAGAAACGCCGAACTCCGCACGAACGTCGGCGACGCAGGCGGCTTGATAAGCAACCATCGCGGGCTCGCATTCCTCCCCACGGAGCGGGACGGGAGCCATAAAGGGACAATCCGTCTCCGAGAGGAGCTGGTCGAGCGGGACCTTCGCGGCGGCCGCACGAATGTCGTCGCTCTTGCCAAAGGTAACTGCGCCGCCAAAGGCAATCGAGCAGCCAAGATCTATGAATTGCTCGGCAACTTCCGGGCCCGACGTGAAGCAGTGGATGTCACAGCCAGCGGCGGGCACGCCCATCTCGCGGAGAACCTGCGCCAACGCGCCTTGCGCGGAGGCGTCAGGGTCGGCCGACGAGCTCCTGAGATGCAGCTCGACGGGCAAATCAAGCTCATGGGCAATGGCAAGCTGGCGTCTGAAGGCAACAAGCTGAGTCTCGACATCGACCTCGTTATAGGGACCGAAGTCGAGACCAATCTCGCCAACGCCAACGCAACGCTCCCCCGCAAGCAGCTCACGCATGCGAGCCTCGGCCTCATCGTCGAAATAAGGCGCGTTATAGGGATGAGAGCCAGCAACGAATCGCAGGTCAAGAGGCAACTCTGGCGCGGCGAGCGGCAGCGGCTCATAGCCAGGGAACGTGGGCGGCACCAGCCCGGCATCCGCAAACTCCGCCATAAGCGGCTTGGCGAGATCGTATGCCTCGTCGAGAAACGACAATAGATCCGCCGGACTACGACGGGGCGCGGGATCATTCTCGGTGCAACCACAGTCATCGAAAGGGTCGAGCGGAACCACAAGCAGGCGCACGCCCGCAAGCGCCGCACGCGCAAGCGCAAGGGCCGGGTCATGGCTCTTGAGCACCGTCAGGTGCCCATGAGTGTCAGCAAGAGGGGCAAGCGGCGACGGATAATCGCGCGCCTTGCCCTTTTTCGTATGAAAGAGCATGCCGTCTTCGAGCGTGAGCGAATCAGCGTTGAGCAGGGCGGCGTGGCTCATCGAGCTTCGCTCTCCCCCGCAGCGGACGAAGATTGGGCGAGCGCGGCCGCCAGGCGAACGAAATCTGCCGTCGAAAGGGTCTCCGCACGTGCGCTCGGCTCCACGCCGGCGACCGGGAACGACTCGTCAAGCACGGCCTTGTCGAATCCGTTCGAGGCCATGGAGTTGCGAATGGTCTTCCGGCGCTGTCCAAAGGCGGCGTCGATCACGCGAGAGACGGCCTCGGCATCAATTCCGTCAGGAAGCTCGACGCCCCCGCGGTCGATGCGCACGACGGCGGAATCCACGTGCGGCGCCGGCATGAAGCAGCGCGACGGCACCTCGAAGCGACCCGTCACACGCCCGTAAAGGCCGAGCTTGGCCGTGTAGCCGCCGTAGGTGCGGTTGCCGGGCGCGGCGGCACAGCGGGCCCCGGACACCCTCCTCGTTCGCGCGTTG
>UQWE01000071.1 GCA_900544655.1 uncultured Coriobacteriaceae bacterium
CCGGCTTCTCTGCCTTGCGGGCACGACGCCTCTTGGGCTTCTCGGGGACGGAGTCCTCTGATGCATCTTCGACGGGCGCGGGTTCGGGCGTCGGCTCAGGCTCCTGCGCCGCCTCCTGGTCGTCCGCCTTGGCTACGTTGCTCTCTGCAGCTTCATCCGCCTTCTGCTTGCGGTTGCGGCGCTTCTTCTTGGGTTGGGGCGCCTCCACGGCAGGCATCTCCTGCTCGTTCGCAGCGCTACCGTGGCCCTCGTACGCCTCGGGCTTCGGTTCCGGCTCGGGCTCCGGCTCCGGTTCCGGCTCGGGCTCCGGCTCGCGGTGGGTGCGGACCCAGGTGCGAGCGATGCGCTCTGCGGTGAACTCGTCCACCTCGCCACGAGCGTCCGTGGCGTCCATGGACTCATAAATGGCGGCGAGCGCCGCGTCGAGTGCCTCATCGATGGCACCACAGGAAAGTGCGAGGTCGTTCAGGGCCTCGCAGCTCTTGAGGGGGTTCTCGGTGAGGTGTTCGACTACGTCGGAAGGAATCTGCGTTCCGGTGTCCTCGATTGCGGCAACAAAACAGCCAACGAGACGAGCGAGCGCCTCGGAAGTCTCGGTTCTCATGGGCTTGCGCCCTCCTTGTTATCGTGGGGTGAGGTAAAGCTAGCGTTGAGCATAGCACGTGCGTGCTGGGGCGTGGGACTACCTCGAGAGCTCGCGGCGGAGCCGTGTCCCGCGCTCTTCTCCGGATCGGACTGAGTGAGCTCCGCAAGGTCGCTCGGTGTCTGGACCAGCCTGTGGAGCGCTGCCAGACGGAGGCGGTTCTCGATGACGAGCGTGCCGCCGGGCTTGGCGGCCGAGCTAAGGCGTTTGATTCTCCCGTCGGTGACAATTGCGCCGCGGAAGGGGAGGAGAACAAGCTCGATAAGACAGGGGATGGTGCGGAAGAGTTCGTCTGCTTCGCGTCTGATGAGCTTAACGATGATGAGGCGGGGCGGCGCGTCAACGTCTGCGGGCAGGCAGGCGAATCGCTTGCCCTGGATACCGGTCACGACGAAGCGGCCCATGACGGGGGTGCGCCAGGACGCGATCGTGGCGAGGTCCCGCTCGTCGAAATCCGCGGGATTCTCGACTAGAAACTCGTCAATGAACTGAGGGGCTGCCCATAGGCAGTCGAGCGCGTCTGACGTGGCGGCGACACTCGCTTGCAAATTGCGGCCCTGGCCACGAGGTGCGCCGGTTCGCGCCATCACAAACGCAAGCAGCGCTTTCATGAGACGGAGGAAACTCGCCTCGCCGCGGGGCGCGTCGTTGTTCGCCGCCTTGTCCGTCCGCTTGTCTGTCATCCGGTCTCCCTTCGCAAAGTGGGAAGACCTTAGCGGAGACGAACCCGACAGAACCTTGCGGCTGGCGGACGCAAATCTGACATCGCAGCTCGGCGTGGGCGCCCCGAAAAAGAAGCCCGCCGCTCGCCGACGTGGTTATCGGCGAGCGGCGGTTCATGGACGCGTGTTGCAGCGTGTTGCGGGTGTTAGGCAGCAGAGCGCGGACGCCGTGGCGGGCTGGCACCGGCCGGCTGCGCGGGGAAGAGAGGGCGAGGCCGCATTGGGCGGGCCACGGCGCGTTGCGGGCACCCTCCGCCCTGCCGCGCTAGCTCAGGAGCATACGGTCGTTCGCGAGCTCGCCGCCGGAGACCTCCTCGAACTTCTGCAGCAGGTCGGGCACGGTGAGGCTCTTCTTCTCCTCGCCGGCCACGTCGAAGATGACGTTACCCTCGTGCATCATGATCAGGCGGTTGCCCAGGCGGATGGCGTCGTTCATGTTGTGCGTGACCATGAGGGTCGTGAGGCCGCGCTCGGCCACGATCTGCTCGGTCAGGTCGAGGACCTTCTTGGCCGTCTTGGGGTCAAGCGCCGCGGTGTGCTCGTCGAGAAGCAGCAGCTTGGGGTTGGTGAGCGTCGCCATGAGCAGGGTCAGCGCCTGGCGCTGGCCGCCGGAGAGCAGGCCGACCTTGGCGGTCATGCGGCTCTCGAGGCCAAGGCCGAGCATGGCGAGGAGCTCGGGGTACTCCTCCTTCTCCTGCGCGGAGATGCCCCAGGCAAGGCTGCGCTTCTTGCCGCGGCGCTTCGCGAGGGCGAGGTTCTCGGCGATCTGCATGTCTGCGGCGGTGCCGCGCATGGGGTCCTGGAAGACGCGGCCGAGGTACTTGGCGCGCTGCGGCTCGTTCATGCGCGAGACGTCGATGCCGTCGAGCTCGATGGTACCCGCGTCGAGTGGATAGACGCCGGAGATCATGTTGAGCAGCGTCGACTTGCCGGCACCGTTGCCGCCGATGACGGTGACGAAGTCACCCTCGGCAAGCTCGAGGTTCACGCCGGTGAGGGCGCGCTTCTCGGTCACGGTGCCGCGATTGAACGTCTTGGTGACGTGGGAGAGCTTGAGCATGGCCATTACTGCTCGCCTCCCTTCGAGTAGGCGCGTCGGCGTTGCGTGCGCTCCCAGACGACGGGGACGCAGAGTGCGGCGGCGACGATGATGGCGGAGAGGAGCTTCATGTCGTTGGCATCCATGCCAAGCTGCAGCACGATGGCGCGGATGAGGAAGTAGACGATGGAGCCCGCCACGGCGGAGATCAGACGCGGGGCGAACTTCGTGAGGCCGCCCGGCAGGAGACGCCCGAGCACCTCGCCGATGACGATGGCGGCAAGGCCGATGACGATGGCGCCCGTGCCCATGCCGATGTCCGCGTACTTCTGCTGCTCACAGATGAGGCCGCCGGAGAGGCCGACGAGCGCATTGGAGAGCGTGAGGGCGATCATCTTGGTGGTGTTGGTGTTTACGCCGAGCGCTCGGATCATGGCTTCGTTGTCACCGGTGGCGCGCAGGGCGGAGCCAATCTCGGTGCCGAAGAACCAGTACAGGCTTGCGACGATCGCGACGGCAACGATGACGCCCACGATGATGGCGCAGACGTTGGAGGGCAGCCCCGTCGCGTCGCCAAGTGCGGAGAAGACCGTCTTGCTCGTGAGCAGCGGGGTGTTCGACTTGCCCATGACGCGCAGGTTGATCGACCAGAGGCTGATCTGCGTGAGGATGCCCGCGAGGATGGCGGGAATCTCGAACGCCGTGGTCAGGAACCCGGTGACCGCGCCGCAGAGGGCGCCGGCGATCATGGCGGCCAAAATGGCGAGTGCCGGACCGACGCCGGCAACCACGAGAATGGCGCAGACCGCGCCACCGGTGGCGAAGCTGCCGTCGACCGTCAGGTCGGGGATGTCGAGCAGCTTGTACGTGATGAAGACGCCGAGCACCATGATGCCCCAGAGAATGCCCTGGGAGACGGCGCCGAGCATTGCTGTCAGCATGTCATTCCTTCCATCCAAACGCGCCCCGGCGGCAATCCCGTCGGGGCGCGCAACGCAAAAACTCAAGCTAGCCTAGCGCGGAGACATGTCATCCGCGGTGTAGACAGGCGAATCCGCTCCGTCGTCCTAGGCGTCGAGCACGGAGAGGTCGATGCCGAGGGCCTCGGCCATCTCCTCGTTCTTGATGACCTTGAGCTGGTCGCCGGACTCGGACTCGATCGCCATGTCCGCGGGGTCGGCGCCCTCGGTCAGGATCTTGACGGCCATCTCGCCGGCCATCTTGCCGAGCTCGGTGTAGTCGATGGAGAGGGTGCAGATGCCCATGCCCATGCACATGTTCTCCTCGCCGGTGACGAAGGGAAGCTTGCCCTCTTTGCAGATCTGGCCAATCTGGGCGGCAGCCGCGGCGATGGTGTTGTCGGTGGGGGAGTAGCCCGCGTCGACCTTGCCGACCATCGACTCGACGACGCTCTGGACTTCGTTGGAGCTGGAAACAGTGAAGCGCTCATGCGTGAGGCCGGCCTTGTCGCACGCGGCCTCGGCCATCTCGATCTGGAGGAGCGAGTTGGACTCGGCGGTGCAGTAGAGCATGCCGACGTGCTTGGCCTCGGGGAGGACCTTCTGGAGCATGGCGATCTGGTCATCGACGGGGTTCATGTCGGAGGTGCCGGTGAGGTTGCCGCCGGGCTTCTCGTTGTCAGCGACGAGGCCGGAAGCGGCGTAGTCGGTGATGGCGCAGCCGACGATGGGGATTTCCGTCGTGGCGGCGGCGACGGCCTGGGCGGCCGGGGTGGCGATGACGTAGATCAGGTCATCGTTGTCGCCCACGAGCTTGGAGGCGATGGTGGAGCAGGCGCTCTGGTCATTGTTGGCGTTCTGCTGGTCGATGGTGTAGTTGATGCCGGAGGCGTCGAGGGCGGCGACGAAGCCCTCGTTGGCGGCGTCGAGCGCGGCGTGCTGGGTGAGCTGCAGGACGCCGATCTTGTAGAACTTCTCGCCGTCGGCGGCGGAGGTGGTGGCGGAGCTGCCGGAGTTGCCGCACGCGGCGAGGCCGAGCGCAACGGCGCCGGCACCGGCGGCCACGAAAGAACGCCTGGAAATGGACTTCATGGTTCCCCCCTCTTTTTGTGGCGAAGCTGCGCGGAACGATTGCTGCGCGCAACGGTGCCACGTTGGTAAGCGTAGGCAAAATTTTAATCGCATGCATTTCGATAAATGCCTCTGCCTGCGCATTTAAGGGGTGTCAGATACGCAGTTTTAACGTTTGAGGGAGTGCAGAGCTTGCCGGCTTGCCCTCGCTGTCGCATGCGCGTGCGTCGAACGTGTTAACGGCATGGACAGCGTGCGTATGGGTGGGGCACATGGCCGGTGTGCGTATGGGTGGGGTCACATGGGCGGCGGGGCTTTGGCGTTACGGCAAATATACGAGCAGGTGGTCAAAAAGGGCATCTTGGCGTACGCGAGAACCGCTAATAGAGGACTATGACGTGTGACCCGTGCATTGGCGATTTCTAAAACCGCAGGTAGACGGATTGGCTAATTACTGAACCGGAGACAGTAGCGTCCGGACGGGACCGATGGGCTCGGGGCAGGCCCCTTGGAGCCAAGAAAAAGGCGGCTCCGGGGCCTCTGGCGTACGCCAAGATGGGTATTTTGACCACCTTGCCGAAAAAAACTCTATTAAGAGATGGCTTGGATCATTAAGGGAGAGCAAATAGTCCGGAGACGGCGCGGCTAGGCAAGGCGGTCGTGGTTGACGGGGCGATAGAAGAGCTCACGAAGTTCGCCCGGCTCGAGAGTCTGGCCAAGTGCCCACATCGTCTTGGCGACGAGCGCCTCGCAGGTCATGTCGTCGCCCTTGAGGATGCCCGGGTGCTCCGCATAGGCGCGGCCAACCTCATATATCCCGAGGTCAAGGCCTTCCTCAGGCACCTGGGTGGTGACCACGAGCGTGCGGCCGGAATCAACCCAGCCAAAGATCGCGTCGTGGAGCGAGTCCGGAATGCCGCCAATGCCAAAGGTCTCGAGGATGATTGCGTCATAGTCTTCGCAGAGGAGCTCGAAGACGTGGGGGTTTACCTCGGGCGTTAGCTTGAGGACGAAAACGCGCTCGTTGAGGTCATGGTAGACACGGGGCTCCGCGGCAATGGCGCAGCTCTCTGTCTGCGCGACAGGCGTCTCCACGGCGCGAACGATGCGATTGTTTCGAATAAGTGCGAGGTCAGGGTAGTTAACGCTCGTAAAGGCGTTGAAGCTCATAGTGCGCTGCTTGCGTGCGCGGGTGCCGGCGATAACCTTTCCCCCAAACACGACGGAGACGTCGCGCGACGCGGGATCCGCCGCATAGAGGACGCTCTGGAAGAGGTTGAGGCGGGCGTCGGTGAAGGGACTCGCCATGGGCTGCTGCGAGCCGGTGAGCACGATGGGCCGCGGGCTGTCCTGGATGAGGTAGGAGAGAGCGGCGGCGGTGTAGGCCATGGTGTCGGTGCCGTGAAGCACGACGAAGCCGTCGTAATCCTCGTAGCTCGCGAGGATGGCGTCACCGATCGCTTGCCAGTCCGCGGGACGCATGTTGGTGCTGTCGATGTTCATGACTTGGACAACGTCGACATCTGCAAGCTGAGCGATCTCCGGGACATACCCAGCAAGCTCGTCGCCTGTGAGCTGGGGCGTGAGGCCGGAGCCCTCCTCGGCGGAGGCGATGGTGCCTCCAGTGGCGACGATGAGGACGCGTGGCTTGCTCATTCGTGAACCCCTTCAAGATAAAGGCCTAGCTCATGCGCCATACGCTGGAGCTCGGACCGGGTGTGCGAATTGTGGAACGGCGCCTCGATGCCAAAGGGCTTCGTGAGAAGCGCCGTCGCGTAGCCTTGCTCCCTCATTATCCCGCGACTTTGCGGGTAGGCGAGTTCGAACGCGAAGCAGGCGAAGCTGACGAGGAAGTCTGCGGGTTGGGAGCGGTCGTCGCGCAGCATGCAGCGGCGGGCGTCGAAGGCGCGCGTGGCGGCGGGGGAGAGCTCGCTGTCGAGGAGGGCGTCTGCGTCGCAGCCGAGGATGGTCTCGGGGGTGTCCTCGTCAACGGTGCGGAGGATGTCGATCTTGTCGGCGTCGCGGACGAGCTCAGTGAAGGCGCGTGCGCGCGGGTCGAGGTCACGGGGAAGTCTGTAGTCGCTGTGCAACTCGATGGCGGTGCGAATGACGGCGTCTTTCGCGGACGAGTCGATGAAGTCGCGGATGCGAGGGGTATCGAAGTCCGGAGTGGCGGCGGGGACGGGCTCTCCGAGGCACTCGCGTTCGCCGAAGAGCACGGAGGCGCCCAGCTTGGCATGGCTACAAGAGACGGCGTCGCGGAAGGTGTTCCAGCGGCGAACCTGCTCGAAGCGACCCATGTCGTGGAGGAGGCCGCAGAGCCAGGCGAGGTCGACGTCGGCGGCGGCCCAGCCCTGCTCGCGAGCGATGCGGTCGCAGAGGTCTGCCACGTGGAGCGTGTGCGTCACCTTGAGCGCGATGCGTGGGTTGGCGGGGTCATACGGCGCGACGTAG
>UQWE01000072.1 GCA_900544655.1 uncultured Coriobacteriaceae bacterium
CCCGCTACGATGGCGGCGTCGCTCACGCCGAGCAACTTGGCGCAGGCGATGGCGACGAGGGCGTTCTCCACGTTGAAGAGGCCGGGGAAGTTGATGGTGACGGGGAACTGCCACTCGGTGGGCTCGCCCTCATCCTCCTCGGCATCCGTGCCGTGGGCGACGAAGGTGAGCTGGGTGCCCAGGGGCTTGATGTCGGTCGCCCAGATGTCTGGGTAGACCATGTCACAGCTGCCACACTCGATGGGATCGGCGCCAGAGGTCGAGACGGTGACGATGCTTTCGACGCCGGTAGCGCGCGCCGCGTCAAGGACGCGCTCGAGGTGGGCGGTGCCGAGGTTGATCACGGCGTTGTCGCACTGGGAGAAGATCTTGAGCTTGCTGGCGAAGTAGTCCTCGAAGGTGGGGTGCTCGACGGCGGAGATGTGGTCTGCGCCGATATTGAGGAACGCCGCGACGTCGAGCGAGAGGCCGAGGCTGCGGTCATACTTGAGCGCCTGGCTCGAGATCTCCATCACCATGGCGGAGAGGTGCTGATCGCGGGCGTTGGCGAGGTGGCGCCAGAGGTCGGGCGCCTCGGGCGTGGTGTTCGTGGACTCGATGTCCTCCGCGCCGTCATAGGTGTCAATTGAGCCGATGATGCCGCAGGTCTTCTCGCCGTTCTCGGCGTCGATGATGTAACGCAGCATGTACGCGGTGGTCGACTTTCCCTTGGTGCCCGTGATGCCCACCTGGGGAACGTCGAGGTCGGGCCTGCCAAAGGCGGCGGCGGAAACGAGGGCCATGGCGAGGCGCATGTCGCTGGTCACGATCGCGGGCGTGGAAGGCGCGGTGACAGCGAGCTCTTCGGCGTGGTCCGGGTCGCAGATGTAGGCGACGGCGCCCGTCTCGAGGGCGGAGGTGAGGAAGGCCGGCTTGAAGGCTCGCCCCTTGCAGAAGAAGACGTTGCCCTCGCGGACGCAGCGCGAGTCGCAGGCGGCTCCGGTCACGTCCGCGTCTGCCTCCTCGGAAATGCCGCTTACGAGAATATCGTTGGCGTCGAGCAGGTCACAGAGCTCGAGCAGGGTGGTGGCGCTGGTCATGAGACGTCTCCTAACGTGCGGCCGGGCTGTGCCGGCGCGTATTCAACGTTCCAAGTATACGCGGCGCGCGATGGAGGGACGGTTGTGGGTGCGGTAGAAGGCTGGCGCGTGCGCCTCTAACCGGGCCGGGCACGCGCCGCGGGGATGGCTGGTCGTGCCTCGAGCCCTGGCTCTAACCGGGCCGGGCACGCGCCGCGGGGAACGACGGGTCGTGGGTATGCCGTGGCGGAGTGAGCCGTGGGCTGTCCTGTGCTACACTTCCCATGCCTGCGGGCGATTGGCGCAGTGGCTAGCGCAGGTGCCTTACACGCACAAGGTCGGGGGTTCGAATCCCTCATCGCCCACCATGTAACCGCAGGCCGGAGACATTGTCTCCGGCCTTTTTTTCATATGCCGCCACCGGTTCCGGATACCGTCGGTCCCGGTGAGAGGGGAGCGAGTCCATGAGCGTGCTCGATGACGGGTTCGATCCCGCAGCCGTGACGTCGCCTCGCGCGGCCATCACTTCCGAGGACAACAAACCCATCGGCATCTTTGACTCCGGCATTGGCGGCCTCACCGTTGCCCGCTGCATCGCGTCGCTTCTCCCGGCCGAGTCGATCTATTACGTTGGCGACACCAAGCGATGCCCCTATGGCCCGCGTCCCCAGGCGGAGGTTCGCCTATTCGTGCGCCAGGTTGGCCGATGGCTCGAGCGCCATGACGTAAAGCTCGTCGTCATCGCGTGCAACACCGCCACGGCCGCCGGCCTCGATGTCATCCAGCGCGCTCTCAAGGTCCCAGTCATCGGCGTGATCGAGCCGGGTGCCCGCGCCGCGATTCAGGCCACCCGCTCGCGTCGCGTTGGCGTGCTTGCCACGCAGGGCACGGTCGACTCGGGTGCCTACGAGCGCGCCATTCACAACCTCGATGCTGGCGTGCGCGTCACGCAGAGCGCTGCCGGTTCGTTCGTCGACTTCGTCGAGCGCGAGCTTGCCACGGGCACCTATCTGCACGAGGACTGGATGGATAGCGTTGACGTCTTCGACACGCCGGAGGTTCGCGAGCTGGCGCGCAGAAACGTTGCCCCGCTTCTTGGCCGCGGTATCGATACGGTCGTTCTTGGCTGCACGCACTTCCCGCTGCTCGCTCACGAGATCTCGAGCGCCCTGGGTCCGGACGTCCGCACCGTGAGCTCGGCGGAGGAAACGGCTCGCGAGGTGGCGGAGATTCTCGGCCGTCGTGGCGAGCTCGCAGATCCTGCCTCGCCCAACCTCGGCGCTGGCGGCGAGCCCAAGTATCGCTTTGCCACCACCTCGGATGACATCACGTCGTTTGCCGTCGCGGGTAAGTTCATCTTCGGGCATTCGCTCGATTCGATCGAGCACATCGAGCTAGACACGCTCGAGTCGCTCGTTGACTAGCAAGGAGACTCTCATGCAGGACTTCACGCGGCGCAGGCCCGAGGGCCGCGCCCTCGACCAGCTGCGCCCCATCACACTCACGCGCGACGTCATGAAGAATGCCCACGGCTCGTGCCTCACGGAGTTCGGCGACACGCGCGTCATGTGCACCGCCACGATCGAAGAGGCATTGCCGGCGTGGCGCAAGGCGAGCCGCAAGGGCTGGCTCACCGCAGAGTACGCGATGCTGCCCGCCTCCACGAGCTCTCGCACGAAGCGCGAGTACAAGGGCCGCAAGGGCCGTTCGATGGAGATCGAGCGCCTCATCGGCCGTAGCCTTCGCGCCGTGTGCGACCTCGACCACCTGGGCGAATTCACCATTACCGTCGACTGCGACGTTCTTCAGGCGGATGGCGGCACGCGTACCGCGAGCATCACCGGCGGTTGGGTGGCGCTGCACGATGCGCTGATGAACTTCGTGGAGCAAGGCAAGATCAAGAGGCTGCCGCTCACGGGCCAGGTCGCCGCCATCAGCATGGGTGTCGTCGCCGGCACGCCGATGCTCGACCTCGACTACCCCGAGGACTCGCACGCCGATGTCGACCTCAACCTCGTGGGGACAGCGGACGGCGGCATCGTCGAGATCCAGGGAACCGGCGAGCGCTCGACCCTTTCCCGGGCCCAGCTAAACGAGCTGCTCGACATGGGAGAGGCTGGCATCAAGCGCCTGTGCGACCTCCAGAACGAGGTCACGGGCTTCATGGCGTAGGCTACGAGTTAGGTGTGCGCCCGTTGCGTGGCGTGCCCGCCGAGCCGGTGCCGGCCATCCCAACGCACTTCCCATTACACGCGTACACGAACACGCGCACACGAACATGCGCACACGAAAAGGAGCAACCATGGCCAAGGTAGACATCGCCACGCTTGACCCCGCAAAGACCGTCGTCGTCGCCACGGGCAATCCCCACAAGGTGACAGAGATCGAGGCCATCCTCGCCCCGCTCATGCCGAGCGTCTCCTTCTACGCGCTTGGCGAGCTCGGCGATTTCCCCGATCCGGTGGAGAACGGTGACACCTTCACGCAGAACGCCATCATCAAGGCCGAGGCCGCGCTCGAGCAGACGGGGTTTGCCGCCGTGGCTGACGACTCCGGCCTCGTCGTCGATGCGTTGTCCGGCGAGCCGGGCATCATGAGCGCGCGTTGGGCTGGCGTCCATGGCGACGACCAGCGCAACAACGAGAAGCTCATGCGCGAGATGGGGAACGTGCCGGAGGGGGAGCGCACCGCGCGCTTCCACTCGAGCGTGGTCCTGATCCAGGCTGACGGCACCGTCATCTGCGGCGAAGGCGACTGCGAGGGCATGATTGGCCGCGAGCCGCGTGGCGCCAACGGCTTTGGCTACGACCCGCTCTTCTGGCCCGTCGACACCCCGGGCCGCACCATGGCCGAGCTCGAGCCCGCGGAGAAGAACGCCATCTCCCACCGCGCCCGCGCCCTCACCGACCTCGCCCGCCAGCTCGCCTAGAAAAACCTGCAAAAGGGACAGTCCCTTTTGCAGGTGGCGTTGCAAGAGTTGACAAAGGGACAGTCCCTTTGTCAACTCTCGTGGGCTTCGCCGGCAACTTCCGCCTTTCCCCGAATTATTGCTTGAGGCTTGGGACACATCGGTTCATCATGGAAACGCTTGGGGCAACGCCCCAATCCGCCATGGACGGGCAGGGGCCTCGACGTGGCGCGAAATCCTCATAGCTGCGCGACCTCGCCCTGGTGGCCGCGTCTCACGTTGGTTGCGGCCGACGCGGGCCGCAGGTGGGGCGCAAAGGATAGCACCCCATCCCGTTAGAGAAGGGACGCGCCATGAAGATCATTCACGCCAAGGATTACGAGGACATGAGCCGCAAAGCGGCGAGCATCATCGCCGCTCAGGTCATCCTGAAGCCGAACTGCGTGCTCGGCCTCGCCACCGGCACCACGCCTATCGGCACCTACCAGAACCTCGTTGAGGCCTGCAAAAACGGCGACTGCGATTTCTCCGAGGTCAGCACGTACAACCTGGACGAGTACCGCGGCCTCGACCATGATGACCCGCAGAGCTATCACTTCTTCATGCGTGACAACCTGTTCGATCACGTCAACATCGACCTCGCTAACACTCACGTGCCGGATGGCTCCAACCCGGATGCCGCCGCTGCCTGCGCCGAGTACGACAAGATCGTCGCCGAGGCCGGCTATACCGACCTCCAGCTTCTGGGCATTGGCAACAACGGCCACATCGGCTTCAACGAGCCCGATGACCACTTCAGCGCCGGCACCCACTGCGTCGACCTGACGGAGAGCACCATCCAGGCCAACAGTCGCCTCTTCGAGAAGGAGGAGGACGTCCCGCGCCAGGCTTACACCATGGGTACGCAGACCATCATGTACTCCCGCATGATTCTCGTTGTCGCTAACGGCGAGAAGAAGGCCCAGGCTGTTCATGACATGTGCTTCGGTCCGATCGCGCCCAGCTGCCCGGCATCCATCCTGCAGCTTCATCCCAACTGCGTTGTCGTTGCCGATGATGCCGCACTCTCGATGTGCGAGGGCCTGTACTAGAATCGGTCAAAGCAAGCCGATAAGAGCCAAGTCCGGGCCCAGGGCATTGCGCCTTGGGCCCCTTTCGTTGCGCGGGATGGGTGTGGGCGGACGGGCGGAGTTGACAAAGGGACAGTCCCTTTTTCAACTTTTAAGCTAGTCCGGGGCTCGCCGTACCCGTTGAGCGAGGCGGGGATGACAAAGGGACTGTCCCTTTGTCAACTTTTTGCGGCGTACCAGGGGATACGTACGAGAGACGGAGCACCATATGGCAATCAAGGCGCTGTTTCTGGACATTGATGGCACGCTCGTTCCGTTCGATGCGACCGATATGCGTCCCAGCACGAAAGCCGCCCTCGAGGAGGCCCATCGCCGCGGTGTGGCCTCGTTCATCGTGACCGGCCGCTATAAGGACAGCATCGGCATGGACGCGAGCTTTGACTTCGACGGCTATGCCACCGCCAATGGCGAGTACTGCTTCATGGCCTCAGGCGAGGTCATTTCGAGCAAACCCATGTCCGAGAAGTGCGTGGCAGCTCTGGTGGAGCGTCTTCGCGGGCGCGGCCTCTCCACGTCCTTCACGGAGCCGGACGCCCTGTACTTCTGCGGCGACCCGGATGAGCTCGCCCGCTCCCTTCGCTACAAGCCCGGGCACGAGGTCCGCTCGTGGGACGATGTCGACTGCGCGAACGTTCTGCAGATCGTGGTTGACGTCGCGCCTGAATCGGACGAGGAGCTCCTCGGCGGCATAGACGGGCTCGAAAACGTGCGCTGGTCTCCTAACTTCCTCGACATCGTCAGCGCGGGCTGCGGCAAGGGCGATGCGATTGACGCCTTCTGCGCGCGTCTGGGCATCACGCCGGCCGAGTGCATGGCCATCGGCGATGGCGGCAATGACGTCCACATGCTGCGCCATGCGGGCATCGGCGTGGCCATGGGCCAGGCAAGCGATGACGTGAAGACTGCGGCGGACGTAATCGCGCCATCCGTGGACGAGGACGGCGCGGTCTGGGCCATCCGCAAGTACGTGCTGGAGGGCTAGCCGCCGCGTAGCGGCTCTGTCGCCAACTCCCTCGCGAAGCACACATGAGCGGGCCGAGGCGAGACCGCTCGCGCCTCGGCCCGCTTGGCTTTCTCTTCGGCCCCCTGCTACTCGATGACGGTGAGCTCCTTGGGATAGCTGTTCATGACCTCGCAGCCATCCTCCGTGACGATGAGCAGGTCTTCGATACGCACGCCCATCTCGCCTGGCAGATAGATGCCTGGCTCGATGGAGAAGCACTGACCGGCGCGTACGGGCTCGTCGTGAGCCGAGGAGACGTCCCCGGGCTCGTGGTCCTCCAGGCCGATCTGGTGACCCAGGCGGTGCGTGAAGTACTCGCCGTAGCCGGCTTCCTCGATGATGCGACGGGCGGTGAGGTCAATCTCGGCGAACGTCACGCCGGGGCGCACGATGGCCTCGGCGGCCTCATTGGCGCGACGCACCGTCTCGTAGATCTCGCGGTCGCGTTCGCTGGGTTCGGCGCCGAAGAAGAACGTGCGCGTCATGTCGGAGCAGTACGAGTCGCGCTTGCAGCCCACGTCGAAGAGCACGAGGTCG
The DNA here is from genome assembly GCA_900544655.1 of uncultured Coriobacteriaceae bacterium. GTDB lineage: Bacteria > Actinomycetota > Coriobacteriia > Coriobacteriales > Atopobiaceae > Parolsenella. Next base: position 6,637 of record UQWE01000072.1, read on the forward strand.
CCACGGTGGAGCTGCGTCTCGTCCGGCTCGTGGTGCGGGTCTGCGGCGTTGGCGCCGAAGCTCACGATCGGCGTGAAACTGTGCTCCTGGGCGCCAAGGCGGCGGTACTCGGCGAGAAGACCGCTCGCGATTTCGTGCTCGGTCACGCCCTCGCGCAGCTGGGAGCGCAGCCACTCCAT
>UQWE01000073.1 GCA_900544655.1 uncultured Coriobacteriaceae bacterium
CGTGAGGGATGCCCTCCGTCTCGCCTCATTCGAGCTTCTCTATCTCGCCACGTCGCGGCAGGTCGCGGTGAGCCAGGGCGTCGAACTTGTCAGGGGAGTGCAGCCGCGTGCCGCACGCATGGCGAATGCCGTGCTCAGGCGCGTGGCCGAGTGTCGTCCTGAGGTTGATGAGGCGCGTGAGGCCGTGGATGCGGCTGCCACGGGCGCGCGCATTGCCGTCACTGATGAGCAGCTCTCCGTGGCATCTGGGTATCCGACGTGGCTTGTCGAGCGCCTTGTTGCCGCCGTTGGCACCTACCGGGCTGCTGGAATGTGCGCTTGTGCTCTCGAACCCGCCCCCATTTATGTCGCGCCAGGCAAGGCCGGCGTCGAAGGAGTCGAGGGACTTCTCGGCAAGGCTGGTCTCAAGCCTGTCGCCAGTGAGCTTCCCGGTTGCTGGCACCTGGGTATGCCGGCAGGTCTCTCAGGGAGTGGTCTTCTCGGCACGTGCGACGTCGTTGCTGCTGATATGGCGGCGCAGATGTGCTGTCGAGTCGCGGCCGGGACCGGTCGCGTGCTTGAGGTGGGGCAGGGCCGTGGCACAAAGTCCCTGCTGCTTGCGAACCTGGCTTCTCAGCTTGGCGGAGGGACGCGCATCGTCGGTTGCGAACTAGTCGCGTCGAAGGCCCGGCTTTCCGCTGCCCGCATGGAGAGCGCCGACCTTTCCGATATCGTATCCTGCGTCGAATTCGACGGAACGCGCCTTGCCGACGAAGACGATCTTCCTGAGGCGCTTCGTGGACAGTTCGACTCTGTCCTCGTCGACGCGCCTTGTTCGGGTACGGGCACCATGCGCCGACACCCAGAGACCGCTTGGGCGCTTGACCAGGCGATCGTTGAGCCTGGCAATGATTGCTCCCTGCCGAGCCTTCAACTGAGGCTTCTGCGCGCCGCGGCATCTCGCGTTGCGCCGGGAGGCTCGCTCGTCTATGCGACGTGCTCGATTCTTTCCGAGGAGAACTCTGGTGTTGTGGCGCGTTTTCTCGCGAGCAACGAAGGGCGCGGGTTTGTTCGAGGCCGCATCGTGGATGCCCCTGCGGTTAAGGCGCTTTCCGACGAAGCGCGTGCTCTGTTCGAGAACAACCTCAACGAGCTGGGGGAGTTTCAGTCGACCCCGGTTGCCGGCGGCTTTGACGGCCACTTCTTCGTCAGGCTGGTGCGTGAGGCCTAGGCCTCACGACGTCGGAGTGCGTCGCGCGATGTCGGAGCGTTCTGCGTCAAAGCGCGCCATGTCGCGTTCAAGTATTTGCGCGCTTAAAGCCCCAATGCGTGTCTCGGTGAGTCTGGGGCATCCGGTCTCAGCTTTCCGGTGCCTTTTCGACGTGTATTTGGCCCTTATTTGCGCAAATTAGCGAGGCCCTTGATTCCCGCAAAAACCTGGCGGCCTTCCAACATGCTTAGCGCTTCTATGCAAGCCGCTCTTGCTCATTAGTTGGAGCAGCTCGAGCAATCGCCGCCGGAGCAGCCGCCGCAGCCGCCACATCCGCCGGAGGTGGCGCTCGTCGTGGAACCGCCGCCGCGCTGGTCGGTGTTGTAGAAGCCGGTGCCCTTGAAGGAAATCAGCGCGGGATTAAAGACGCGCTCGCACGAGGCGCCGCACTTGGGGCACGTAATGGCGGGGTGCTCGGACATGGAGTGCACGACCTCGAAGACGTTGCCGCATTTCTTGCATCGGTAGTCGTAACGAGCCATCTGGGGAACCTCCGTGTCTTGGCCGCCCGCATGGCGACCGTCGTCAGCGCTTGCGCGCGTCATTGCATAGAAATACGGCCCTAAGGCCGCAAAAGTTACTTTACCCAATTTCGCAGGTAGTTTCATCCCTAAGACAACCTTACTTTATTTAAGATGGCCGAGCTCCTGTGTCCGTGGCGCTCGCTGGTATCATTGCCGTGGAAGAATCTGCGGAGGGGCCTGGTCGCCCCGGTATAAGGGGTGCTTATGGCTAAGATTTCCGGTGCCATCTTCGACTGCGACGGCACGTTGCTTGATTCGATGCGCATGTGGAATAGTGTTTTCGTCCGTCTCGTCGAGTCTTACGGCATTGATCCCACGCCCGAGCTTATCGCGCGGATCGAGGCGGCCACTCTTCCGCATACGAGCGAGATGCTCCACGAGGATTGCGGCGCCGGAGCGAGTTCCCAGGAAGTTCTCGACCGCATTCATTCCGTCGTTCTCAGCGAGTACGTTACGAACATCAAGGAAATGCCGGGTGCGCGTGCCTTCGTTGAAAGTCTTGCCGCTGAGGGCGTTCCTATGATTGTGGCCAGCTCCACCACCTCGAGTGTCCTGCGCCACGTGCTCGCGCATTTCGATTTCGATAAGTATTTCATCGACATCATCTGTACGGCTGAGGTCCGTGACGGTCGCGATAAGGATTTCCCCGACGTCTATCTTGAGGCGTTGTCGCGCCTTGGCACGCCGATCGAGGAAACGTGGGTTTTCGAAGACGCCCCCTTTGCCGTGCGGTCGTCTCGCAGTGCTGGCTTCCACGTCGCTGGTATCCACAATGACCATGACGGCCGTGACCCGGAGTTCATCCGCGCATGGTCTGACATCTATTCCGAGAACTACGAGTCTATCTCGCTGGAGGCCATCCGCGACTTCGACGACGCCTCGCGTAAGCCCTTGCCCGAGGAGGCGTAGATCCCGTGCGCATTCTTCTCGTTGCCGGGTCGCCTGCTCCTAGCTCGCCTGCTCTCGTTTCTCGTCTTGCGGCTCAAAACGATCTGGTGCTTGCCGTCGACCGTGGCGCGGATGCCTGCCGCGCGGCCGACGTCGTCCCCGGCGCTTTTTGCGGAGACGCCGACACCGTGAGCGAGGAAGGCCTTGCCTGGGTCCGCGATCAGGCCTTGCGCCGCGGCGATGGTGACGAGATACCAATTCGCCTGTTCCCGCCGGCGAAGGACGACACGGATTTGTCGCTTGGCTTTACGTGTGCGCGCGAGCTTGCCGCCGAGAGGGGCGAGGAGCTCAAGGTCGCAGTGACGTGCGCGAGTGCCGGCCGCATGGACCACGCGCTGGCGGTCTTTGGAGTTCTTGCCAAGAACGCCGACCTCGCGCCTCGTCTTATCGAGGACGAGTTCGAGTGCCGGATCCTGGCGCCGTCCGGAACGGAAACGTGGGCGCTGGGGGAGGGTGCGCTAGGTAGCCGCTTCTCGTTCGTGGCCCTTGCGGACGATACTTGCGTTTCCGAGACGGGCTTGCGCTGGGAGCTCGACCATTTTTATGTCGACGCCTTGCGTGACCGCGGAATCTCGAACGTCGTTGACGCGGCGGACGCGCGCGTAACCTGCCACGAGGGGATTCTCGCTGCGTTTCTCATCAACTAAGCGCTTTGCAGGTACCGTTCTGGGATATCGCTTCTAAGTGCGCCACCGCCGTTCTGCGCGGTTAGCGCTTCTACAGCTCAACGCCAGCGCAATGCCGGGCTAACCGCAAAAAAGGAGTCGCCCGAAGACGACTCCCTTTGGTTTCGCATATGTTGTCGCCGAAAAAGCGACAGCCGCTACTAGGAGCGAGCGACCTTGCCGGACTTGAGGCAGGTTGAGCAGACGTTCATCTTCTGCTTGTGGCCGTTGATGACAACGGTGACGTGCTGGATGTTCGGACGGAACTTACGGTTGGTGACGCGGTGCGAGTGGCTGATCGAACGGCCGGCGACGGCGTGCTTGCCGCAAATGGCGCAAACCTTAGACATTGTTGTAAACCTCCATTAAGCGGCGCGTGGTGCAGCCGCCCTCGACACATAGCTGGATAAGGATAGCACACGAGACGGCTCGCGCAAGCGAGTTTCGTCGAGATGATGTGTCCGTGCTGTGAAGTCTACCCCAGTTTATGGGTTACGCAACCCTCAAAGTCAGATGTGGATATATTGCCTAACGTCAGAAACTAACACTAGAAGGTATTAGGGGGTTGAGGAATGACCGCTGAAGGCCGGGGAATGAGTGACGAATCGCCCGCCGGGGCGTTCGAAGCCTACGCGGACCAGCTTATCCACGCGGGCTTCCTGATGTCTCGCCTAAGGTCAGGCCGAGGTATCGACCAGAAGCTCCGAGGCATGCCCGTCGTTCTTCGCGAGCTCATCGTTGCCGGAGGAGAACTCTCCCCGGGGGAGCTCGCGAAGCGCATGGGCGTCTCGGATGCGCGCGTCGCAAACATCCTGCGTTCGCTTGAGGAACGTGGCCTCGTCACGCGCGCGGGTGCCACGAAGGACAAGCGTCGCGTTGTCGTAACCATCACGGACGCGGGGCGCGTCGCGGCGGACAAGGTCCGCGACGAGGGCGTCGAGATGGTCGCGGATTTTTTGAAGGAGCTTGGCGAGGAAGATGCCCGAGACCTCGTTCACGTCGTAAATCGCGTGGTTGAGGTCATGGAAGATCGCAGGCGCGAAGGTCGTCAGGTCCTTATGGGGCCAGACGCACAGGGGGAATAGAGAGGGGAGTGACATGAGGATCATCAAACTGTTCAAGAACCATATCCTGGCGCTGATCAGCGCCATCGCTCTGATCATCATCAGCTGCAACGCAGACCTCACGTTGCCTACGTACATGAGTGAGATCGTTGACGTGGGCATCCAACAGGGCGGCATCGAGAGCCCCGTGCCCACGACCATTCGCGAGCAGACGCTGTCAGACCTCGAGCTCTTCATGAGCGACGAGGACGCCGCCGCCGTTGAGGCCGCCTATGGCGAGGCCAATGCCGAGGGCATCCGCGCCTACGTGGGCACCGACGAGGCCCGCTCGGAGGAGGGCGAGCTCGTGAGCATCATGAGCCTGCCCGAGACCGTGACCCTCGCGCTCGAGCAGGGCATCGACGCCTCCGCCGCCGGCGCCCCCATCCAGGGGACTGTCACCATGGACGATATCCGCAAGGCCGTCTCCATGGGCCTTATCAGCAAGGACCAGCTCGTCTCCGGCGCCGAGTCCATGGCTGACCAGATGGGCTCCATGGGCGGCTCGATCGTTAGCCAGCGCGCCATCTCGTTCGTCGGCCAGGAGTACGAGGCCCAAGGCATCAGCCTGTCGGACGTCCAGAACTCCTACCTGGCTTCCATGACGGCGAAGATGTTTGGCCTCTGCGCCGTGTCGCTCATCGCCACCATCCTCACCGGAGCCGTGGCCTCGCACACCGCCTGCACCATTGCCCGCGATCTGCGTCGCAAGACCTTCGAGCGCGTCATGCGCTTCTCGCCGGCTGAGGTGGGCAAGTTCAGCCAGGCCTCGCTCATCACGCGCTGCACGAACGACATTCAGCAGATCCAGATGGCGACCACGCTCGTCATCCGCATGGTGATGATGGCGCCGATCATGGGCGTCGTCGCGCTCATGCGCGTCTTAGCCACCCGCACGGGCCTCGAGTGGACAATCGGCGTTGCCGTCGTGGCCGTGTCCGCGGTCGTCGGCGTCCTCATGGGTCTCACCATGCCCAAGTTCAAGAAGATGCAGCAGTACGTCGACCGCGTGAACCTCGTTGCCCGCGAGATGCTCGACGGCATCATGCCGATCCGTGCCTTTGGTCGCCAGGACCACGAGCTCTCGCGCTTCGATGACGCCAGCTGCGACCTCATGAAGACGCAGCTGTTCACCAACCGTGCCATGAGCTTCATGATGCCGCTCATGATGTTCGTCATGAACTGCATCACCGTGCTGATCGTCTGGGCGGGCTCCCACGGCATCAACGACGGCGTCATGCAGGTGGGCGACATGATGGCGTTCATCTCCTACACCATGCAGATCGTCATGGCGTTCATGATTCTTACCATGGTCTCCGTCATGCTCCCGCGTGCGGAGGTCGCCTGCGAGCGTGTCGAGGACGTCCTCAACACGCAGAGCTCGATCAGGGAGCCCGAGTGCCCGCAACTCCCCGCGGCCGACGGTCTGCGCGGCCAGCTCGAGTTCCGCGACGTCTCCTTCTGCTACCCGGACGGCGACGAGAACGTCGTCACGGGCGTCAACTTCACCGTCCGTGCGGGCGAGACGCTTGGCATCATCGGCGCCACGGGTTCGGGCAAGTCGACGATCGCCCAGCTCATCCCGCGCCTCTATGACGCTACGGAGGGCGTGGTCGTGCTCGACGGCATCGACGTTCGCGACATGCCCCTCTCCGAGCTCCGCCGCCGCATCGGCTACGTGCCACAGCAGGGCATGCTCTTCTCCGGTACCATCGAGACGAACCTCAAGTTCGCGGGCGACATCGTAGGCGACGACGACATGCATGCCGCTGCGAGCATCGCCCAGGCCGCCGAGTTCATCGAGGGCCGCGAGGGCGGCTACGAGTCCGAGATCAGCCAGGGTGGCACCAACGTCTCCGGCGGCCAGCGCCAGCGCCTCGCCATCGCGCGCGCCCTCGCCAAG
>UQWE01000074.1 GCA_900544655.1 uncultured Coriobacteriaceae bacterium
GCGCGGGCCGTTGGCCGTGGAGGCGCGGGCGGTGGGGCGCGAGCCGCACCGAAGCGCCGTACCCGACGAATGCGAAAACGCGCCGGCCCTCCTATAGATTTCCAAATAGTTTCCCAAGGTTGTCTCTTAAAGTTAGGTGAACTAAACTTTCCTGTTGCAAATGTGCCTAGGTTTACTTATCTGCCTGGGCTCGGGCGTCGCATCTCAAAGATGTGAGAAAGGGAGAGGCATCATGAAGAAGTCCACGCATAACACCCTGCTCGTCGGCGGCGGCTTCCTGCTTGGCACGGCCGGCATCAAGCTGCTCAAGAGCGAGCCGGTCAAGAACGCGTGCGTGCAGGGCATCGCGTGTGGCATGCGTATCAAGAGCGACTAACAGGATATGGTCGAGCAGGCGAAGGCCGAGGTCGACGACATGGTCGCCAAGGCGTCGTACATCACCGCGAGCGAGCCCGTCGCCGCTGCGGACGATGCCGCCGAGTAGTGCGCTGACATAACTATGAGATTCTCGGTTATTAGCGAGATCCCCGGCAGGACCCGCCTACAGTTGGCGGGTCCTGTGCCAGAGGGGGACCTCGATGCTCTCATAAAGCTGAGCGCGGATATCAAGGGCGTCACGAAGGTCCGGCTATATGGCCGCATCGGGCAGATGGCGATCGAGTACGACGCCCCTCGCCGCGCGGACGTGCTCGGCGGCCTTCGCGCGATCGACGCGCAGGCGGTCGCCGAGGCGAAGTCCGGCTATGCGATTCAGCTCGAGCCGCGCAAGCACAAGCTCGTCATGGACCTGGCGACGCTCGTGGGCGTGCTTGGCATCGAGGACCCGCTTAAGGCCGGCGTCAAGGAGACTATCGCCGAGTTGCATACGCTTGGCGTCAAGCATGTCGTGATGCTCACGGGAGACTCCGAGCGCACGGCCAGACGCATCGCACGCGAGGCTGGCGTCGACGAGTACGCCGCGGAGCTTTTGCCCGAGGACAAGTACGCCTACGTCGAGCGCGTCAAGCGTGAGGGACGCCACGTCGCCATGGTGGGCGATGGTGTCAACGACTCTCCGGCGCTTCGTCTGGCGGACGTGGGCCTCGCGATGGGCGGTGGAAGCGACATCGCCAGGGAGGTCGCCGACATCATCCTGGCGGACACGGACCTCGCCGCGATCGTGCGCCTGCGCAGGATGAGCCAGGGCCTCATTGACCGCCTGACGAGCTCCTACTCGAAGGTGATGCTCACCAACTCGGCGCTTCTGGCGCTTGGTATCGCGGGCTTCATCACCCCCCAGACGTCGTCGCTGCTGCACAACGGCTCGACGATCGCCTACAGCCTCGGTAACGCGAAGGCCTACCTGCCATCGGCTTCGTAGCGATGCATGGCCTGCCTGGCGGCGGCTCCGCTGTGTCGACGCCGGTCTGAGGCCGCATGCTGCCATGCCGTCGCTGCCGGCGGCTTCGCGGACCATATTGCCCATTCTGTCTCTGTGGCCGCCTGCTGGCGCTCGCGGGGATATAATGGCCCCTTTGTTTGACGAGCCATCGTACGAAAGGCAATGAATGACTGAATCTCACAACTTCGCCGAGAAGGCCCGGGGTCTCCTCCTTTGTCTGGCAATTGCCGTGGTCGCTTGGGTTTGCGGCCAGTATGCCGAGGTCGTCGGAGGGCCGGTCTTCGGCATCCTGTTTGGCATGCTCCTGGCTCAGGTGCTGCGTGGTCACGACGTCTCGGCGTTGCAGCCGGGCGTCAAGTTCACGTCAAAGTACATCCTTCAGGCTGCCGTCGTCTTCCTAGGGTTCGGGCTTAACCTCGCACAGGTTGCGAAGGTGGGAGCCACGAGCCTGCCGGTGATCGTCTCCACCATCTCGACGTCACTCGTCGTCTCCTTCGTGATGTGCCGCGCCATGCACGTGCCCGGAAAGATCGCCACGCTCATCGGCGTGGGTTCCTCCATCTGCGGCGGCTCCGCCATCGCGGCGACGGCGCCTGTGATTCGCGCGGACGACGAGGACGTTGCCCAGGCCATCTCGGTCATCTTCCTCTTCAACGTGATCGCCGCGCTCGTTTTTCCCACCCTCGGCGGTATGTTGGGCCTCACTAACGAGGGCTTTGGCCTCTTTGCGGGCACTGCCGTCAACGACACCTCCTCGGTGACGGCTGCCGCGGCCGCGTGGGATGGCATGCACCCGGGTGCCAACACGCTTGACGCCGCCACCATCGTCAAGCTCACGAGGACGCTCGCTATCATCCCGATCACGCTCGCGCTTGCCGTGTGGCAGATGCGCGTCGACCGTCGCGCGGGAGGGGAGGGCAAGAGCACCTTCAGCCTGCGCCGTGCATTCCCGACGTTCGTGGGGCTCTTCGTGCTCGCGAGCCTTGCAACTACCGTGTTCGCCCTGCCCATGGCTGTCACCGCGCCACTGAAGACGCTCTCGAAGTTCCTCATCGTGATGGCCATGAGCGCAATCGGCCTCAATACCGACATCGTCAAGCTCGTGCGAACGGGCGGCAAGCCCATCGCGCTGGGGGCCTGCTGTTGGGTCGTCATCACCTGCGTGAGCTTGGGCATGCAACACGTCATCGGCATCTGGTAAGAAAGACGCGCCGTCACGTTTGTGGCGGCGCGTTCTAGTCTGACGTTATCGAGCTGCTTTGCCCGGGCGACGTCGATCATCCCGGGTGTGAGGTCGAGTCCAGTCAGGTGCTTGTTGGGATACCGGGCGTGGAGCAGTTCTAGGACGGCTCCGGTTCCGCAGCCCACGTCGAGCGTGTTCTCGAACGGTTCGAGCTCAAGCTCTTCGAGCATCTGCGGATAGTCGTCCTTGCACATCTCGTAAATGCCGGCATGGCCGGATTCGTAGACCTTTGCCGCCTCGGTGAACTCTTTGATGGAGAGTTGCTTGAGCTCCTCTGCCGATCTTGCCATGGGTCTCCTTCTGTTTGGGGAAGTCTGACGTTGCACGCGTTTGCCCACGTCGTGCCTGGTAGGAAAAACGCGGGGGGCACCCTTCCTTCGGTTCGTGCCCCCGCGTGCGGGCGGTTCTCTATTCCTGGACCTTCAGCGCCTCGGAGAGGCTGACGCGCCTGATGGAGCGCGTGTGCAGGAGCGCCACGACGAGGTACGTCGCGAACCCGATCCCCACGCACGCCGCGATGGACCACCATGGCACGTAGATCTCGATGTTGCCGTTGTAGGCGAGCAGCATCGAGCGGAAGATCGCGGTGAGTGAGCCGATGATCACGGGCTGAGACAGCAGCAGCGCCGCAATGACGCACAGCGTGATCGAGCGGATGTACAGGTGGGAGATCTCTCCATCGCGGTAGCCAAATACCTTCATGTAGCTGATGGAGCGCGCGCTTCGGCCGATCACGGCCTTGGTCAGCAGGTACATGAAGAGAAGGAAGATGAAGACGGAGAGCCCGACCATCATGCCGATTAGGTCGTTCATCATGCCGATGAACTGGTCTCCCACGGCGCGCATGTCGTCGGGCGTGGTGTCGCCGGCGAAGTAGCGCGAGTCGAGGTCGAGCTCCTCGTCGCTTACATAGCCGTTGAAGTACGAGGGGTCATTGCCGAAGAGCTCGTTGAAGTCGTCGATGCTCATGTAGGCGTTCATGTCAGACTTGGAGCCCCACGAGTTGCCGTCGTAGCCGAATGCGTAGTCCTTTCCCTCGAACTTGTCGGTGAGGCTGACCTGCTGGCCATCCTTCCAGCCAAACTTGTCGACGAGACCCCCGCCGAACATGACGCGTCCGTCGCCAACGCCCAGGTCCTTCCAGTAGCGAGAGTCCGGGGAGACGCCGTAGACGGTTACGGTCTCTGTGCCGTTGCCCTCGCCGCGGTCATATTGCAGCTGGTAGACGGCGTACTTCTCGGCCTGCGCAATCTACTCGGTGCCGTTGTCCGTGGTGTTGACGGGATGGATGTCATCGTTATCGGCATCGATGCCGGAGGCGTCGTCGATGAGGTCAATCACCTCGTCGCGGTCGCAGTCGAGGGCGTCCGCGATATCGTCGAGGCGCGCGTAGAGGGCATCCTTCTTGTCCTGCGCCTTCTCGAGCGCGTCGCTGGCTGCCTGCATGCTCGCGGCACTGGGCGACGCCATGGCTGTCTCGGCCGCCTCCTGGGCCACGTCCGCCGCATCGTCGAGCTCGTCCTCCGCATCCTCGGCGGCGGTGAGGAGCGTACCGATGATGGCGCTCCCCTCCTCGATGGTGGCGTCGGTGAGGACCACGAAGACGAAGGCCATGATCACGATGATGATGTCGAGGAGCGTCGTCCACATCATGGAGTCGCCGTCTACGTCGTTGCGCGCATAGCCGATGCCCTGGTTGGAATCCGCGTCGATGAGGTCATCCACGCGTGCGTCTGCGTCCGTGAGGGCGTCGACCATGTCCTCCTCGGCATCGGTGCGGTCTGCGACGGAGAGGTCGCGATCGTTGAAGGTGAAGGAGTACGTGTAGGTTGGCGCGCCGCCGGCGTCTTCGGCTGCCTTGAGCTGCGCGCTCGTCGCCTCGAAGGAGGTCGTCACGCGGCCGTCCTCGATGGCGTATTCGTCGCGCATGCTTTCGATGATGCGCCCGATGGAGTTCGCGGCGAGCAAAAAGCCCGGCGTGAGGGCGATTGAGCCTGTCATGAGGAGGAAGATGCCGAGGTACTTGCCGAGGTTGTTGCGCAGCTCGCGGGGGAGCCGCCTTGCCAGGGGAGTCATCGCGCGCCTACCAATCGAGCTCGGAGGCGGACACGGGGGAGGCATTGACCTCGTCTGAGGCCAGACGGCCGTCGCGAAGGCGCAGCACGCGGTCTGCCATCTTGGCGATGGCGGCGTTGTGCGTCACGATCACGAGGGTGCAGCCGTACTCGCGGTTCACGCGCTCCATGAGCTCGAGGACCTCCTTGGAGGTCTTGTAGTCGAGCGCGCTCGTGGGCTCGTCGCACAGGATGAGGTCCGGATTCTTGACGAGGACGCGACCGATGGCGCAGCGCTGCTGCTGGCCACCGGAGACCTGGCGCGGGAACTTGTTGCGATGTTCCCAGAGGCCGAGCGAGCGCAGAAGGTCCTCCATGGGCAGGGGGTTCTTGGAGAGGTGCGCGGTGACCTCGATGTTCTCCCTGATCGTGAGGTCGGGTACGAGGTTATAGAACTGGAAGACGAAGCCCAGCTCGCGACGGCGATGCTGCCGCCGTCTACGTCTTCGAGGCCGCCGATGAGGTTCAGGAAGGTCGACTTGCCCGAGCCGGAGGGGCCGAGCATGACGCAAATCTCGCCCTTATTGACGCTCGCGGTGATGCCGTCAAGGACTTGGACGCGGGCCTCGCCGTCGCCGTAGTGCTTCTTGAGCCCATTGACGACGAGGTAGGGGGTGTTGCCCTTCATGGGACGCTCCAATCGTTGCGCATGGGGCCAACGGAGCGGTCAGTTGCGAGGGCAGAGTTAGCTATGGTGAAGTTATATTGAGCTAACAATAGCATACGCGACTAGTTGGCTTTGGTTAATTTTGGCTTTTGAGCAGGTACTTCTGTCAGTTAGGAGCGGCGAATTGACCTGAGAATCGAGGGGAGGAGGAAAAATGAGCGATATATATGCCCTACCCCCCTGGGGGAGGGGTATACTAGCGCCAAGTTAACCGTGGCGCGCAGGTGACAAAGGGACAGTCCCTTTGTCAGCCACGGTGCGGGAGTGGCGATCCGGCCGCTGCCACATGCGTAAGGGGTACGTATGAAGCACGAGAAGTTCGAGGTGGGAGGCATGACCTGCGCGGCATGCCAGGCCCACGTGGATAAGGCCGTCCGCGGCGTTGCCGGCGTGAGCGACGTCACGGTGAACCTGCTCTCCGGTTCGATGACCGTCGACTATGACGAGGACTCCGTCTCGGCCGAGGACATCTGCCAAGCCGTCGACCGTGCGGGGTACAGCGTCCTGTCGCTGGATGCGGGGGCGAGCGCACCGTCCGGAGCTGGTACCGCCACGCCCGCGTCGCGCGCGGCCCTCAAGAGCCCCACGGCGAAGCTCGAGGCCACGGCGGACGCCATGAGGCGTCGGCTCGTCGTCTCGATCGTCTTCCTCGTTCCGCTCTTTTACCTGGGGATGGGGCACATGCTGGGCTGGCCCGTGCCGGCTGTCTTCGCGGACCACGCGCACTCCATGACGCTCGCCCTGACCGAGCTCCTCCTGCTTATCCCCATCGTCTTCGAGAACCGCGCCTACTTCACCAACGGCTTCAAGAGTCTCTGGCACCGTGCGCCCACGATGGACGCCCTCATCGCCATCGGCGCCACGGCGAGCATCGGCTGGGGCCTCTTTGCGGTGGTCGTCCTGGGGGACTGCGCGC
>UQWE01000075.1 GCA_900544655.1 uncultured Coriobacteriaceae bacterium
CGCGCCCCCGCTCCGCGCGGCGCTCGACCGAGCGCGCAACCGTCACCGCACCCGCGGCGGGAGCATCCGCTTGTTGCATGAATGAATGCCGTATGCTGTTCATCCTCATCACAAAATGACTACGGCATAGCGAACAACTAGCCATCTAGCTGCAGATTTCTGTAAGAACTCGGTGCTTTTCGCTCTCGTGTCAGCATCGCTCGCTATAATCCGATTTAGTTAGTGTTTGTTGCTCATCAAGCAATGGAGGAAAGACATGCTCGTTAACGCTACGCACATGCTCCAGTCCGCCGAGAAGGGCCACTACGGCCTTGGCGCGTTCAACACCAACAACATCGAGTGGACCTACGGCATCCTCACCGCCGCCGAGGAGCTCCAGAGCCCGCTCATCATCCAGTGCACCGCTGGTGCCGCCAAGTGGTTCACCAGCTTCAAGCTGTGCCACGACGTCGTCGTCGACATGATGGACACCCTCAACATCACCGTGCCGGTTGCCCTTCACCTCGACCACGGCTCCTACGAGGACTGCTTCAAGGCCATCGAGGCCGGCTTCTCCTCCATCATGTATGACGGCTCCCACGAGAAGGACTTCGAGACCAACCTCGAGCACACCGCCGAACTCGTGAAGCTCGCCCACTCCAAGGGCCTCTCCATCGAGGCTGAGGTCGGCGGCATCGGTGGCACCGAGGACGGCGTGACCTCCGCCGGCGAGCTCGCCGACCCCGACCAGTGCAAGCAGATCGCTGACCTCGGCGTTGACTTCCTCGCCTGCGGCATCGGCAACATCCACGGTCTCTACCCGGCCGACTGGAAGGGCCTCTCCTTCGACCAGCTCGCCGCCATCAAGGCCAAGACCGGCGACCTGCCCCTCGTTCTCCACGGTGGCACCGGCATCCCCGTCGACCAGGTCCAGAAGGCCGTCTCCATGGGCATCTGCAAGGTTAACGTCAACACTGACCTTCAGGTCGTCTTTGCCCAGGGCGTTCGTGAGTACGTCGAGGCCGGTAAGGACAAGCAGGGCAAGGGCTTCGATCCGCGCAAGATGCTGAAGCCTGGCCGCGACGCCATCGCCGAGCGCACCAAGGAGCTCATCCGCGAGTTCGGCTCTGACGGCAAGGCTTGGAACTAACGCCCCTTCGCAGACGCCTAGCGGCTGATGACGTGATTGGAGCCCGTCCGGTTTGTCCGGGCGGGCTCTCTGCATCCTTGTCGGCACGTAAAGTGCCATACTTACCTGCAGACGAAAGGAGTTAACCATGTATGACAATGATCCGGTTCCCGGACGTAACGACCTCTGCTGGTGCGGTAGCGGCAAGAAGTACAAGAAGTGCCACGCTCGAATCGACGAGCGTCTGCAGGAGTGCTACAACGCCGGTATGGAAGTCATCGTCCGCCGCCTACTAAAGACGCCGGAGGACATTGAGGGCATCAAGCGTTCCGCTGCCATCAACATCGGCGTGCTTGACATGGTGGGGGAGCGCATCAGCGCCGGTGTCAGCACTGCCGAAGTGGACAAGTGGATCTATGACTACACCGTCGAACACGGCGGCATCCCGGCGGACCTCAATTACGAGGGCTTCCCCAACAGCGTTTGCACCTCCATCAACGACGTGGTGTGCCACGGCATCCCCAGCGAGGAAGACATCCTTAAGGATGGCGACATCGTTAACGTCGACTGCTCCACGATTCTCGACGGCTACTACTCCGATTCAAGCCGCATGTTCTGCATCGGCGAGGTCTCGCCTGAGCGTCAGAAGCTCGTCGACGTAACGCGCGAGAGTGTCCAGCGTGGTCTTGCCCAGGTGAAGCCTTGGAACACGTTGGGCGACATGGCCCATGCCGTCCAGAGCTACGTGGAGGAGAACGGCTTTAACGTCGTACGCGAGTTTGGTGGTCACGGCATCGGCAAAGCGTTTCACGAGGATCCGTTCGTTTCGCACGTTGGCGAGCCGGGGGAGGGCGTCGTGCTTGCTCCGGGCATGTGCTTCACGATCGAGCCGATGGTCAACGCCGGCGGTGCGGACATCGATATGGACGATCCCAACGGCTGGACTGTGCGCACGGCCGATGGTTCGGATTCTGCCCAGTGGGAGGTCCAGCTTGTCGTGACCGAGGACGGCTACGAGCTCCTTAGCTGGTAGGCTTGCTCTCGGCGTTTGCCGGACGGGGCAAGCTGGAGACGCACCACGATAAAGCGTTTTAAGACGAAGCCGACGGGAATCTTGCGTGTCGAACGGGGATGTCCTCCTCTGGAGGATAGCCCCGCCGATGCGCGACTTCCCGCCGGCTTTTTCGCGCGCCCGTAGCCTGCGTGCGCGCATTCGTGGAGTGCTCTGCCTCTTCGGAGCCTTCTCCTCGCAGCCTGCTATGAGGACCAGGAAAGCCATGATGACGCAAAGGCCAAATAGCCAGCCGGTCTTACCTTGTTTCTGCGAGCTCGCTGCCACCAGCGCTCCCTTCGCCCCTTTTTGGGGGAAGCATACCGCGCCTTTCGGACATTAATTCAAGGCGTGCTAACCGGGGCTTTGTAGGGCTAAGACATCAATTCCCGCCAGCCGCGAATGGCTTTGCAAGCCATATCTGGTTTTGCGTGGCGCGTCACCGCAATCAGAGCATCCGGGCTGAATTCGCTAGGAGTTTTAATCGCCTCAGACCTCGCGGCGCGCGACATCGCAACGCCCTCTAGCTCGAGTAACGTTACCTTTGCCTCGACTCCGCCGCTAAATCCCGTAAGGCTGCCGTTCGCGCCGATGACGCGATGGCACGGGATGATGATGCCAAGCGGGTTTGCGCCAACGGCGCCTCCCACGGCCCTGGCGGACGTTCGCTTGCCACGGTTCTCGCCAACTCTCTCGGCGACTCAACCGTACGTGACCGTCTCGCCATAGGGGATGGCCACCAGGACCTCCCAGACGCCGAGCTGGAAGGCCGTGCCCTTGGGATCGAGCGGCAACTCGGCGGGGTCTGGCCGCTCTCCTGCGAAGTACCTGGCCAGCCAATCTCGAGCCTGGTCAAAGATGGGCGCATGGCTACGCTGGCTGGTTTCCGGAGTTTTCGTTCCCTGCCGTCCCGTCGTGAACAGACATGAGCGCAACCGCTCGCCGTCCTCGCTCCCGAGCGCGAGCGGCCCTACGGGAGATTCACTAAACACCGAGGTAAGCACGGGTGTCTCCTTCGTGTATGCTCGCTTGCGCGAACGGGTGGCATCTGGTTGAGAGGGACGTTTTCGTATCCGAGGGCTATTGTTATAGCTCCTGCGGGCCCAGATATTGTCCGCGACCTACTTGCGCGTGGGCTTGTGGGTGAGATGCCAGCCGCCGCAATAGGGGCAGCGATAGGTGTGGAGGTCGCGAGACCCATGGCGCTCGCAGTCGCGAATCGCGAGCTTGGCCTCGCTTTCACACGAATAGCGCTTCTTGCGTTCGCACGCCTTGTGGCGGAGCTGGGCTTCGCGCTGCTGTGCCACCTGTTCGCGGCGGGCGTCCTCGCGTTCGAACGTGCTCGCAAGTTGATCGCCGAGGCTCGCTTCGAAGGAGCTGCGCTGCGCCTTGAGCGCCGATTTCTTGTGGCTTCCCATCTCCACCTCCTGTGGGACAATTTGTTGCTGACAAGAGCATTGTCCCACTTTGAGTATCCGCGCGCCTGCGCACTCGCTAGCCGGACTGTCTCTCAATATACATATGTGTAGGAATGCAAGGGAGTCTCATGCGCTATACGGTCATCGCTGTCGGCAAGCTCAAGGAGCGTTTTTGGCGTGATGCCTGCGCCGAGTATACGAAGCGCCTGGGCGCCTATGGCAAGGTCGAGATTCGTGAGGTGGCGGATATCGACCCGACTCGTGCGGGCGGGGTCGAGGCGAGTCGCTCGCGCGAGGGCGAGGAGATCCTCTCTGCGATCCCCGAGCACAGTCACGTGATTCTCCTGGCGATTGATGGCAAGCAGCGTTCGAGCGAGGCCTTTTCGGAACACCTTGACGAGCTTGCCCTCCGGGGCAAGAGCGACCTCACGTTCGTGATCGGTGGTTCGGACGGCGTCTCGCCCGATGTCCGCTCCCGCGCTGACGAGACGTTCTCCTTCGGCCGCATCACCCTGCCGCACAACCTCGCGCGCGTGGTCCTGCTCGAGCAGGTCTATCGTGCCTGCAAGATTAGCCGCGGAGAGCCATATCACAAGTAGCACACTTGTTTATCTGCGCTTTTAGGAAAAACAATAGTCTAATAATTCGCCCTTGCGTGGCTGTGCATACTGTGTATATACTGTACGTAACAGATATACACAGTAAGGAGGGCGCATGGACATCATCCTTTCTAAATCGAGTGACAAGCCAATCTACGAGCAAATCTCTTCGCAGATAAAGTCGCAGGTTCTTTCTGGGGCTCTCGCGGCGGGGGAGAGGCTGCCCTCCATTCGCGCCCTCGCGGACGGTTTGGGCGTGAGCGTCATCACCACCAAGCGTGCCTATGCGGATCTCGAGGCGGACGGCCTGATCGAAACGGTCCAGGGCAAGGGCTGCTTCGTTTCCGAGAAGAACCGCGAGCTTCTTCGCGAGGAACGCCAGAAACACGTCGAGACGCTCCTCTCGCGGGCATGTCTCGAGGCGATGGACGTCGGGCTAACCCGCCGGGAGCTACACGACTTGCTCGATCTCATGGCGCCGGAATCTCTCGATTAGAAAGGTATGGCGATGACAAACCTGCTTGAAATGCACGACATACGCCGTCGTGTGAATGACTCCTTTGCCCTTGACGGCGTTAGCCTGACGGTGGGAGAGGGCGAGGTCGTGGGCTTCGTGGGGGCAAATGGCGCCGGTAAGACCACGACGATTCGCGCCGCCCTTGGTCTTCTGTCCCTTGATTCCGGCGAGCTGAGCCTGTTCGGCAACGCGTTTGGCGCCCACGCCTCGAGCGAGTGCCAAAGAGACGTGCGCTCTCGCGTGGGCGTGGTGCTTGATGTGTGCCCGTTCCCTAGAGACCACACCGTCCGGCAATCCGCGGCTTGCGTATCGGCCGCGTATGGATCCTGGGATCAAGCTCGCTTCGAGCGCCTTTGTGCGGAGTATGGCCTCGGCCTCAAGACCAAGGTGAAGGACCTCTCGCGTGGCATGGGGATGAAGCTGCAGCTTGCGGTGGCATTCTCGCACGAAGCCGAGCTACTGATTCTCGATGAGGCGACGGCTGGCCTTGATCCCATCGCTCGTGACGAAGTCCTTGATCAGTTCCGCGCGTTCGCAAGCGAGGAGGGCCATGGTGTGCTGCTCTCAAGCCACATCACGACGGATTTGGAACATATCGCGGACCGCGTGGTGGCAATCGATGGGGGACGGGTCCTCTTTGATGTCGCCCGAGAGGACATCACGGACACTGCTGGCGTGGCGCGATGCAGCCAGGCCCAGCTTGGCGAGGTCCTATCCTGCGTGGCTGGAGCTCGCGCGGTTCAGCGCGAGTTTGCCTGCGACGTTCTCGTGCCCAATCGCTTCGAGTTCGTCGAGGCCTTTCCTGACATCCCCTGCGATCACGCAAGCATTGACGACTACCTGCACTTCTTCCTGAAGGGGGAGACCCGATGAAAAACGCCGTTTCCTGTGACCTGAGGACGCTCGCTCCCTTTATGCCCTCGATTATCGTGACTTTGGTCTTTGCCGGCACGTTTATGATGATCGGCTGCGGCAGCGTGGGGGCTGCGGGAGGCGTCAGCTCGATGATGACGTTGCTGTGCGCATTTTCCCTTGCGGGCTATGAGGACCAGAACAGCTGGGGGAGGTTTCGAGCGACTTTGCCCCTCTCGCGGAGGGAGATCGTGGCGGGTCGGTATGCGACGGTGTTCGTCCTGGCTTTTGCGGGTGCGCTCTTGGGAGCTGTCGTGAGCTTGGCGCTCCAGTGCCTATTTGCGGCGTTGCCCCAGGCTAAATCGCCAGAGCTGGTAGCACCTGCCGAGGTCTTCGCCTCATCGCTCGCGTCGATGGCGTTTGGCCTAATCGCCTGCGCGATTGCGATTCCATTCCTCACGAAGTTTGGGCAAGCGCGCGGCGCAAGGGCTTTTGCATGCGCGGTGGTACTCGTCGTGTCGCTTGCGATTGCAGTTGGGTCGAACATGGTCATGATCGAGGATGCCGCGGTAATGCTGGGCTGGATCGACCAGAACCCCGTAGTGTCCCTTGCCCTTCTGGGCATGATTTCGCTGCTCACATACGGTGTGAGCTATGTCGTGAGCCTGGGGATATACGAGAAAAAAGACCTATAGCCAGTAGTGTATTTTTTTAGTAGGCGAATCCTCAGAGCAAGTGCAACGACTGGTGGTGGTAGACCTCCCAGGGACAC
>UQWE01000076.1 GCA_900544655.1 uncultured Coriobacteriaceae bacterium
TCACGGTGTTCCCGCCGATGATGTCCCGGCGGCGCAGGTCCCGTCCGTTTCCGATGATGCCTCCTGCGAGGCGCCGGCAGAGCCCTCCGCGGCCACCGAGAAGGCTGAGTAGATGATGGCAACGACAGAAGAAGAGCAGCAGATGCCCGTTTCCCTTTCCGTTCCCGCGAGCGCCTCGTTCGCGCGTCCCGTGCGCATGCTCGCGGCGAACCTTGCCGTGCTCGCCGGCCTCTCCGTCGACGGCGTCGAAGACGTCCGCATGGCCGCCGAGGAAGCCTTCGTGTGGTGCTGCGCCACCAAGCCCGAGGCCTGCGAGGTTAGCTTTGACGCGAGCGGAGACGCCCTCACCATGACCTTTGCCCTTGGCGAGGCCGAGCCGGAGGATGACCAGATCGCTACGTATGCGGAGCTCATCCTTACCGCCGTCTGTGACGAGTGCGAGCTCGATGACGAGGCACACACGCTTTCGCTCACGCTCCAGAAGAATGTGGATGCCCTTGATGCCTAGTGATTCCAGAGAGCTTACGAGCGAGCAGCGAGCCCAGGCGCGTCGCGAGGCTGCCGCTGCCGTGCGTGACCTGCCTGCCACCCCAAAGGGCAAGCTGGCTTGGGACAAGGAACGCACTCGTGAGCTATTCCGCCTTTATAAGGAGGAGGGAGACGAAGACGCCCGAGACGAGCTCATCATGAGTCACCTCAACCTCGTTCGCTTCCTCTCCACAAAATTCAAGAATAGGGGAGAGCCCCTCGATGACCTCGTCCAGGTGGGCACGATCGGCCTTATCAAGGCGATCGACCGCTTTGACCCCGAGCGTGGCCTCGAG
Organism: uncultured Coriobacteriaceae bacterium; assembly: GCA_900544655.1. Lineage (GTDB taxonomy): Bacteria > Actinomycetota > Coriobacteriia > Coriobacteriales > Atopobiaceae > Parolsenella. The sequence goes on from UQWE01000076.1 coordinate 825, forward strand.
TTCACCACCTATGCCACGCCCACCATCCTGGGAGAGATCAAGCGCCACTTCCGCGACAAGGGCTGGAGCGTCCGCGTGCCGAGGCGTCTGCAGGAGCTCTCAGCCAAGGTCAACCAGGTGACGGACGAGCTCACGAAGGAGCTCCAGCGCTCGCCTTCGACCGAGGAGGTCGCTTCTCGCCTTGGCGTGAGCGTCGACGAGGTCCTCGAGGCGATGGAGTCCTCGAGTGCCTATAGCTCCGTGCCTCTCGAGGGCGGGAACAACGAGGACGAGGACGCCCCCGCCGTCATCGACCACTACGCGAGCGTCGACCAAGACCTCGCCGCCTCGGACGACCGCATGGTCATCGAGGACACGATCCGCGAGTTCTCCCCGCGCGAGCAGGAAGTCGTCCACATGCGCTTCGACGAGGGTCTCACTCAGGTCGAGATAGCCAAGCGCCTGGGAATCTCCCAGGTCCAGGTGAGTCGTCTTCTGCGTCGCACGCTCAAGAAGCTTCAAGACAAGATCGACCCGGAAGGCCTTATGCGATGAGCCTACAGAAACTAACCTCCGAGGAGCGAGAGGAGTCCTATCGCTCCGCGAGGCTCGTTGCCGTACGCGCGTGGGCATTCATCGGCTGTGCCATTGCGTTTGCCATCATCCTCGCGGTCCTCGGGCGTGTGAGCTCTGCGGTCATATGCCTCTCCGTCGGCGCCATCGTGGGGTTCATCTGCAGCTCGATCACCAACTGGTTCGAGCGCCATGGCGTTAGCAGGGGCATCGGCGCCCTGCTCTCGCTCGTGTTGGTCATCGGTGTGGTCCTCGCGTTCCTCATCTGGCTGGTGCCGCTGTTCGTCAGCCAGCTGAGCCAGATGCTCGACCGCGTTCCCTCGCTGTTCGCGCAGTCCCAGGAGTTCGTGCAGCATCTCTTCTCTTCCTACGGCTTCGCCGAGACCGCGGACTTCCAGGCCAACGTCCAGTCCCTGCTCGTCGGGCTTACCGACGTGGGCACCACGCTCGTGAGCAAGCTCGCTGGCTGGCTTTCCCGGGCGTTCGTCCCCAACGTCATGAGTCTCGTGAACACCATCGTGATGTCGTTCCTCGGCCTCTTCATGGCCTATTGGTTTGCGAAGGACTATCCGCTGATCATGCGCGAGCTCGGCGTCATCGCGGGACCCCGCCACGCCGAGGACCTCGCGCTCCTCGTCGCGGTCCTCGGGCGCTCCGTCGGCGGCTACATGCGCGGCATCGTGGTCACGAGCATCATCGATGGCGTCCTGGCCTATATCGGGTTCACGATCTGTGGGAACCCCTATCCTGGCCTGATGGCCCTCGTCGCGGGAGTCCTGCATTTCGTTCCCGTCATCGGTCCCTTTACGGCCTCGTTCCTCGCTGCGCTTGTCGGCCTTCTCGTGAATCCCGTGGTCGCCTTCTGGTCATTCGTGCTTTCTGACATGGCGCAGAACTTCACGGATAACGTCCTGAGCCCCCTCGTGATGCGCAGTGCCGTCAAGATCCATCCCGCCATGAGCCTCATCGGCGTCACCGTGGGCGCGAGCCTCGGTGGGGCGTTGGGTATGGCTCTGGCCGTGCCGCTCACCGCCGCCGTCAAGGGAGCCTTCATCTACTTCTTCGAGAACAAGACGGGCAGGCAGCTCGTGAGCTGGGAGGGCGCCTTCTTCAAGGGCACGCCCTTCCACCACCCGGATGGCACGCCGGTGCCCTCGTTCGACGCCCTCGACGATGACTCCTTCCTCGAGAGGTCCCTGATCATCGACCCCAGCACCATGGACGGGGTGGAGGCGGAGGAGCGTCCTGACGCGGAGAAGCCCATCCTCGCGGAGACTCTCCGCCAGCAGCTCGAGGAGTTCAAGCGCCTGCGCAAGTAGCGCGTCGGATGATGCAGGCGTTCGCGCGCCACGTGCGCGGGGAGCGGCGCGGCAGACGCGCTCAATCGAATCTTGTGAAGGGTCGGGGCTCTGCTCCGGCCCTTCGTCGTTTCCATTCATCCGCGTAGCCGCTCGCGGTATACTTACGGGCTGTATGCGCTGACATCACCCGATTGTAGGGGAGAGATATGAGCACCGCCGATTTCCCGTCCATGACCACCGCCGAGATTCGCTCGACCTTCCTCAAGTTCTTCGAGGAGCGCGGCCTGAAGCTGTATCCCAGCTCCTCGCTCGTTCCTGATGACCCCTCGCTGCTTCTTGCCAACGCTGGCATGAACCAGTTCAAGGAGTACTACCAGGGCAAGAAGACGATGAAGGAGATTGGCGCCTGCAGCTGCCAGAAGTGCGTGCGCACCAACGACATCGACTGCATCGGCGAGGATGGCCGTCACCTCTCCTTCTTCGAGATGCTCGGCGACTTCTCCTTCGGCGGAGTTTCCAAGGCGCAGGCCTGCGCCTGGGCCTTCGAGCTCATCACCGAGAAGTTCCACCTCCCGGTCGAGCGCCTCTACTTCACCATCTTTACGGATGACGACGAGACGCATGACGTCTGGCGCAGCCTCGGCGTCCCGGAGGACCACATCTCCCGCCTCGGCGAGGATGACAACTTCTGGGCCGCTGGCCCCACCGGCCCCTGCGGTCCCTGCTCCGAGATCTACTTCGACCAGGGCGAGGACGTGGGCTGTGGCAAGCCGGATTGCGCCCCCGGCTGCGACTGCGACCGCTTCCTCGAGTTCTGGAACCTCGTGTTCACCCAGTTCGACCGCCAGGAGGACGGCTCGCTACCGGAGCTTCCGCACCGCAACCTCGACACGGGCATGGGTCTCGAGCGCATGGCCGCCATCATGCAGCACAAGAGCGCCAACTATGACGGCGACCTCATGCAGAGCCTCATCGCCCTTGGCGAGGAGATCTCCGGCAAGACCTATGACGCCAACGATTACTCCGGCGCCTCCCGCAGCCTCCGCATCATCGCGGACCACGCCCGTGCCGTTGACTTCATGATCTCCGACGGCATCCTGCCGGGCAACGAGGGTCGCGAGTACGTCCTTCGCCGCCTGCTTCGTCGCGCCGTGTTCCACGGCCGCCTGCTGGGCATCGAGGGCGCCTTCCTCACCAAGTTCATCGATGAGGTCAACCGCCTCATGGGCGAGGCCTATCCCGAGCTGCTCAAGAACGTCGCGCTCGTGAAGGGCATCGTCGCCGCCGAGGAGGAGCGCTTCTCCACCACGCTCGACACCGGGCGCACCTATCTCGACGAGGCCATCGCCGGTCTTGCCGAGGGTGCGGTCCTTCCGGGCGAGGTCGCCTTCAAGCTGCACGACACCTACGGTTTCCCCATCGACCTCACGGTCGAGATTTCCGCCGCCGCCGGTCACGATGTCGACATGGACGACTTCGACGCCTGCATGACCGAGCAGAAGGAGCGCGCTCGCGCCAACGCCAACCGCGATGCCTGGGGTGACTTCAACAACGTCTGGACCGAGCTCTCCGATAAGCTCGCCGCCACCGAGTTCGAGGGCTATGACAAGAACGCCGTCGAGGATGCCCGCGTTGTCGCCATCGTCGCGAACGGCGAGTCCGTCGAGCGTGCCGAGGCTGGCGCTGACGTCGAGGCCATCCTTGACCGCACCCCGTTCTACGCCGAGATGGGCGGCCAGGTGGGCGACACCGGCACCATCAGCGCTGAGGGCGTCGAGCTCGAGGTGAGCGACACCAAGGCCCACAACGGCCTCTTTGCTCACATGGCTCACGTCGCCGAGGGCGCCGTCTCCGTGGGTGACGTCGTCTGCGCCGCCATCGATGCCCACCGTCGCGAGCTCATCCGTCGCAACCACACCGCCACGCACCTGCTCGACGCCGCCCTCAAGACGGTTCTCGGCGAGCACGTCAGCCAGGCTGGCTCCCTTTGCGACGATTCGCGTCTGCGCTTTGACTTCACTCACTTCGAGGCCCTCACGGCCGAGCAGCTCCACGAGGTCGAGGACCTCGTGAACGTCGAGATCTTCGCCGCCAAGCCCGTCGTGACTCGCGTCTGCAGCATCGACGAGGCCAAGGAGGCCGGCGCCATCGCCCTGTTCGGCGAGAAGTACGGTGACGTCGTGCGCATGGTCTCCGTGGGCAACGAGGACCAGCCCTTCAGCCGCGAGCTGTGCGGTGGCACTCACGCCCGTAACTCCTCAGAGCTCGGTCTCTTCAAGATCGTCTCGGAGAGCTCGACCGGCTCCAATGTCCGTCGCATCGAGGCCGTGACGAGCCTCGGCGCGCTTGCCTGGCTTGACGAGCGCAATGAAGCCCTCGACGCCGTCGCCTCCGAGCTTAAGTGCCGCCCCGAGGACGCCGCTAGCCGCATCGCGGACATGAAGGCCACCGCCCGTGACCTCGAGGGCAAGCTCAAGCAGGCCCTCCTTGGCGGTTCCTCTGACAAGATCCAGACGGCCATGGCCGCCGCCATCGATTGCGGCTCCTACAAGGCGGTCATCGCTCGCATGGACGGCCTGGAGGCCGGCCAGCTCCGCGAGGCTTGGGATGCTATCCGTGACAAGGCCACCGGAGACGTCGCGTGCTTCCTCGCCACGAACACGCCCGAGGGCAAGGTCGCGCTTCTCGCCGCCGCGACTGACGGTGCCGTTGCTGCTGGCTTCGGCGCTGGCGACGTGATTCGCAACGTCGCTAGCTACGTTGGCGGCCGTGGCGGTGGACGTCCGAACATGGCCCAGGCTGGCGGCAAGGATGCCTCCGGCATCGACGCCGCGCTCGCTGCCGCCCGCGAGATGCTCTCCTAGGGCTCGCGTGGCTTCGCTCACTCTCGCATATGACCACCTCGCCGGTGCCGTCGCGGGAGCCCTCTCATGAGGGCCCTCGCGCTTGACATCGGCGAGGTGCGTATCGGCATCGCCGCGAGCGATGCCTCCGGCCGTGTCGCCAGCCCCGTGAAGGTGCTGCCCGCCGCGGAGGTGCTGTCGTGCGCCAAGACGTTCCGCCGCATCCTCGAGGACTATGAGCCCGAGGTTCTCGTCTGCGGGCGACCCCAGACGATGTCCGGCGAGGACGGTCCCCAGGCGGAGCGCGTCATGGCTCAGGCCCGCTCCATCGCGGAAGCCTGCGACCTTCCGCTTGAGTTCGCCGACGAGCGCCTCTCCAGTTCGGAGGCAAAGAGGATCCTGCGTGAGCAGGGCCTCAACGAGAAGCAGATGCGTGGCAAGGTCGACATGATTGCCGCGTCTCTCTTCCTGCAGGCCTGGCTTGACTCGCGAGGGTCGTGCGACAGGTAGTCTACGCGCCCGCCGGCGCAGTTCGGAAGGTCACCTATGGCAGATTCCCAGAGGCGCCGTCGAGGCTCCCACTTCTCGAGCGACGCGGCTCCTTCAAGCGCTCGCCGTGTGTCGCGTCCTACGGGTTCGGGCTCGCAGGTCTCTCCGTATGCCGCAGGCTCTCGTCCGGCTGCCTCTTCCCGCGTTGCTGGCGCGCGCCCTGGTGCCGCCCGTCCCTCGCGTCCGGCTGCCGTCCGCG
>UQWE01000077.1 GCA_900544655.1 uncultured Coriobacteriaceae bacterium
CCGGAGGCGGCGGCCATCTCGATGACCGCGAGGCCACCCGGCAGAAGCCCGTAGCTCGCCTCGACGGGGCGGTCCAGCGGGTCCGCGACGCTAAGCGTCACGCGCTCGCCGCCGAGGGAGGCCACCAGGGCGTCAACCGTGCCTTCTCCGCCGTCGGCGACCTCCAAGGAGGAGAAGGTCGCGTTTGGAAAGAAGGCTGCGGCTTTCTCCGGCAAAAAGACTACGGGGGGCGACGTCCTCGGCCAGAAGCTCAGCGGAGCGAGCCGAGGAGATGGTGCCCTTGAATGAGTCACATGCGAAAAGGAACCGCGTCATTGGAATTAATCCGTCTCTTCCATCTTGTCGTCGGAGAACTGGTAACGGCCCGCGGAGCCGAAGAGGTCCATGTAGCGCTCGAGCCACTTGGAGGCCTTCTCCTCGGCGTCGGTCGCGACGAAGATGTAGTCGGGGTTCTCGTTCTTCGCGAGGAACTCGCGGACGTCGCCGACGTAGGCGCGGGAGTAGTCAGTCCAGAGGTTGACCTTGTTGATGCCGCCGGCCACGGCCTTCTGGAAGTTCTCGTCGCCTGCGCCGGAGCCGCCGTGGAGGACGAGCGGGTAGTCCTGGCCGAGGGCGGCCTTGATCTCGGCGAGGCGCTCGAAGTCGAGCTGGGGCACGTAGTCGGCAGGGTACTTGCCGTGAGCGGTGCCGATGGCAACCGCAAGGCAGTCGCAGCCGGTGCGCTCGACGAACTCGACGGCCATGTCCACCTTGGTGTACATGTCGTCGGAACGGCCGTCGCCCTCGGCGGCCTGGCCGACGTGGCCGAGCTCGGCCTCGACCGAGGCGCCGTGGGAGTGGGCAAAGGCCACGACCTGCTGGACGCGGCGGATATTCTCTTCGAAGGGCAGGCTGGAGGCGTCGCACATGACGCTCGAGAAGCCGGCCTTGATGCAGCGGCAGATGTCCTCGAACTCCGCGCCGTGGTCGAGGTTAAGCGCCACGGGGACGTTCAGGGGCTCTGCGATGGCCTTGACCATGGGGGCCCAGACCTCGGGGGTGGCGTTCATCTTGAACTGACGGGGAGACAGGTCGAGGATGACCGCGGACTTCTTGGCCTCGGCGGCCATGCAGGCGGCCTTGACCATGTTGTAGCTGGGGCAGTTCGGCGCGGGGACCGCGTAGTGGTTGACGCTTGCGTGCTGGAGAATTTCCTTCATGGAGGTGTACATGCCTGAGTCCTTCCTTGCTTATATATGCGCCTGACTCGCCGGCGGAAGCTCGTTCGACCAGCCGAAAGCGGCTTACGGGTACGGCGTTAGGTATAAATAAGGGCGGGGAGACACGCCGTGGAGTCTCCCCGCCCTGGCGGAGCGAACGTGCGGGGAACTAGCCGAGGAGCTGGTCGAGAACGCCGTTGCCAGCCATGTCGCCATCCTCGCTGACGGGCTTGCGGAGGAGGAAGTACAGGGTGCCGTTGACGGCAGCGCCGATGAACCAGAAGGCAACGAACTGGAGCGGGTTGCTCATCATCGGGATGACGAAGACGCCGCCGTGGACAGCCGCAGACTCAAGGGCGAAGTAGCCGCAGAGGCCGCCGGAGATAGCGCCACCGACCATGCAGGGGATGATGCAGCGCCAGGTGTCCTGGACCAGGAACGGAATGACGTACTCCTGGATGTAGCAGCATGCGGGGACGAGGCCGGAGACAGTGGTCGAGCGCTCCTTCTCGGTGAACTTCTTCTTACCGGCGAAGCGGTCGATGATCTGGGCGAAGCAGACACCGAGCGGGTTCTGCATGCCGCCGCACATCTTGCAGGCCGCGGGCCCGAGGATGCCGTCGGCGTTGAGGCCGTTGGCAACAAGAGCGACTGCCTTGGAGATCGGGCCGCCCTGGTCGGTAGACATGCCGATGCCGATGGCCGCGCCAAAGACAGCACCGCCAACGCCCTGAAGGTTGGTGAGCATGGAGGTGATGGCGGTCATGAACCAGCCGATGGGCACGCCGATGACGTACCACATGAGCAGGGAGGTCAGCGCGGTACCGACGACCGGGATGATGAGGATCGGGAACACGGACTGGACGGAGCTCGGGACCTTCTTCGAGGCATCCTTGAGGAAGTTCACGATGTAGCCAGCGACGATGCCGCCGACGACGGCGCCGAGGAAGCCGGCCTTGATGGTGTTGGAGATGACACCGACAGCGAAGCCGGGAGCGAGGCCGGGCTTATCGGAGAGGGCGTAGGCGGTGTAGGCACCGATGATGGGCACGCACACGTCGAAGATCGCGGAGCCGATGGAGTAGATCACCATGGCGAGCGAGTAATCCTTGTAGCTGCCGCCATCGACAACCAGGGCCTTCATGTCAGCCGCGATGTTGTAGCCGCCCATGGCCTTGGCGATGCCCCAAAGCACGCCGCCGCCAACGATGAACGGGATCATGTAGGAAATACCGGTGAGCACCGCGTCCCAAGCCTGACGGCCGGCGCTCTTCTTCTTTGCGTTCTTGCGCTTAATCTCAGCCATGGTTACTCAATCGCCTCCAGAACCTCGTCAACGATGCCAAGAGCAGTCTCCACCGTCATGACCTCATTGGTCTTGCAGCTCAGCGTGGGGATGGGATCAAAGCGCTCCTCGTGCTTGATCTTGACGTCGGCCGCGATGATAGCGGCGTCGGCACGAGCGAGGTCCTCGTCGGTGATGACGTTCTCGGCACCCGTCGCGCCCTGGGTCTCAATCTTGGCCTCGCAGCCGCGGGCCTCGATGGCCTGCTGCAGAGACTCGGCAGCCATAAACGTGTGGGCAATGCCGATCTGACAAGCGGTGACGCCAACGATGAACTTCTTGCTTGCCATTCTCCTTCTCCTCTCCGTTCTTTCCTTCGATGTGCAGAACCTAACCTGACCAGCGCCTCCGCCCTCTTTGGGGTTCTACTCGTGTGGAGGTTCGTTGGCATGAATCATATTTCCAACACAGGATTTGAGTGGTGGAACTACCGTTTTCGGTGTTTCTTCATGTCTTCATCATATCTTGTTCTTGTTTTGTTCGACATAACTCCCATAGCAGTTAAGATTTGCTAGGTTATGTCAATCTGCGCACACACTTTCTTCACATTTGGCGAGTCAAGCCCTATCCCGGACTCTCAAATTGCCTATGATTCGGCCAACGCAGTTACCCGCATGCGGCCGCACGCATTAAGGAAGGAGCCATAGATGTCCCGCGCCCTGGAAGGTGAGAAGCTCGCCATCAACGCGAACGTCGTTCTCATCGTTTCTTATCTGTTTATGGGAATTTGCCTTCTGCTCGGCGCGATCATCGTGCTTACGCAGCCGCTGCCCTACGCGGAGAACCTGCTCGTCATGAAGGTCTGCATGGGCTGGATCATGCTCCCCGCATCGGCCTTCATCATCGGGTCGAACATCGTAAAGATCGCCCGTCGCCGCAACGCCATCGTCATCGACGAGAATGGCATCACGGACAACACCGACTCCATGGGTTCGGGCTTCACTCCGTGGGACCAGATCGCGGACGTACATCTGCTAAAGCTCAAGGACGACACCTTCCTGTGCGCGGTCCCCCTGGACTTCGACGAGTGGGTCAAGACCCGCAACCGCCGCCAGGCACGCCTCGCCCAGGCAAACATGGACATGGGCTTCGCCCCGATCCGCATCCAGTTCAAGAAGGCGAGCGACCGCTTCAACGCGCAGGACGGACTCGCCGCGGTCAAGCGCTTCCACCCTGAGAAAGTCAGCCGGATCAGGAAGCCCAAGTACTAAGCACCCCATAGCCTTTCCTTCGAGGGCAGGCGCCAGCCTGCCCTCTCCTTTGTCGCGCTCTCATGTTTGGAGTCACATCCCGTTATGCTCGCCGTCTTAGCCAAAGTCGCGTCCTTCGTCGTCATCATCCTCATAGGCGTGGCAGCGGGCCACAGCGGCAAGTTTGGGGAGGGCGCCGACCGCCTGATCTCGAAGATCGTGTTCAACCTGACGCTCCCCTGCGCCATCATCCGCGCCTTCGAGGCATCCGAGCTCGACCGGTCGCTTTTGCCTCTCATTGCCCTCGGCTTCGTCGCGAACGCCCTGCCGTTCTTCCTCTCGCTGGCCGCATATGCCAACAAGCCGCAGGAGGAGCGAGTTCTCCAGCAGTCGAACGTCGCCGGTTTCAACATCGGTTGCTTCGCGCTCGCCTTCGTCCAAGCCTTCTTCCCCGCGCAGGGGGCGGTCGCAACCTGCCTGTTCGACGCTGGAAACTCCCTCATGTGCACCGGAGGTACCTGGGCGCTCATCCGCGCATGCGTGCTCGGTACCGGCTATCAGTGCTTCCGCGACAAAGCCAAGGTCTTTGCGCGAGCGCTCTTCTCGTCGGTGGCGTTCGACTGCTATGTGGTCCTCATCGTCATGGGCCTCTTCGGCCTGCGGATTCCGCCGGTGGCCATCACGCTCATCGACCCCATTGCAAACGCAAATTCTTTTTTGGCGATGTTCATGATCGGACTTATGATTAGGTTCACGGTCAACAAGGCAAAAGTTGTTGAACTTGTTCGCCTACTGAGCTGGCGATTCGCCTTCTCAACGCTGCTTTCGTTGACCGCGCTGTTCCTGCTGCCCTTCGACCCTGTGACCCGCAAGGTCGTCGCCGTCCTCGCCTGGGCGCCGGCGCCCTCCATGGGGCCGGTCTATACCCTGTGGGCCGGCGGCGATAAGGGCCTGGCCGGAATGGCGAACGCATTGACCATCCTCGCGGGCATCATCATGACCTCACTCGTGATTATTCTGGGAGTGTAACCATGAGTATTCTTTGCTTCGGCGAACCCCTTATCAGGCTTTCCACTGTCGCTCACGAGCGTCTTGACGACGCCAGGAGCCTAGACATCTCCTACAGCGGCGCCGAGGTCGTGGTCGCGACCACGCTGGCACAGCTCGGAGAGGACGTCTCGTTCGCGAGCGTGGTCCCCGAGAACCGCCTCGGCACGAACGCGATCATGAACCTCGCACGCTACGGCATCAACACCTCGAAGATCTTGCGCTCGAACCACCGCATGGGCCTCTACTACACCGAGCGCGGACGCTCCATCAGGCCGACCGTCGTCACCTACGACCGCTCCGACACCTCGATGGCCAACGCTCGTCGTGAGACCTTCGACTGGGACAGCCTCTTGAACGGCGTCAAGGCGTTCTTCTTCTCGGGCGTCGTGCCCGCGATCTCGGACGAGATGTTCCACGCGTGCGTCGACGCGCTACGCGCCTGCAAGGGCCGCGGCATCAAGACCTTCATAGACCTCAACTACCGCGAGACCATGTGGACGCGCGAGGAAGCGCTCTCAAAAATGGGCAAGATCATGCCATACGTCGACGAGCTCATAGCGTCCGAGGACGACATCATCTCCATCGAGCACGCGAGCGTCGAGGAGCCCGATCTCTTTAACTTCTGCCTCAACTGGGCGCGCGGCATGCTCAACGACCACTCCCTGCAATCCCTGTGCTTCGTCGTGCGCCAGATCGACCGCTACGACGTCGCGCGCATCCGTGGCGCCAAGGTCACGCGCGGCGAGACGTACCTCTCGCTCCCCCAGCACGTGGCGCTCGCCGACATCTCCAGCTGCGGCAACGTCTTTTCCGCGAGCGTCATCCACTGCGAGATGAGCCGTTGTGAGCCACAGTTCCTCGTCGACTTCGCCACGATGGCCTCGGCGTTCAAGGCGACGGTCTCGGGCGACCTTTCGAACGCGACCGAGGCCGAGATCGTTCAGCTTCTTGCCACCGGCGTGAAGCCGAGCATCCGACAGTAAGGGGGCGCAGCGCATGGCGTTCAACGAGGTTGTAGAAGAGAAGGTCGGCTGCAACTGCCTGACCAGCGGAATTATGCCCAAGCCCGGGGCGCTTCTTTGCGGTGACTCGGGCATCGAGTTCGAGACCTGCGACGGCGTGCGCCAGCTGCGCGTTGCCTGGGACGAAATCACGAGCGTCGAGGCCGACATCTTCCGCGGCGATATCCGCGAGCTCGCGCTCCACACCGACTCCGGCCAGGTTCTCACCTTGATTCCCGAGGACGGCGCGGCGCTCGTCAAGGCCATGGGCGTCCACCTGGATCGCGATATCTTTACCTCGCCGAACGAGGAGGCCGCGTCCGGGCCAAGCCCACTGCAGAAGCTTCGCGACCGCCTGCGCCGCGCGGCCGGCAAGTAGCTGCGACGGGCGGGCGTGCTCGCCGTGCGCCAC
>UQWE01000078.1 GCA_900544655.1 uncultured Coriobacteriaceae bacterium
CCGCGAGGCCCGTCCGCGCTTGGACGAGCTCAAGGCCCAGGCAGATGCCGCCAAGGAACGTCTTGCCAAGCTGTCCCGCGACCTCGAGGAAGCCGCTAGCCGCCGCCGTGAGGCCTCGCGAGCAGAGGACGAGGCAACCAAGAAGGCCGCGGACGCTCGCCTCAAGCTTGCGACGAGCCGCGAGCGCCTGCATCACCTCGACGAGCGCCAGCGTGAGCTCTCTGGCCGCATCTCCTCCCTCGATGAGCGCGCCCGCGCCGCTGAGGAGGCCACTCGCTCTCTCGAGGTGTTGCGCCTTCGTGTCGACCCGCTCCACGAGCGCTACGAGGCGATCCACGAGGCTTGTAAGACCTGGGCAGAGCGCCTGCGTGACCGCGCGAGCCTCGCCGAGGCGGACTCCGACTCCCTCAAGAAGACCATTGGTGACGCGAAGCAGCAGGTCGCGGACGCCAATGCGGCGCTTGAGCAGGCCAAGGGCGCCCAGAGCGACGTCAAGGTGGAGAGTGGACGCCTCGAGGTCCGCGTCGAGCAAGCGATCGCGCAGATAACGGCCGACGGTAGGCACGTCCTCGAAGAGGCGCTGCAGATGCCCGAGCCCGATGACCGCGAGGCCACCGAGCGCGAGGTCGCGTCCCTTCGCCGTCAGATCGATGGCCTCGGCCCCGTCAACCAGGTCGCGATGGACGAGTACACCAAGCTCAAGGAGCGCGCGGACTACATCGGAGCTCAGCTCGAGGACCTCGAGAGGGCCCGTGCCGCGCTCGTCAAGATCACCGCGGCCATCGACCGCAAGATGCGTAGGCAGTTCCTCGAGACCTTCGAGGCCGTGAACGCCAACTTCATCGAGATCTTCGGCATGCTCTTCCCGGGTGGCAAGGCGCACCTCGAGATGTGCGACCCGGACCATCCCGCGGAGACCGGCATCGAGGTCGTGGCGCAGCCCAAGGGCAAGCGCATCGCGAAGATGACGCTCATGAGCGGCGGCGAGAAGTCCCTCACGGCCCTCGCGCTGCTCTTCGCCGTCTATCGCACGCGAACCGTGCCATTCTACGTTTTCGACGAGGTGGAGGCGGCACTCGACGACGCCAACCTCGACAAGCTGCTCGATGCCATCGAACAGCTCAAGGAGACGACGCAGCTCATCGTCATTTCGCACCAGAGGAGGACCATGGAGCAGGCCGACGTCCTGTACGGCGTCTCCATGCAGGCTGATGGTGTCAGTCATGTTGTATCCCAGCGGCTTGACCGCGCGACAGGAAAGGTGGTCGATGCCTGATGGGGCTTGCTGACCGCTTGAGGAGCGGACTTGCGAAGTCTCGCGAGGCGCTCAACCAGATCTTCTACATGGGCGGCGACGTCGACGAGCAGTTCTGGGAGGATCTCGAGGACACCCTCGTCATGGGTGACATCGGTCCCGAGCTCGCGATGAGCGTCACGGATGACCTCCGCGAGCTTGCCGCGAAGAAGGGCCTGCGTACGGCCGACCAGCTCCGTGAGGCCCTCGCCAAGCGCCTGGCCGAGGCGTTCCCCACCTCCGAGCGCGATCCGTTCGACGATACGCCGAGCTGCGTGCTGTTCGTCGGCATCAACGGAGCCGGTAAGACCACCACGGTGGGCAAGCTCGCCGCGGCCGCGAAGGGCAAGGGCAAGTCCGTCCTCATCGGCGGCGCCGACACTTTCCGCGCCGCCGCGATCGAGCAGCTCCAGGTCTGGGGTGAGCGCGCTGACGTGCGCGTCGTCACCCGCGAGCGCGGCGCTGACCCCGCGAGTGTCTGCTATGACGTGGTCGAGACCGCGGAGCGCGAGGGCACGGAGCTCATGCTCATCGACACCGCCGGACGCCTTCACACGTCTCCCGAGCTCATGCGCGAGCTCGCCAAGATCGTGGACGTCACGCGCAAGCGCGCGAGCATGCCCGTGACTGTCGTCCTCGTCGTCGACGCGACCACTGGCCAGAACGGCCTCGCGCAGGCGAAGGAGTTCAACGACGCACTCGATCTCGATGGCCTCATCGTGACGAAGCTCGACGGCACCTCGAAGGGCGGTATCGCGGTCTCGATTGCGAGTCAGCTCGACCTGCCGATCTGGCGCATCGGTGTGGGCGAGGGCATCGATGACTTCCAGTCCTTCGACGCGCTTAGCTTTACCCGCGCCCTCGTGGGCGAGACGATCTAGGCTCGAGCCTACCGAGCCTTCCCTGACGTCTAGCCAGTACTGTTCGCAACGAATCCCAGCTAGGAGCTTCGATGTTCAATAGCCTCTCAGACCGCCTCACAGACACCTTCGACAAGCTGCGTGGCAAGGGTCGCCTCACGGAGGACGATATCAACGCGGCAATGCGCGAGATTCGCATGGCGCTGCTCGAGGCGGACGTCAACTTCCGCGTGGTCAAGGACTTCGTGGCCCGCTGCAAGGAGCAATGCCTCACGGCCGAGGTCCTTACCTCTCTGACGCCTGCGCAGAACGTCGTCAAGGTCGTTCTCGCCGAGCTCACGGAGCTTCTCGGCTCCACTGAGAGCAAGCTCACGCTCATGCCCAACCGCACGCCCAACGTGATCATGCTCGTTGGCCTGCAGGGCTCTGGTAAGACCACCGCGAGCGCCAAGCTTGCCTACATGCTCAAGAAACAGGGCCACTCTCCGCAGCTCGCCGCGTGTGACACGCATCGTCCCGCCGCGGCTGACCAGCTCGAGACCCTTGGTGGCGAGATTGGCGTGCCGGTCTACCGCGGTGACGGTAAGGATCCCGTCGCGATCGCGCGTGAGGCCGTCCAGGAGGCCGTCGACCACCTCCGCGACGTGGTCATCGTCGACACCGCCGGCCGTCTCCAGATCGACGAGCTCATGATGCAGGAGGCCGTCGACATCAAGAGCGCTGTCAAGCCCGACCAGGTCCTCATGGTCGTCGACGCGATGACCGGCCAGGACATCGTCAACGTCGTTTCCGAGTTCGCCGAGCGCACCGACTTCGACGGCGTCATCATGTCCAAGCTCGATGGCGACGCCCGCGGTGGTGGCGCGCTGTCCGTCCGCGCCGTGACAGGCAAGCCCATTAAGTTCGTCTCCATGGGCGAGAAGCCCGAGTCCCTCGAGGTCTTCCACCCTGATCGCATGGCCAAGCGCATCCTCGGCATGGGTGATGTCGTGGGCATCATCGAGACGGCCCAGGCCAACGCCGACGCCGCTTCCGCCGCCGAAGCCGAGAGGATGCTGCGCGAGGGCTTCACGATGGACGACATGCTTGCCCAGATGCAGCAGATTCGCAAAATGGGCGGCATGGGAAAGATCTTGGGAATGCTTCCCGGCGGAGACAAGGCGCTGCGCCAGATGGGTGGCGATAACTCCGAGGAGCAGATGCGCCAGATCGAGAGCATCATCCATTCGATGACGAAGCAGGAGCGCGCTCGCCCGGGCATCATCAACGGCATGCGCCGCCAGCGAATCGCGCGCGGCTCCGGTCACTCTGTGCAGGACGTCAACCGCCTCATCAAGCAGTGGAGCGAGCTCAACAAGATGATGGGCAAGATGCGCGGCATGATGGGGGGCGGTAACCGTAAGCAGGCCAAGCGCCAGATGCAGCAGATGATGCGTCAGATGGGTGGTGGCATGCCAGGCGGCATGGGCATGCCTGGGGGAAAGCTGCCTTTCTAGGATCGATGATGCGGCGCCGTGGTCGTTCCACAGCGCCGCTTTTGTGTTGCCACGTGAAGGTGAGCCGGTGCAGCCCATTGCGCGAGCCTGCAATGGAGATCTTACGTTCGAGGGAAGTCGCCCTGGGATTCCGCTCGCCTAGAGAGCAACGTGACATTCAAAAGTAGCGACGACGGGAAAACGGGTGTCCGAAGAGGCATTTGAGGGGGCGCTTTGCCCTCGCGAATAGATGGCCGGTGGGTCAAGAGACAACGAATTTGAGATTCTGCGGCTGAAAAGCGGCTTTTGGGTCATGAGAGAATTTGGCCAACTGGGGTTTTATCTGCTAGCGTCTAGCTAGCATATGAGTTTGGGAGCTCAAAATGCTTGAATCGGGCCGCAGAATCTCAAATATGTTGCACGCCCTTGCCGCGATGGCGGGCAGCGAGAGTCCTACGACCCAAGACGATAACTATTGCGTGCAAATTGCCTGGATGGAACGATTTGCATCGGCCTTGCCATGCGCGACGGAGCAAGGAGCGGGCCGAGGAGCGTGGATGTAGGCGACTGCGTAGTCGGTATCGTTGGGACGGCGGTTGCGAAGCCAATAAACGCTGGCGTCGCGTCGGCGCAGTCGTTAAGCGCGGAGCCCATGGCGGCGTAGTTGTATAAAGACATGGGATCGAGCGTGAGCGCCCGGGCGCATCGAGAAGCGCCCGGGCGGTTCTGCCTAGCGGTGCTGGGGTTCGATGATGCGCTCGACTAGTTCGGGAAGCGCTCCGTCGGGCCCCGTCGTGTCGAGCACGAGGTCACAGACGGGACGCACGTCGTCGGTCACGTTGGCCACGCCCACACCAAGGCCGGCCGCGGCGATCATCTCGCGGTCATTGGCGGAGTCCCCGAAGGCAATCGTGTCCGCGATGTCTATGCCGAGAATCTCGGCAAGTTTCCTGAGACCCTCGCCCTTGTCGCAGCCTAGGGGATTGACCTCGAGGTAGCGACCGGAGGAGTAGGTGATCGTCGCTCGTCCGTCGAGCATGGGCGCCACGACATCCGCGCCAAACTTGTGGAGCCAGTCGAAGTCCGTGCTCACGTAGATCATCTTCGAGACGACGGGCACGCTGGTGAGGTCGGGGAGGTCGACCGCCTCGATGCGACGGAGGGAGGCCAGGTAGCGCGACTCGCTCTCGCTTATGTCCTGCACGAGAATGCGACCATCTGGCGTATAGGCGTGCATGGAGAGCCCGCGCTCGCGCCCAAACCTCCAGAGCTCGTCTGCGAGGTCGTGGTCGAGGTTGTGAGAGAAGATCGGCTTGGGGTCTCCAAAACGATTTATCGAGCCTCCGTTGTAGGAGATGACGTACGTGCCCTCCATGAGGTCGGGGTCAATGTCCTCGAAGTTGTCCATGATGGAGAGATAACCACGCCCGGAGCTGGGAACAAAGAGCACACCGAGCTCGCGCAGACGCTTGAGTGCCGGGAGGTTTGCGGGCGGAATCTGGTGATGTCCGTCGAGGAACGTCTCGTCCATATCGCTTACGATGAGCTTGTACATTGGAGCCTTTCCGCTGTTCGTTCGTACGGGTGTGTGCGAGCCTGGTGAACGGCCCTAGAGATCTGCGGCGCCGGGGAGGCCGTGTGAGGTCTTGGCGCTGCGGGCGCCGTCTGCGATGGCTCGCTCGAGGGCGCGCGTCGCGAGGATGCCCACCACGTCGACGGGCATCTCAACCTCACCGGTTGCCATGACGAAGACGGTGTCGCCGTCATTGGTCGTGTGGGTGGGGCGAATCGCGTGGGCATAGGCATCCGCCGCCATTTGAGCGACCTTCGTTGCCTGAGCCTTCGTGAGCTTGGCGTTGGTGATGACGCAGGAGATGGTCGTGTTCGTGCGCATGGGAGGCTGGGTGCTGCCGTCGTGGCCTGCCTCGAGGGGCATCCTCGCAGTCATGGAGAGCGCGAGGTCGCACTCGTCAACGAAACCCGCGCCCGTCTGGGAGCGCATGCCGGCGATGACCTCGCCCGTATCCGGGTCGACGACGTTTCCGCACGCATTGACGGCGGCAATGGCACCGCAGACGAGCGTGCCCGTCTGTTCGACGTCGGTCCCGAGGCCGGACTTCATTGCGAACGTGGGGCCGCCAAGCTTGCCGACGGTACATCCACAACCAACCCCGACATTGCCCCGGGGCAGCGGGACCGGCGGGTTATCGAGCGCGCGGGCGCATGCTGAGGCTCCGTCGTGCGCGGTGGGGCGCACGTGCGAGTTAGCGAAGGCTAGGTCGAAGAGGCATGCGCCAGATACGATTGGGACGACGCCAACCTGCACGTCAAGCCCGATGCCACGGCGCTCGAGTTCCTCGGCAACGCCAACGGAGGCGGCCAGGCCATAGGCGCTTCCGCCAGAGAGCACGACGGAGTGCAGGACGTCGACCGTCTCCTCCGGGCGGAGGAGGTCCGTCTCTCGAGTGGCAGGGGGGCCGCCCCCGGCGGCTCCGCGCCCCCCGGCCAAAACG
>UQWE01000079.1 GCA_900544655.1 uncultured Coriobacteriaceae bacterium
GTGGTTTGGCGGGCAGCGCCCCCGCCCCCCCGGCCCACCTGCCACAACACGAGAAGCGCGGCGACCGTCAGCACCGGCGCGACCCAGCGCGCATGAGAGTGCGCGGCGCCGTTGCCCGCATCGACACGAACGGCTGCGGCGCCCTTCGTGACCGCATGGGCCGCAGCGGCGCTTTTCGTCGAGTTGCCGTTCGCGCGGCTTCCCGTCGAGGCGTCCCCGGCAGGCACGTCCTTGTCCTTCGAGCGCGAGACCATGGGCTAGTTCTCGTCCTGGTGGTACTTGCCGACCTTCTTCTCGGTGGAGAGGACGGCGCCATTCGGCTTGTAGTCGATCTTGGCGTAGGTCATGACCTGGTCGCAGCCAGCCTCGGCCGCCACGAGCTGGCAGCGCTTGAGGACCTCCATGCAGGTGTCATAGTCGCCCTCGATGGCGGTCTCGAACGGGCCGACGTACGGGTTCACATCGTACTTCTGGATCTCCTCGATGACGGCGTCGACCACGCGGATGACCTCGTCGTCGTTGGCGGCGTCCATCGGCAGGACCTGAATCGCAACGCTACATTCCATGCAAACCTCGCTTTCCGCGAGGGTCCGAGCTCGTCGGGCGGCGCGCCGGCAAACGAATCGGGGCCCTCGCCATTGGCGGGAGCCCCGTACATATCGCACGTATTGGTTCCCTACGCTGGCATTACCCAGATCAGGTCTAAGGTCAGGGCCGCAATCCTAGGCCCAATCTCAGCCAGCATGCGCCAGCCCCCTTTTACGGCACGAATCATAGCACGTCAAGATGTCGAGCAAATGGTTTTATCTCCGCGGCGCGCGGCGGCGCGGGTGGAGCGAGGGACACGGCAGGCGGCAGGGGCGCGAACAACGCGCAAGCAGAGCTCCCTCGCAAATGATCAGTCTTTCTACGTAGACAGGTCTTGGGCGCGAAACGCGTCAGTGATACTCGAAGCAGAAGGCGTCATGGATAATTAGCGCCAAAGGGCCCAGAGGTCGTTTACGCATCCGCACCTGACTCCCCTACGCACCGCGTACGCGTCTTGCGTTCCCCGCGCACCGCCGCGCATCTTGCGAATTCGTGAGAATTGCTTCACATGGGTGGGACCCGCTGACAATCCGGGTACGTATTCCCTACAGCAAAAAACGAAGGAACGCAGGAAGCGAACGTGCATGGCTCAGTCTAATGATCGCAACACGAAGGGCGGACTCTTCGACGATTTCTCGTTCTCGACCGTCATTGCAAGCGGTCTAGCAGCGGGTACATCATTTGCCCTCTCCTCGCAGATTGGCCTCGCAGGCTCGCTTATCGGCGTCGTCATAGGCGGTCTCGCGTCCGCCGCGGCGTCACAGATCTACAAGTCCATCCTCAAGGCCTCGGCGGAGAAGCTCTCGTCAAATGATGGCGAGACGGCCTCCGTCGCCATCGACGACCAGGCTCCCCACGGCGACAACGATGCGACGCGCGTCGTAGACAGCGCTCGCATTGCCGATAGGACGCACGTCCTTGGCAACTCGCACGACGATGTCCACAAGCGCGGCGCTTCCGTCGCCGACGCGACCATCACCAGCCAACCGCGCGCGACATCAGTCTCTAGCAGCAGCCATGTCAAGGAATACGCCGAGACGGGCACGCCCATCGCGCCGGTAGCCATACGCGCCGCCGCGCGCCGACGCGAGCGCGACGTCATACGCCGTAGGGCGACCATATTCATGGCCGCGGCATCCATCGTCGCGGTGCTCGTCTTCGCGCTCGTCGTCAGCATCGCAACCAAGGGCGAGGGCATCGGCGGCTCCACCACCATCGTGGTCGAAACGCCGCAGACGACGCAGGCCGTCACTGGGACCGCAACGACGCACAAGCACCCCGCCACGACCGAAAGGGCAAATGCCAACCTGCAAGGTGGGTCGAGCAGCAACCGAGACGAAGGTACGAGCTCCTCCTCCCCCTCAACGCCTCCTTCCTCGTCAAACCCCTCGAATGGCGGCTCGAGCGACGGCGGCGCGTCGGACTCCAGTTCCAGCAAGCCAGAAGGCGATACCTCCAACTCCGGCTCCGCCTCGGACTCGACCCACTCGAATGGCCCGGCTAACGCCAACGGCTCGGGCGACACGGCAAGCGGATCCGGCAGTTCGACGAAGTAGATTTCAATAGCGACTCAGCCCCTACGCGGCATCCACCAGCAGCTAAGGCTCGCTTTGGCGCACCCAGCGTCGAGACGGCACGTTGAGGCTGCGGCTCTAGAGCTGATAGGCCTTGGCCATGTCGCGCTCGACGAACTTGCCGCGACTGCACATGTCGACGAGCTTGTACGCCGCCTCGCTGGAGTCAGCAAGCGCGGCAGCGAGGGCGTAGTACTGATATCCATCGAAGACAAGGCCATTATAGGAGGGCTTCGGACATTAATGGGAGTCCTGCGCGAACGGCAAACGGCGGGCTCGCGCCCCGTCAACAGCAGTACCGGGTTTTGCGCTCCACACGCGAGGCACCTGGTACGATAAGCCGAGCGTGTCTGATAAGTAACAGCCGCGGGCACGCGGGAGACCCCGGCGCCGCGCGGCGCGGCCACGACCGAGGAGCACCATGGCACCCCTCAGCGAGAACGAGAAGAAGCAAATCCGACGCTACTGCGTCTACCCCAAGGTCGCCCTCGTGGCGCTCGTCATGGCATTCGTGACGTGCCTCATGCTGGTCCCCCTCGAAATGATCGATGACCTAGTCTTCCATCACAAGGGCTTCCAGGACACGGGACTCAACGTCATCCTCGCGCTCGTCGCCGTCAATCTCGTGGCCTTCTGCTTCTGGACCCTCCGTCCCAGGTTTGGCATGCGCGGCAAGCAGTGGCGCGCGATGCAGGAGAGGCTCGCCGTCTCGCAGCAGGAGACTGACCACTCAGCACAGGTCGCCGCCGCCATAGGCGCGCAGGCGGCAGGACACCTGCTTAGCGACAGCGATTCCGACCTGGCAAGGGGCCTCGGCGGAGTCGCGCAGGTTGCCGGTGCCGTGGGTACCGGACGATTTCCGCGAGGCGTTCCTCGCCGGCTCGCCCTACGAGAGCATTCGCATCCACTCGGGCGACGGTCCCGTCAAGACGCCATGCTCCTTCGACACGGAGCCTGAGGAGGAGTTTGACCAGTACACGCACCCGAGCATCCGGGTCTCGCTTCGAAGTTGACAAAGGGACTGTCCCTTTGTCAACTTTTGGCGACACGCGCGTTTCCCTGGGCCCAGGCGTAGTTCATCTGCGTCCTCGCCGTGCGGCCGATCACACCCGCACCCTTGGCGGGGACGACGATGACGCCGCCGTTGCCTCCCCTGCCGTCCACGGCGGAAAGCATCGCCAGGACGGCCTCGCTCGGCGTCTCGCCCGCAAGCGCGATGCGCGCGTGAATCTGGAACGCCGACGACTCCTGGATGAACTTCTCCCCCGTTCCGGTGCAGCTCACGGCCACACTGCCTTGGTTCGCATAGGTTCCGGCGCCGATGACGGGCGAGTCTCCCACACGGCCAGGCATCTGACCCGTGATGCCGCCAGTTGACGTGCCTGCGGCAATGCGGCCGTTGACGTCGCGCGCCACGGCGCCAACCGTACCATGGCGCGTCGCGGAGTCATCGTAGCCCGCCGCCGCACGGGCGCGGAATTCCTCGAGCTCGGCGAGGCGGCGCTCAGTCACGAAGTAGGAGTTGTCAACCTGCTCGATTCCCCACTCCTCGAGCTGGGACCCTGCAGGCTGGGAGAAGAGCACGTGCGGTGTACGCTCCATAACCGCGCGAGCGACGTCGATGGGGTGCTTCGCCGTCGTAAGACCGCAGGCGGCGCCGCACGAGCCGCGACGCGGTCACCAGGCATGAGCCTGCTGTGGAGCGCCGCCGTGCCGTCGAGCGTGAGAGCGGCGCCATGGGCGCAGTTGAAGCAGGGAGCGTCTTCCATGACGTGGATGGCCGCGACGACGGCCTCCTCGGCAGGTGCACCAGCCGCGAGCTGGGCATATCCCGCCTCAACCGCGCGGGCGAGTGCAGCTTCGGTCTCTGATGCCCGCTCGGGCGTCATCTCGTGGAGGCGCCTGCCCGCGCCGCCGTGAATGACGAGCAGC
Source organism: uncultured Coriobacteriaceae bacterium (assembly GCA_900544655.1). Lineage (GTDB taxonomy): Bacteria > Actinomycetota > Coriobacteriia > Coriobacteriales > Atopobiaceae > Parolsenella. The sequence goes on from UQWE01000079.1 coordinate 4,095, forward strand.
GGGCCACCCCCGCCGACCTCAATGACATCCGGCATCTCAACCGGTTCGACTACCTGCGCCTTCATGGTTCCCCTTCCGTCTGTCGTCAGATGAATGATAGCCGTCGCCCACGAAGATGCGCTTGTCATGGCGCCTTCAGCGCCGCAATCGCGCGATGAAAACCCGCTCGAAACACAAATAGTGGCCCAAGAATGGCAGCAAAAGCCGGTGGTTATATTAACGGATATCGACTGTGAGCAGCCAAACGAGGGAACACCGAGTAGACCCGCTATTCCCGTTTCCATCACCGCAGGTAGATGGACTGACAAATTTCGGTCTACTTTGGGCAAGCCGATTTGGCTGCTCACAGTCGCTATCCCCCTATTCTTAGCTTGAGCGAGCGGCCTCATTTGGCTTTGAAATGCATCAAGCAGCCTGCCTTGTACGCGTTAGACAAACACGCCCGACGCGCGCCACGCAAAAACAGTGCGCCCCAGCAAAAACGCCGGGACGCACTGATAATCCGCTCATCGCGGAGCGACGACGAAGCTCGTCGCACGCAAAACATACCCCTTCGCAGACAACAGTCCAAGCCACAAGCATGGTACTCGCGACGCAAGCCCCAGCGGGACAGCCGCCGCCAGGCAAGGGTGGCACTCGCGACGCAAGCCCCAGCGGGACAGCCGCCGCTAGGCAACCGTCGCGGTCCCCTTGTCCCTCAGGAGATCCTGGACGCGTGCCATGAGCATGACGTTCTTGGCATCGACCCGGCACGGCACCTCCATGCGAAGGCGGTCGCCCGACTCACTCACGACAAACAGCTCGACGCGGTCAAAGCCCTGGTGCAGGCTGAGAACCTTCTGCAGCTGCTCGAGCATGCTGCGCGACAGCGCGCTCGGCTCGAGCATGATCTCGAGGACCTTGGGCTTGTTGGTCTTCTCCGACAGCTCGAGCGGCTCGACGGCCGTCGCGAGGAACTGGTCGCCACGATCGCTGCGATCGATACGGCCGAGAACGCGCACAAACACGTCACCCATCTGCTCGCCCGTCTGCTCGTCCGTCTGACCAGCGAGGACCGCGGCGCTCTTCTTATACGCCTTCGGGAAGACGACGACGTCAAGCTCGTTCTCCATATCCTCGAGCTGGACGATGGCCATCGGGTCGCCGTTCTTCGTCGTGCGCTTCTGCATGCCCGACACCATGCCGGCAACCCAGAAGGGCTTCTCGCTACCGACGTCCACATGGCGCACCTCACCCGTGACGCTGGTCTTTTCGTAGCCGTTCAGTACCTCGCCCAGCGTGTAGTCCCGCGCCTTGGAAAGCGCGTACTCATACGGGCGCAGCGGGTGGTCGGAAATGTAGAGGCCGAGAACCTCGCGCTCTTGCGCGAGCTTGAGCATACGGTCCCACTCGACTGGGCTCGGATCGGGAGCCTCATCCTCGAAACCGGCACCCTCGACGTCGCCAAACAGGTCGAACATCGAGCTCTGGCCAGCGGCGCGGTCCTTCTGGCGCTTCGTCGCGGCGTCGATGATGTTGGCCGGGTTGTTCTTGTCGACGAATTCCATGAGCTGGCGACGCGGGTATCCCGTCGAGTCGAAGGCGCCTCCCTTGATGAGGGCTTCGATGACGCGACGGTTGCACGTGCCGGTATCCACGCGGTCCACCAGGTCATGCAGGTTTTTGAAGTTGCCGCCGCGTTCGCGCTCCTCGATGATGAGGTCCGCGACGCCCTCGCCCACGCCTCGGATGCCGGCGAGGCCGAAGCGCACGCCCTCCTTCGTGGCCGTGAACTCCTTACCGGACTCGTTGATGTCAGGCGGCAGCACCTGGATGCCGTCGTGGCGACACGCGGAGACGTAGTGGACGATCTTGTCCGTCTTGCCCGTATAGCTCGTGAGAACCGCGGCCATGTACTCGTTGGGATAGTGTGCCTTGAGCCAGGCCGTCTGCATGACGAGGATGGCGTAGCCCGCGGAGTGAGACTTGTTGAACGCGTAGGACGCGAACTCGAGGACGTCGTCCCAGATGCGCTGGGCG
>UQWE01000080.1 GCA_900544655.1 uncultured Coriobacteriaceae bacterium
GCTGCCGCCGACCTCTCCGGCTCCATCACCTGCTCGGGCGCCACGAGCTTCCAGCCGCTCGTCGAGGACGCCGCCAACGCCTTCATGGATGCCAACGCCAACGTCAACATCACCATCTCCGGTGGTGGCTCCGGCCAGGGCCTCTCCGACGTCAAGGATGGCAAGGCCCAGATCGGCCGTTCCGATATCTTCGCCGCGGGGAAGCTTGTCGACAACCAGGTCGCCGTCGTGGGCATGGGTCCGGTCGTGAACAGCGACGTCGACGTTGACGGCCTCGCCACCGAGCAGCTCAAGGGCATCTTCACCGGCGAGATCACCGACTGGAGCCAGGTTGGCGGCACCGCCGGCCCGATCCAGGTCATCAACCGCAAGGCTGGCTCCGGCACCCGCGCCACTTTCGAGAGCGCCGTCCTCGCCGGCGCCACCGTGCCCGACTCCTTCAAGCCGGTCGCCGAGGAGGACTCCTCCGGCACCGTCGTCGAGAAGCTCCAGCAGACCGCTGGCGCCATCTCCTACCTTGCCTTCTCCTACTACGATGACTCCAAGTTCAAGGCCCTCAAGGTCGACGGCGTCGAGCCCAAGGCCGAGAACGTCGAGTCCGGCGACTTCAAGATCTGGTCCTACGAGCACATGTACGTCGCTCAGGACGCCGATGAGGTCACCAAGGCCTTCATCGAGTACATGCTCTCCGATGATGTCCAGGGCTCCCTCGTCGAGGAGAAGGGCTTCATCCCTCTGACCGGCATGAAGGTCAAGAAGGACGCTTCCGGCACCATCTCCGCCGCCTAGCCTAGACACTCCATCCAAAGGACTCGCACATGGCAAAGCAGCTTATGCCGAAGCGAAGCCTGGAGAACGTTGGACTGGGGCTCACGGGGGCCTGCGTGGCCCTCGTGGCCCTTGTTGTTTTGACCCTCATCGTCATGGTCGCCGAGCAGGGTCTCACCACGTTCTTCGTTGACGGCGTTGACTTCGGTAGCTTCATCTCGGGGCAGAACTGGATTCCGACCGATGGCCGCTACGGCGCGCTGCCCCTCATCGTGGGATCGTTCTCCGTCACGATTCTCTCGACGATCTTCGCGCTTCCCGTGGCCCTGGGCTCGGCGATCTTCGTGGTCGAGGTCAGGCCGGTCTTCGGCCGCAAGGTCTTCCAGCCGCTGGTCGAGCTCCTCGTGGGCATCCCCAGCGTCGTTTATGGCCTCATCGGCCTCACGGTGGTCAACGCCGCGATGCGTTCGATCTTCGGTGACGCGGCAGGCACCGGCGCCGGCATCCTCTCGGGCGCCATCGTCCTCGCGGTCATGATTCTGCCCACGGTGACGACGCTTTCCATCGACGCCCTCGCCGCCGTGCCCAACCAGTATCGCGAGGGCTCCTACGCCCTCGGCTGCACCCGCTGGCAGACCGTCACGCACGTTGTCCTCAAGAGCGCCCTCCCGAGCCTGCTCACCGCGGTCATTCTCGGTATGACGCGCGCCTTCGGCGAGACGCTCGCCGTGCAGATGGTCATCGGCGGCGTCGAGAAGGCCATGCCCAACGGTCTGCTTGATCCCGCGGCCACGCTCACGACGGCCCTCACGAGCGGCCTTTCCAACGCGACGACGGGCTCGGTAGAGTACCACGCCCTCTGGAGCCTGGGACTTCTGCTCATGGGCATGTCGCTCTTGTTCATCATGATCATCCACGTTATTGGCAAGAGGGGAGCGAAGGCGAATGGCTAACGCAAACTCGGCCTGTGCCACTGGCGCCATGTCCTCCGGCGTCGATGCCGTCGCCCACGCGGCATCCGACGCCGTGTCCGCCGCGGCCGCCCACGTCACGCCCGGCGTTTCCGAGAAGGGCACCTCCGCTGGCGGCGCCTCCTCCGCCGGGGCTTCCGGCACCCCGACCGGCCCCGACGTCATGTCCGGTGTCGACCTCGACGCCCATGCGGCGAAGATCGGTCGTCAGGACAAGATCGCGACCGGCGTGCTCACTGTCATCGTCGGCCTCGTGTTGACGCTGCTTGCCGCCATCGTCATCTACATCCTCGCTCGTGGCCTGTGGAAGGTCGTCCAGCCGGGATTTCTCACGAACGCCTCGTCTGACGAGGAGCTTCCCGGCATCGCCTTCCAGCTGTTCGACTCGTTCTACATGCTGATCATCACGCTGCTCATCAGCGTGCCCATCAGCCTGGGCGCGGCCATCTTCCTCGTGGAGTACGCGCCCGACAACTGGATCACGAGCGCCGCTTCCACCGCGATCGAGACCCTCTCGAGCCTGCCCTCCATCGTTGTGGGCATGTTCGGCAGCCTGTTCTTCGTCGTGGTGCTCCACTGGGGCATCTCGATTATCGCCGGCGCGCTCGCGCTCACGATGTTCAACATCCCCATTCTCGTGCGCGTCATCCAGCAGGCGCTTTCCGACGTGCCACGCTCGCAGCGCGACGCCGCGCTCGCCATGGGCCTCACACGCTGGGAGACCACGCTCAACGTGCTTCTCCCCGCCGCCATGCCCGCCATCGTCACCGGCATCGTCATCTCCGCCGGGCGTGTATTTGGCGAGGCGGCCGCCCTGATCTTCACCTCTGGCTCCGCCGCTGCGCGCATCAACTTCGGCGCCGCCATCACGAGCCCGCGTAGCCCCTGGAACATCTTCCGTCCGGCAGAGACGCTGGCCGTTCACATCTGGAAGCTCAAGATGGAGCCCACACCCGGCAACGACGAGATCGCCTGGGGCACGGCCGCGGTGCTGATCATCTGCGTGCTGCTGTTCAACGTCCTTGCGCGTCTCGCCGGCAAGGTCCTTGCGAGGAGGCTGACGAGCGAATGAACCAGACCATGACCGAGGGCCTCGACGGGGCCCAGCGCGAGGAGGCCGTCGCGCCCGTCGCTGCCGAGGGCAACGCCTCCGCCGACCATCTCCTTCGCGCCCGTGGCGTCACCGTGCGCTACGACCACGTCAAGGAGGCCCTGCACCCCACCACGCTCGGCTTTGACGCCGGCCAGGTGACGGCCCTCATCGGCCCCTCCGGATGCGGCAAGTCGACCTTCCTGCGCTGCCTCAACCTCATGAACCGCGAGATTCCTAAGTGCGACGTGGGCGGAGAGATCCTCTACCACGGACGCAACATCAACACGCGCGAGGAGAACCTCTTCCAGCTGCGCACGAGCATCGGCATGGTGTTCCAGCAACCGACGCCGTTCCGCAAGTCCATTCGCGAGAACATCCTGTTCGCGCCGCGCCGCCACGGCAGCATCGCCAGCCGCGAGGAGGGCGACGAGCTCGTCGAGCGTTCGCTTCGCCAGGCGGCCCTCTGGGATGAGGTCAAGGACAAGCTCGACCAGAGCGGTCTGGGCCTCTCCGGCGGCCAGCAGCAGCGCCTTTGCATCGCGCGCACCCTCGCGATGAGCCCGGACGTCGTGCTGTTCGACGAGCCCTGCTCGGCACTCGACCCCATCTCCACCTTCGCGGTGGAGGAGACGATTCGCTCGATCGCTGACTCGGGCATCTGCGTCGCCATCGTGACGCACAACATGGAGCAGGCCACGCGCGTAAGCGATCGCACGGCCTTCTTCTACATGGGCGATATGGTCGAGGACGGCCCCACGAAGCGCATCTTCATGGATCCGCACGACGAGCGCCTCGCAGACTACCTCAGCGGAAGGTTTGGATGATCTGATGGAGAAGGAGTTCGCCCAGTCGCACCATCGCTCAATCACGGACGCCCCGTCCGCCATCGACGTGCGCGACTTCAATCTCTGGTATGGGGACTTCCAGGCCTTGAAGCACATCACGCTCGATATCCCCGAGCGTCGCTGCACCGCCTTCATCGGCCCCTCTGGCTGCGGAAAGTCGACACTGCTCCGCACGTTCAACCGCATGTGCGACTTCATTGAGACCGTGCGCCACGAGGGCGCGATTGAGTTCGCCGGCAAGGACGTCTTCGCGATGGACGCTAACGCGCTGCGCGTCCACGTGGGCATGGTCTTCCAGCACCCCAACCCGTTCCCGATGAGCATCCGCGACAACGTCCTCTACGGCCTCAACCGCATGATGCGCCTCACTCACGCCCAGGCGGACGAGGTCCTCGAGCGCACGCTCAGCGAGGCTGCTCTCTGGGACGAGGTCAAGGACAAGCTCGACCAGAGCGGTCTGGGCCTCTCCGGAGGCCAGCAGCAGCGCCTCTGCATCGCGCGCGCCCTGGCGACGAGCCCGGACGTCCTGCTTATGGATGAGCCGACGAGTGCCCTCGACCCCATCTCGACTCTCGTGGTCGAGGAGCTCATGCAGCAGCTCTCGCGCGAACACACTGTCGTGGTCGTCACCCACAACATGCAGCAGGCGACCCGCGTCGCCGACAAGACCGCGTTCTTCTACCTCGGTGAGCTCATCGAGGCCGGTCCCACCAAGGAGCTGTTCGCCAACCCGCGCGAGCAGCGCACCCAGGAATATCTCTCAGGGAGGTTCAGCTGATATGGCTACCCGAGTCGAGTTCACAAGGCAGTTGAGCGACATGGAGGGCCTGCTCGCGCGTTTCGCCGAGAAGTCCGCGACGGACGTCCGCGCTGCGGGCCTTGCCGCCTCCGGCGATCGTGGCGCCGAGACGGGCGTCCTCGAAGGTAGGAAGCCCGCCGATCGCCTCCGTCAGGAGATCGAGAGCCTCTGCCTCGACATCATGCTCATGCAGCAGCCGCTCATCGGAGAGGACCTGCGCTTCGTGTCCGCGTCGTTCCGCCTGGTCTCTGACCTCGCGCAGATCGACTCCATGACGCGCGACGTCGCCTTCGTCTTTTCCGAGATGCCCACCGACGTCACGAACCGCCTCTCCGACTCCTTCGTTCACATGAGCGAGCACGCGGCGAAGATGGTCGAAGACAGCATCGAGGCGTTCCTCACCAAAAACGTCGAGCTCGCGCAGAAGGTCATCGCCAGCGACGACGTTCTCGACAAGATGTACGCCGCGGCTGAGGCGGTCGTCGTCGAGCTCATCAGGCAGGGCCAGCCGTCGCCTCGCAGCCTTCCGGAGCTGCTTATGGCCGCCAAGTACTTCGAGCGAATCGGCGACCAGGCGCAGCGCATCGCAGATTGGGCGGTGTTCCGCGCCACCGGAGAGCGTATCCTTACTGGTGGGGACCACTCCGCCGCCAACACGGATGGGGAGTAGCCCAAAGTGATGGCGGATCGGATGGAGAGCGACCAGTTGATCTACTACGTCGAGGACGAGAAGAACATCCGCGAGTTGACGGTCTATGCGCTATCGCAGGCTGGCATCGAAGCCAAGGGCCTTCCCGATGACGCAGCGTTCAGGCGTGCCTGCGCCGAGCGCACCCCTGACGCGGTGCTTCTCGACATCATGCTGCCCGATACGGACGGCCTCACCATCCTGAAGCGAATCCGCCAGACACCCGGTCTCTCCCAGGTGCCGGTCATGATGCTCACGGCTCGCGACTCGGAGCTCGACACCGTGACCGCTCTCGACGGGGGAGCGGACGACTACCTTGCAAAACCCTTTGGCATGATGGAGATGGTGAGCCGTGTGCGTGCCCTGCTGCGCCGCGCCCCGTCGCGCGCCGCCGTCTCGGCCGCCGTCTCCGACGTCATGAACCTGGGACCTTTGTCCCTTTCTCCCTCTAGGCATGAAGTTTCTCTCGATGGGGAGACCCTTAGTCTTACCGTTAGGGAGTTTGATTTGCTATCTTTCCTCATGAGGTCTCCCGGTGTGGTGTTCAACCGTGAGACGCTTCTGCAGCGCGTTTGGGGCTGGGACTTCGACGGTGGCAGCCGAACGGTCGATGTCCACGTTCAGACGCTGCGTCAGAAGCTCGGCGATCACGCCGACCTCATCGAGACGGTGCGTGGGGTTGGATACCGATTGAGGGGTTAGTGCCATGGCGGAGGACGCTACCAACGGCATGACGGGTCAGGGCGAGCTCCCTGAGCAGGTGACTGATGCCGTCGATGGCGCTGGCGCCACCGGAGCCGTAACGCCTGCGGGCGAGGGTGGCGCGGACGGGGACGCGCTCACCG
>UQWE01000081.1 GCA_900544655.1 uncultured Coriobacteriaceae bacterium
ACGCCTCGCCAGTGCGCCTCCGCCGCCTCGATGGCGATTCAGAGCCTGCTCGGCTTGGTCTGCGACCCCGTCGCCGGTCTCGTGGAGATACCCTGCGTCAGGCGCAACGCCACGGGCGTGAGCGTCGCCCTCACCTGCTCGGAGATGGCCCTCGCCGGCATCTCCGCCACGATTCCCTTCGATGAGGCGATCACGGCGATGAGACGCGTGGGCGCCATCATGCCGTCGACCCTGCGCGAGACGGGGGAGGGCGGTCTCGCCGCGACGCCCACGGGACGCGCCCTTGCCGAGAAGACCTTTGGCGGATGCGTCGCGTGCGGTGCCTGTAGGTAGCGCGGCCCGCGTTTCTTGTCCCCCATACTCCATCGCGCTGGATTGCCTTTGCCGCCTGCGGCGAGGACAATGGGCGGTTGTAGCTATTACGGGAGGGGAGTTCCATGGCTATCGATTTTGAGGCCATCAGCAAGCGCAACCTGGCACGCGATGGCGCGCTCGTCATCGTGGGAACGCTCCTGTTCGCCGTCGGCCTCAACTGCTTCATGGAGCCAAACGGCCTCGCTCCCGGAGGAATCTCTGGCATCGCGATCATCATCAGGGCTGCGGTCATCGCACAGGGTGGCCCGGATATCCCCGTCGGCATCCAGACCCTCGTCATGAACGCGTTGCTCATGGTGCTCGCCTGGCGCGCGGGCGGTCCGCGCTACGTCGCCAAGTCCCTCGCGGGCATCGTGCTCTGTTCGGTCTTCATCGACCTCACGGCACCGTTCCTGCCGGTTCTTGGGAATGGTGACCTGCTGCTTTGCGCGCTGTGGGGCGGCGTGGTATCCGGCACCGGCCTCGGCCTCGTGTTCCGCGCGGGCAGCAACACCGGCGGCACCGACATCATCTGCCAGATCATCGCGCGTCACTCGATGTTTCCCGTGGGCACGTGGGTCATCATCACGGATTTCATGATTGCCGTGGCTTCGGCCCCGGTCTTTTCGGTCGAGAACGCGCTTTATGCCTGCATCGCCACCTATTTGATGGGCAAGGTCTGCGACATGGTGATTGACGGACCCAGCCGCGAGCGCGTGGCGTGGATAATCTCGTCCGAGCACGAGGCGATCGCCCAGGCAGTTCTTGAGGACCTCGATCGTGGCTGTACCGAGGTCACGGCGAAGGGTAAGTACACCGGCGAGGAGCGCCCGATGCTCTTCTGCATCCTGAGCAGGTCAGACATTGCCCCACTCAAGGACATCGTCGCCGAGGTCGACTCGGACGCTATCGTCGTTATCACCGATGCCCACGAGGCCTTTGGCGAGGGCTTCCGCAAGCTCGAGGGTGGAGCGCCCCTGTAGTGCCCCGCGCCGGGTGCCTTCTGCGCCCGCGCGCCACATGCCTGGCGCCCCGCTTCCCACGCGCCTGCACGCGGCACGCCTCGCGCCCGCGTATCTCGCCGAGACATGTGCTTCTTCGAGTTATGAGGCTCAAACCGGCGCCATGGCTCGAATTATCGCATGTCTCGGCGTTCGTGTTTGTCTGCCAGGCGGCACACTGCCGGGGCCGCGCGAGCTGTCGGGCGGTGCTTGCGGGCACCGTCACGGCGCCTCCTTATTTTTCGTGAGTCGGGTCCGTGATGACGCCGGTTGCATACAATCGTGTCGTTGATTCGTCTCTAAGAGGAGGAAGTATGGAGCGCGAGAACGCCTGGAAGAAGTACACGGACGAGCAGCTTGAGCAGCTTGAGGCCCTGAGCTGCCGTTATCGCTCGTTTATCAGCGAGAACAAGACCGAGCGCGAGTGCGTCGCCACCGCCCAGGCCAAGGCTGAGGCCGCCGGATACGTGAGCCTTGATGACTTCGCCGCCAAGGGTCGTGCGCTCGAGGCCGGCGACAAGGTCTTCGTCAACACGCGTGGCAAGGCCCTCACCCTCTTCAACATCGGCACCGTTCCGATGTCAAAGGGCCTCAACATCCTTGGTGCCCACGTCGACTCGCCACGCCTTGACGTCAAGCAGAATCCCGCGTACGAGAAGGCCGACCTCGCCTTCCTCGACACGCACTACTACGGTGGCCTCAAGAGCTCGCTGTGGGTCGCCACGCCGCTCGCCATCCACGGCGTCGTCGCCAAGAAGGACGGCACCGTCGTGCCCATCGTCGTGGGCGAGGACCCGGCGGACCCGGTCTTCTGCATCTCCGACATCCTGATTCACCTCGCCGGCGAGCAGATGAAGAAGACGCATGCCGAGGCCGTCGACCCCGAGGCCCTCGACGTCATCGTCGGTGGCAAACCCGTTTGCCTCGGCGATGCCAAGGAGGAGGGCACCGACGAGCCCAAGGAGCCGGTGAAGCGCCTCCTGCTCGATCTTCTCGCCGAGCGCTATGACATCGAGGAGGAGGACCTCCTCTCCGCCGAGCTCGAGATTGTCCCCGCAGGCCCCGCCCGCGACATGGGCCTCGATCGCTCGATGATCCTCGGCTATGGCCACGATGACCGCGTGTGCGCCTACACCTCGCTCGAGGCCATGCTCGACGTCGAGAGCGTCGAGCGCACGAGTGCGTGCCTGCTCGTCGACAAGGAGGAGATCGGCTCCGTCGGCGCCACGGGCATGCAGGCCCACTACTTCGAGAATGCCCTTGCCGAGGTCATGAACCTCGCCGGTGAGAGCGGTGACCTCGCGCTGCGCCGAGCGCTTGCCGCCTCCCGCATGCTCTCGAGCGACGTCTCCGCCGGCTTCGACCCGGCCTACGCCGGCCAGTTCGAGGAGAAGAACAGCGCATTTCTCGGTCGTGGCCTGTGCTTCAACAAGTACACGGGGTCTCGCGGCAAGAGTGGCTCGAATGACACTGACGCCGAGTACGTGGCCCTCATCCGCGACATCATGGATGGCGAGGACGTGAGCTTCCAGACCTGCGAGCTCGGTCGCGTCAACGCCGGTGGCGGCGGCACCATCGCCTACATCATGGCTCGCTACGGGATGGACGTCATCGACTCCGGCGTCGCCGTGCTCTCGATGCACTCGCTGTGGGAGGTCGTCAACAAGGCTGACGTCTTCGAGGCCTATCGCGGCTACAAGGCGTTCCTCCACCGCGCCTAGGGCCACGCGGCCCGAGGCGCCGGCATAGCCCCGGGTCCTAGCGCCGGCATAGTCCCGGGACGAGCAAGCTCTCTGGATAGCGGCTTCTGGGTAGGCCCGCTTTTGGGCGGGCCTACCTCCAGGGGCGAGTAGCGGCTCCCGGGAGGGCTCGCTTTCGGGTGGACCCGCCGCCGGGGCGACTCCCTTACTCCCCAGAGATCAGGGACATGAGCTCGCAGGCGTCGCGCGCGATCATGGTCGCGCCGGCGTCTGTGAGCTGCTTTGTGCTGCGGAAGCCCCAGCAGACGGCAAGGCAGGGGAGGTTCGCGTTGGCGCTCGTGGCGACGTCCACCTCGGAGTCGCCTACGTAGGCAGCGCGACCTTCGACGGCGTCGCGTGCGGCCTCCTCGCCCATCAGGGAGAGCGCGAGGTCAACCATGTCGCGGGCGGGCTTCTTGGCAACGCCCTTACGCACGCCCACGGCGACGTCGAAGGCGTCCGGGAAGTGCTTGGCCACGAGACTCGCCACTGCGTAGTCCGTCTTGTTGGAGACCACGGAGATGTGCCTGCCCTCCGCGCGAAGGTGCCCGAGGAGCTTGGGAATGCCGGGGTAGGGGTGCGTGTGGTCATCGCAGTGGACGGCGTAGAACGAGTCGAACTCCGCCTGCATCGTGTCGATCATGTCCGCAGACGTGCCTCCGGGCACCGAGTTCTCGATGAGGCGGCGAATGCCATTGCCAACATATGCGCGCGTCTCGGCGAGGGTCTGCTCGGGCAGGCCTGCCCAGGTGAGCGTGTGGTTGATGGCGAGGTGGAGGTCCTCGAGCGTGTCGAGGAGAGTGCCGTCGAGGTCGAAGACGACGGTGCTGTAACCGGTCATGTGCTGCCTTTCGTCGTGTCTCGCCCTATCGTAGCGCGCTACTCTCCTCGAGTTTCCGGAACGTAACGAGTACGAAGCGTTCATGCGGCGCTGCTATTATTAATCAATGGCCATACGCGCATGTTGCCGTTTGCGGCGCGTGCGTGAGACCGCATCCTGCATGGCGAGAGCCGAGGAGGCAACCTTGACGGAGAGAGACACCACAAACAGGCGAAACGCCCTACGCGTGGCAGAGGAGGAGGCGGCGAAGACATTCGCCGGCGTCGACCTGCCCGAGAGCCTTCGCGACAACCTCGAGCTGTTTCTGCGCCTTCTGCGCGAGGTCCTGAGCGAGTACTCGCCCGAGCTGCGTTCCACGTTCGATGAAGTCCTCGCAGACCTCATCGCTGCGGACGAGGTTGGCGTGGTCAGCGCCACCGGCGCGTCCACCGAGGACGAGAACTTCCAGGCCGCCTACGAGCTCATGCGCGGCCTCACCGTCGAGCAGCAGACCATGCTCACGCGTGCCCTCACCGCCTACTTCCATCTCGCGAACTTGTCCGAGGAGAACTTCCGCGTCCAGACGCTGCACGAGCGTGAACGCGAGGTGTCCCTCGACTCGGAGACCGACGAGTCCAACGCGCTCGCCATGGCTTACCACCAGCTGGTGGAGGAGGCCGGCGAGCAGCATGCCAACGAGCTGCTCTCGCGCCTCGAGTTCCACCCCGTGTTCACCGCGCACCCCACCGAGGCTCGCCGCAAGGCCGTCGAGGGCAAGATTCGTCGTCTTTCCCGCCTGCTCGAGCAGCACCCGCATCTGGGTGGCTCGGACCTCGCGGAAAACGAGCGCCACATGCTCCAGGAGATTGACGCGTTGCTGCGCACGAGCCCCATCGCACTCAAGAAGCCCACGCCCGTCGAAGAGGCAGACACGATCATCGACATCTTCGACAACACCCTGTTCGACATGGTGCCGCAGGTCTACCGCCGCTTCGACGACTGGGTGCTCGGCGACAACGCCGGCAAGGTCCAGCCCTTCTGCCCGGCATTCTTCCACCCCGGCTCCTGGATCGGCTCTGACCGCGACGGCAATCCCAACGTAACGGCCAAGGTGAGCCGTGCCGTGGCTGCCAAGTTCTTCACGCACATGGTGGCCACGCTCGAGGACAAGTGCCGCCGCGTGGGCCGCAACCTCACGCTCGACGTCGACCACACCAAGCCCTCCGCCGAGCTCGTGAACCTGTGGAATCACCAGGTCGAGATGAGCGAGAAGCTCACCGCCCGTGCCGAGCTCATCAGCGAGTCCGAGCTGCACCGCGCCGTCATGCTCGTCATGGCAGACCGCCTGAAGGCCACAATCGTGCGTAATTCCGATACGATGTACCACTCCTGCGACGAGTTCCTCGAGGACCTGCGCATCGTCCAGCGCTCGCTCGTTGCCGGTGGCGCTACCCGTGCCGCCTACGGCCCGGTTCAGACGCTCATCTGGCAGACGGAGACGTTCGGCTTCCACATGGTGGAGATGGAGTTCCGTCAGCACTCGCTCGTGCACAGCCGTGCGCTCGCGGACATCAAGAAGCATGGTCGCAATGGCGAGAATGGCCCGCTCGATCCCATGACGCGCGAGGTGCTCGACACATTCCGCGCGCTGGGTTCCATCCAGAAGCGCTACGGTGCCAAGATGGCCCGTCGCTATATCATCTCGTTCACGAAGAGCGCCCAGAACGTCGCCGACGTCTACGAGCTCAACCGCATCGCCTTCGCGCATGCCGAGGACGTGCCCACCATCGACGTCATCCCGCTGTTCGAGCAGCTCGAGGACCTCGAGAACTGCGTTGACGTGCTCGACGACATGCTCAAGCTCCCCGACGTCCAGGCGCGCCTCGCGGCAACGAACCGTCGCATGGAGGTCATGCTCGGCTACTCTGACTCCTCGAAGGACGCCGGCCCCACCACTGCCACGCTCGCGCTGCACTCCGCCCAGGAGCGCATCGCCCAGTGGGCTCGCCGCAACCACATCGACCTCGTGCTCATGCACGGCCGCG
>UQWE01000082.1 GCA_900544655.1 uncultured Coriobacteriaceae bacterium
ACGACGACGGCACCCCAGGGCCGATGCCATCACCTCCCCCGCCTGCCTCTACGGCGGCTTCATGCTCACGAAGGACGGCCCGAAGGTTCTCGAGTTCAACGCCCGCTTTGGCGATCCGGAGACCCAGGTCGTGCTTCCGCGCATGAAGGCCGACCTCGTTGACGTCTTCTGCCGCTGTGACAACGGCACGCTCGACCAGGCTGATGTCAGCTGGGATGACGATTGGGCCGTCTCCGTCGTTCTCACGAGTGCTGGTTACCCCGGCTCTTACGAGAAGGGCAAGGAGATCACCGGCATCGAGGACGCCGAGGCGCTCGAGGGCGTGACCGTCTATCACGCCGGCACCAAGCTCGAGGACGGCAAGCTCGTCACCAACGGTGGCCGCGTGCTCAACGTCACCGCCGCCGCCGATAGCTTCGAGGGTGCTCGCGAGCTCGCCTACAAGGCCTGCGAGCTCATCGACTTCGAGGGCAAGACCCTGCGCCACGACATCGGTGCCCGAGCCCTTCGCGGTCGCGACGCGTGGGAGGTATAGCGATGGGCGAGAAGGAAGAGGGCCTTAACGAAGCTGTGGAGGCGTTCACCTTCGACGGCGCCCGCCGCACGCATGACCACACGAGCGGCGAGCCTGAGACGCGCCACTTTGTCTGCGGCGATGACGATCCGCGCGACGCCACCCTCGCCGAGGTGCCCCTCAGCGAGGAGACGACCTGGACCGGCCGCATCTTCTCGGTGAGCCGCCTGCACGTGAAGCTTCCTGACGGTCGCGAGTCCGTCCGCGACATCGTGCGTCACCCGGGTGCCGTGGCCATCGTCGCCCTCACGAACGATGGGCGCATCTGTCTGGTGCGTCAATACCGTACGGCCCTTGGCCGCGTGACGGTCGAGATTCCCGCCGGCAAGCTCGACCCGGGCGAGGACCCGCTCGATGCCGCCCATCGCGAGCTGACGGAGGAGACGGGCTTCGCCGCGGGCAAGATGGCCTACCTCACGAGCATCGCCAGCTCGGACGGCTTCACGGACGAGGTCATCCACCTCTACATGGCGACGGATCTCGCCTTCGTCAAGAGCGACCCTGACGATGACGAGTTCATCAACGTTGACATGGTCGAGCTCGGCGAACTCGTGGACGCCGTCCTTGACGGTCGCGTCGAGGACGCGAAGACCGTCGTTGGCGCGCTCGCGTGCGATGCCGTCGCTCACAGGCTCACTCCCGAAGTCAAAACGGAGGACTAACGCAATGCAATCAACTGACGACGTGACGAGCGCCTCTGGCGACCACGCCGCATGCGAAAAGGAGGCCGGCAAGAGCCTCTTCGCACGCTTCCTCTCTTATTACGAGGGGGAGATGCACCTCTTCGTGGCCGACCTCGTCTGTTCGCTGGCGGTTGCTGCGATCGACCTGTCGTTCCCCCAGATTCTGAGGATGGTTTCGAGGGGTCTCTTCCGCGAGGGGTCCGATGCCATTCTCGCGGCGCTTTGGATGCTCGCCGCGGGTCTCGTCTGCATGTACGCCATCCGCTTCGCGTGCCGCTATTTCGTGGCCTTTTGGGGCCACGTCATGGGCGCGCGCATGGAGAGCCGCATGCGCGAGGACCTCTTCGATGCCTATGAGCGCATGAGCTTCTCGTTCTTTGACAAGAACAAGTCGGGAGACCTCATGAGCCGCCTCGTGTCGGACCTCTTCGACATCTGCGAGACCGCGCACCACGGCCCGGAGTTCCTCCTCATCGGCATTGTCGAGGTCGTGGGCGCCTTCGTGATCCTTGCGACTATCAACGCGCCGCTCACGCTCGTCCTTGCCGCGATTACGGCCGTCCTCGTGGCCTATAACGCCTGGGCTAACGCGCACATGAAGGCGGTCTTCACCAAGAACCGCGTGGGCATATCGAACGTGAACGCCCGCGTCGAGGATTCTCTCGGTGGTATCCGTGTGGTGAAGGGCTTCGCTGCGGAGGACGTCGAGCGAGATCGTTTCCGCAAGAGCAATGATGCCTATCTCGTCACGAAGGTCGACATGTATAGGGCGATGGGCCGCTACCAGGCCTCCATCTCCTGCATGATGGGCGGTCTCAACACGCTCGTCCTCGTTTATGGCGGATGGCTGATTGCGCAGGGACAGATGCAGGCCGCCGACCTTGCGACCTACGCGCTTTATATCTCGATGCTCACTACGCCCATCGAGAACATCCTCAACTTCACGGAGACCTTCCAGAAGGCCATTGCGGGCTTCCGTCGTTTCGTCGAGATCCTCGAGACGGTACCCGACATCGTTGACGTGCCGGATGCCAAGCCGCTCGAGGTGAGCGCCGGTCACATCCGTTACTCGGGCGTCTGCTTCTCCTATGACGGCGAGGAGGAGGTCATCCGTGGCCTCGACCTCGACATCGCTCCGGGCGAGACCATCGCGCTCGTGGGACCTTCTGGTGGTGGTAAGTCGACTACCTGCAGCCTTCTCCCGCGTTTCTATGACGTGGCGGCAGGCTCGATCGAGATTGACGGGCAGGACGTGCGCTCCGTCACGCAGAAGAGCCTTCGCGAGGCGGTGGGCATCGTTCAGCAGGACGTCTACCTCTTCGACGGAACCATTGCGGAGAACATCGCCTACGGCAGGGCCGGAGCCACGCCGGAGGAGATTCGCGAGGCGGCCAGGCTCGCGAATGCGGACGCCTTCGTGACTGCAATGCCCGACGGCTATGACACGCAGGTGGGCGAGCGCGGGGCCCGTCTCTCCGGCGGCCAGAAGCAGCGTATCGCCATCGCCCGCGTCTTCCTCAAGAATCCGAAGATCCTCGTGCTTGACGAGGCTACGAGCGCCCTCGACAACGAGAGCGAGCATGCCGTCCAGGAGTCCCTCGCGCGCCTTGCGAGTGGGCGCACCACGCTGGTCATCGCCCACAGACTCTCGACCATCCGCGATGCGGACGAAATCGTCACCATCGCGGACGGTCGCGTGGCGGAACGCGGCACGCACGAGGAGCTCATGGCCCTCGACGGCACCTATGCGAGCTACTATCGCATGCAGTTTGGCTCGAAGGCCGAGTGAGTGTTGGCACCGCGGCCATATAGATGCGTTTAAGACGCGCCGGATCCAGAACGGGTCCGGCGCGTAACTTTTGTCGCTTCTTCCGCCATATGTAGCTTGAGGGGAATTTGCCCGGCTAGATGGGGGTCTGCCTATACTGGTTGCCATTGACTCGCGCCGCCCGGCGGCGAACCAAGCGGAGATGGATTCATGGCAAAGAAGGACAACAAGCAGACTGCTCCCACCCCGGACGAGGTCGAGGCCCTGTTCGCCGATGTCGACGAGACGGGCCACACCAACGCCTCCAAGGCTCGCAAGGAACATGGCCGCCGTCGTCAGAAGAAGGCCGCCGTCGATGTCGACCCGCTTTCTGGCGAGGACCCCTCTGGCTCAAGCGTTGGCAAGACGATGTCCCGCGCGGCGTTCTTCGTCGTGGCGGCTCTGCTCGTCGTCGTGATCATCGCGCAGGTCTCGTGTGGCGTCATTCGCCGCGCCGGTACCGCGCAGCTCGCCAACAAGGTCGATAACGCCTCCGTTGCCTCGGCGCTTCGAAACGGCGTCGAGTGGGGTGACGGCTTCACTCAGTTCCCGGAGGACTATACGGTCCTCGAGGCAAACGAGGAGAGCGGTCGCATCGAAGTTACCGTCGTCGACACCGCGAGCAAGGATGAGCTCGCCTGCCTCGCCGGCTCTCAGATTCAGGCCGCGGCCCTCTCGGTCAACGCCCTGCTCAACCCCAACATCACGCAGGTGGTCTACCACGTCGACGTGCACGTGGGCGAGAACGGTAAGTTCCAGCAGTCCACCTTCTTCGGCTTCCTCAAGCCCACGGGTAACGTCAAGCGCTTCGCGACCTTCATCTGGACGAAGAGCTCGTCGTCCAACGGAGGCTTCAACTTCAACTGCATGATCACCGGTCTTGACGAGACTGCCGCCGAGAACCTCCACGATAAGGTGACGGTCCAGGGCAACCTGCTTGACGCGGTTCTTGGCAGCCCGGCGACGACTGCGGCAACCACGACCGCCGAGGCATCGACCGGGGCTGCCACGACGGAGGCTGCTACGACCGAGACCGCTAGCAAGTAACTCCGGCTCTCATAGGCATGAGAAGGCCGCCAGTGGGATGACCCGCTGGCGGCGGCCTTTTTTGGCCGGGGCGCCTCGCGCGCAGGCATATGACGCTTGAGTTTGGTGGACGAGCAGAGCGCGTGCGTGATGGGCCCGCGCCGCACACGCCAGTGGCCACGTATCGTTGCGCGTGCGGTCCTCGGCGTTAATCGAGTAGCGCTGTGACCTCGCCGAGGACAGACTCGAAGCTAACACCGCGCAGCTCGTAATCCGGCTGCGCCGGGGTGATGCGCATGGCGTCCCTGACGAGCGTGCCGGCGAATCGCACGGCCTCGACCACGGGCTTGCCGGCGAAGACGGCTGCCGTGAGAGCGCTCGCGAAGAGGTCTCCCGTGCCGTGGATCATGTAGGGGAGGAGCTCGCCGGTCACCTCGACGGGCGCGTCATCGGCATCGCAGGCGACATAGTTCCTGATGACGCTTTCGCCCGCGCGCACGACACCCTTGATGACGACGCACTTCGCGCCCATCTCGAGCAGTGAGGACGCCATGCGAGCCACGAAGTCCTCATCGACATTCTGACCCTCGTAGGGAAGTCCCGTCAGGATGGACGCCTCCGTGAGGTTGGGTGTGAGGAGGTCCGCACCGGCGACGAGCGCTCGCGTGGCCTCGCACATCTCGTCCGTGTAGGTGCGGTACTTCTTACCGCCGTCTCCCATGACCGGGTCGACGATGTGAAGCGCGCCCGGCTGCTCGCGCCAGAGCCTGCGAACATAGGAGACCTGCTCCGCCGATCCGAGGAACCCGGAGTAGATGCCGTCGAGCTCGATGCCCTCCTTTGCCCAGGCATCGAGATAGGCACCGAGTATGGGCGTGGTGTCATGCATGTAGAAGTCAGCGAACTTCGTGTGTGCCGAGAAGAGCGAGGTGGGAACGGCACACACGTCGATGCCCGCGCAGGAGAGTACGGGTATGGCGATGCCGAGCGAACACTTGCCGTAACCGCACAAGTCATGGACGGCGGCGACGCGGGGGAGGACGGTGCCTCGACGTTCATAGAGGACAAGGTCGCGGGCGCAGGTCATGGACTCTCCAAGTGGGTTGCGTGCGAGATTGGGCGACGCGCCGCAAATCTCCGATTAAATATTGCCATCACAGGATAGCCCTTCACGCTGCCTGTCCGCTATCGGGCTTATCGTGGTTATACTAGTAATTTGCGGCTAGCCCGCATCACATACAACCAACCAGAGGAGCGACACATGGCAGTGCAGCCACTTGTTGGAATCATCATGGGATCGAAGTCTGACATGCCGGTGATGGAGGCATGCACCAAGCAGCTTGATGAGTTTGGTGTCCCCTATGAGCTCGTGATCGCGAGCGCCCACCGGACGCCCGACAAGGTCCACGAGTGGGCCTCGAGCGCCGCGGACCGCGGAATCAAGGTCATCATCGCCGCGGCCGGCAAGGCCGCGCACCTGGGTGGCGTCGTCGCCGCCTTTACGCCGCTGCCCATCATCGGCGTCCCCATGAAGACGAGCGACCTCGGCGGCATGGACTCGCTCCTCTCGATGGTGCAGATGCCCTCTGGCGTCCCCGTCGCGTGCGTCGCCATCAACGGCGCAAAGAACGCCGCCATCTACGCTACGCAGATCCTCGGTGCCACCATGCCCGAGTGGCGCGAGAAGATGGTCGAGTTCAAGCGCGCCATGGCAGAGGCCTAGGCGGTAGTCTTCGTGTCTAGAGACGCATCAAGTGGAAAGCGCTTCAAGACTGACGCGCAGCCCGCGCAGGCTCGTCGTCATGCCGCAGTCAAGCCGCTCCCGGCTGGGCCTAGGATGTCATCCTCACGTTCCCAGTCGA
>UQWE01000083.1 GCA_900544655.1 uncultured Coriobacteriaceae bacterium
GAGCTGCTCGAGTCCCTCCCGCCGTTCCTCACCGGCGGCGAGATGATCGACTCCGTGACCGAGAACGGCGCCGTCTGGGCGCCCATCCCGGAGAAGTTCGAGGCCGGCACGCAGGACGCCGCGGGCATCTATGCTACCGGCGTCGCCATCGACTACATCCTCGAGCACGGTCGCACCGAGCTCGAGAAGCGCGAGCGCGAGCTTGCCGCCTACCTGTGCGAGAAGCTCCAGGCTCTCCCCTACGTCAAGATCGTCGGCCCGGATGACCCACGCGCCCACATCGGCGCGGTCTCCTTCATGGTCGACGGCATCCACCCACACGACGTCTCGAGCCTGCTCGACACCAAGGACATCGCCATCCGTGCCGGCCACCACTGCGCCCAGCCCCTCCTCACCTGGATGGGCATCGAGAGCTGCTGCCGCGCCTCCGTGGGCTTCTACAACGACAAGACAGACGTCGACCGCCTCGTCGAGGGCCTCGACTTCGTCTGGGGGGTTTTCAATGGCTAACGTCTACAGCCGCGCGCTCATGGACCACGTGAGCAACCCTGACTACAAGTACAAGATGGAGGACGCCACCTACAGCCACGAGGGCATCAACCCCAGCTGCGGTGACGACCTTGTCCTTGACGTCCGCCTTGGTGACGACGGCACCATCGCCGAGGTCTCCTGGACGGGCAGCGGCTGCGCCGTCTCCCAGGGCTCCGCCGACATGATGAGCGACCTCATGGTTGGCGAGACGCCCGAGCACGCGCGCGAGCTCTGCCACCTCTTCGGCCGCATGATCCGCGGCGAGGAGACGGACTCCTCCGCCCTCGAAGAACTTGACGAGGCCGCCGAGCTCGAGAGCATCTCCCACATGCCCGCGCGTGTGAAGTGCGCCGAGCTCGCCTGGCGCACGCTCGACGAGATGCTCGGCCACCCCGATAAGCTCAACGAGGCGGCCTCCACCGAGGACGGCACGGACGAGCACGGCAACCCCCTCTCCGCCGGCGCGCGCGGAGACGAAGAGTAGCCATGGCTTCCGGAATCTCCACCAAGGGCCGCTACGCCCTCCGCGTCATGGCAGACCTCGCCGTCGCGCAAGGCGAGGCCGGATGGGTCTCCCTCGGCGACATATCGCGACGCCAGGGCATCTCTCGCAAGTACCTCGAGCAGGTCATGGCGTCGCTTCACAAGGCGAAGTTCGTCGTGAGCCAGCGCGGCAAGGGCGGCGGCTACCGTCTCGCCCGAAAGCCCGAAGATTACACGCTGGGAGAGCTTATCCGAGTGGCGGAGGGCAGCTCTCTGGCGCCCGTCTCCTGCCTCGATTGCTCGAACGGCACGATCTGCCCTCGCACCAAGACCTGCCCCACGCTCCCCGTGTGGCAGGAACTTGGGGCCCTCGTCAGCGGATTCCTCGACAGCAAGCACCTGTCTGACATCGTCGACGACACGGACGGCGCGCTCGACGCGCTCGAGGCGCTTGGCGCGGGCCTCTGCAAGTAGGGCTCGGATCGGGTAGGCGCGGCACTCGCCCACGGCGGCCCGCGCATCCAATCGCCACCGAGACGGCTCAATCCCACACACGGACGACCAACGGGACCTCACGGGGTCCCGTTTCTTTTACCTGATCGGCTTTCCCGATGCCACTCATGGTCAGCCACGCTCGTAATCGGCTTTTCCCGGTAGCACCTATGGTCAGCTTCGCTCAAACATGTATAGAATTCAGCTCACAGTGCATAGGTTCTCGGTCACGGATTAAGCAGGCACAAAACCGGACATCTCTGAGACACAATTGGCGGGCACGGGTCTCGAAGATTGGTCAAAAACACCATCTTGGCGTACGCCTTTCGAATTCCCTGCGATACTTCTGAACGCCCCTAGTTTTTCCAAAATACGAAACAGCAGGTAGATTAGTTGCGGTATTTGGCAAATGAGAGCGATTTGTTCAACGAGAATCCAAAAGGCTTCAGAAACACCTTTCAGAGCACCTTATACACGCAATTCATGACCCCAAACGCCTCCCGGAACCAGAGAGGCGTACGCCAAGATGGGTATTTTGACCATCTCCTCCAGCAATTGCCTCCGGGCCGGCTTTTAACGTCAAAGACCCAAAGACCACAAATGAACGAAATCGAAAAGAAGTGACGACGCGGTGCAGAGAGGGGCCGTCGCGATAAGACATCGGCACGTCCCGGACGAGCGCCTTCACGGAAAGATGGCAACGCGGCACGGGCAAGCGCTATCGAAACGAAACGTCGGCGCGTCCCGGACGAGCGCCTCCGCAAAGAGCCAACGAGGCACCTCGAGCGCGGACGAGCTGCAGATGTCTCACGCGCTAACGTCGGTAGCGATGCAGTCCGTTCGAGGGGCAAACACGCCGCAAGACAAAAGGGGCATCGACTTGCGTCGACGCCCCCTGCGGAACACATTTTGCCCCGAGCCCTCGGGTCCAGCTCGCTACAGCGTCTGGTACCAGGGACTACCGTAGACCGAGCGATAGCTCACGCCGACACTGGGGTTGCCGGCGTCGATCATCATGCCACCGCTGATGTAGATGCCCACGTGGCTGCCCCAGCAAACGATGTCGCCAGCCTGGGGGTTTGACGTGGTGGTGCCACAAGCACCCTGGTCGTACGAGGTACGCGGCAGCGAGATGCCGGCCTGGGCGTAGCAGTACTGCACGAAGCCAGAACAATCATAGGCGTTCGGGCCGGTGGCGCCGTAGACGTAGCTGCAGCCGACCTTGCCCCACGCGGCGGAGACGATGGCGTTGCGCTGCGAGGCGGAGAGGCTGCCGCTCGCGGAGCCGGAACCGGAGCCGGAGTTGGAGTTGGAGCCACCATTGTTGGTGTTGCTGTTGGTGTTACCGTTGGTGCTGTTGCTCTGGTTGCCGGCGTTGGGCACGTAGTTGCCGCCGTTGTTCTCGGCCTCGCGCTCGGCCTCCTTCTGGGCGGCCTCGGCTGCTGCGGCGGCAGCGGCGCGCTCGGCCTCGAGGGCGTCCTGGACCTGCTGGTCGAGGGAGTTCACGTAGCTCTGCGCCTCGGCGACCTTGGCATCGAGCTCGGCCTGCTGGGCCTTGAGGTCATCGAGGAGCTGCTGCTGCTCGGTTCGCTTCTGGTCGAGCTCGGACTGGATGTCCTTAACCTGCTGGATGACCTGGGCGTCGGAGTCGCTCACCTTGCTTGCGTAGGTGATGCGGTTGACCATGTCCTCGAAGCTCGTGGAGTCGAACAGGATGGAAGCGAGCGAGACGCCGCCGGTCTTGTAGTTGGAGGCGACGCGACGGGAGAGGGTGTCCTGGGTCTGTGCGAGCTCGGCGGTCTTCTGATCGATCTCCGCGTTGGTGGCGTCGAGGTCCTCCTGGGTCTTGTTGGCCTCCTCGCTCACGCGGGAAGCCTCATCATAGAGGCCGCTGAGGTGGGAGTTGGCCTGATCGAGCTTCGCCTGGAGCTCGGCCGGGGTGTCGGCGAGGGCGATAGTGGGGAGGCCGGTGAGAACGGTCGCGCCGAGGACGAGGCCTGCGGTCGCGCGAGCGATGGTCCGACGGAAATTCAAGGGTGTGTCCCTTCGTAGGCTACATGTCAGGCGGGATGCCCCATGGCGCGCGGCGCGCGGCAGGAGACAGGTTGTCCACCTTTCTGCATACCTATGATAGGGTTTCTTGTCCCCCGTGGCCAAGCCAATGTGGACGAAGAATGGAGCCAGCAGGTCACAGCGCCGCGACCGGCGACGGCCAGGCTACTCCACCTCGCGGGCGAGCACGGCGCGATAGCCACCGGCGGGGCCATTCAAACACTTCGAGACACGGCTGACCGTCGTCGACGAGGCGCCCGTGCTCTGCTGGACAGAGAGGTAGGACTCGCCGGAATCGAGCAGTCTGGCCACCTCGAGGCGCTGCGAGAGGTCCACGATCTCCTTCAAGGTGCACAGGTCGAGGAGGAACGCCTTGACCTCCTCGGGCGTGGTCAGTTCCGCGAAAACCGAGAGAAGCGCCTGGGCGGGCTCCGTCGCCATGACCTCGGCAGCATCCATGTGACTTCCTCCCAACCAGGAAGGGGCGTTCCACGAGGCCCCTCAAAAAGCTCCCTAGCAGCGCTTCGCTCGCTGCGAATCGATGGATGGACTCTACTTTATCGCATTAAAGCGCCCGGGGCGACGGCAATTGGCACGGAGTGGAACGGCGACTCGTTGAGGCGAGTCATGGAGACTCGTTGATGACGGGCGCATCGAGACCCGAGACCGAGTCGGCGCGCAGCGGGCTGGGTACACTACCCCCGTTATCCAAGGAGGTATGTATGGGCTTCATCGCAACCTGGCTCGTCAGCGCCATCGCCGTGGGCGCCGCCATCTGGCTCACCCCCGGCATCACCGTCGTGGGTGGCGCCTATGCAGGCCCCCTCTTCACCGCGCTGTTCCTCGCCATCGTGAACGCCAGCATCAAACCGCTGCTCAATATCATCGGCCTGCCGTTCACCATCCTCTCGCTCGGCCTGTTCGCACTCGTCATCAACGCACTCATGCTCGAGCTCGCGAGCTTCCTCTCACGCAACATCACGCACGCAGGCATCGTCATCGACGGATTCGGCGCGGCGTTCTTCGGCGCCATCGTCGTCTCAATCGTCACGATGATCGTCGGCGGCATCGTCAGGTAACACTTCCCACGGAGCGCCAGGCAAGACTCTGACTCGGCCAAGCCCGGCATCCGGCACCAAGACGAGAAGGGCGTCCCGCATCGCGCGGGGCGCCCTTTCGCTTTTGGACGGTAGATGCTGATGGCCTGCCCCGAGGCGCGCGACAGACGGCCGTCGCGCCAGACTCGCCCTGCCAAGCTCGCGCGGCGCGGCCGCCACGCATAGCCCGGCGCCTACCTCGACAGCTTGTCGATGACGTCCTCGACCTCGAGGAGCTTCTCGTCACGCTCGGCATCGGTGCCACAGTGGCAGGCACTCCTCACGCATCCTGCGATGTGCGCCTTGAGCACGGTGGCGTTGGTCTTGGCGACCAAGCTCTCGATAGCCATGAGCTGGTTGGAGATGTCGATGCAGTAGCGGTCCTCCTCCACCATGCGGATAACCGCGTCGAGCTGGCCTCGCGCGGTCTTGAGGAGGTTCAGGACCGTCTTCTCGTCTGCCATCATCGCAGGCTCCTTTCGTGTGGGGCATGTCAGTGGCGTGGCGGAAGGCAACATGCGGCCTCGCCCTCACCGCACCACCGGCGCGGGACGCTTGTCGCGCGTATCACGCGGCGGACGCATGCGAACGACTAGTCCTCGGTGACCTCGAGCACCTCGTAGGTGTCGCTCGCACCCTCGATGGCGGCCTTCACGACATCGGCGGTGACGCCGTCGGAGCACTCGACCTTGACAACGTTGGTCTCGTGGTCTGCCTCGGCATCAGTCACGCCGGCAACCTTGAGCAGGGCACTCTCGACCTTGGCCTCGCAGTGACCGCACATGATTCCCTTGGTCTTCACGGTGTAGCTCATGTTCGTTCCTCTCTCTCGTTTTCGAAAGTTGACAAAGGGACAGTCCCTTTGTCAACTACTTGGGAAACCTGGGAAAAGTGAAAAGGGGCTGTCCCCTTTGCAGGTTTTAGTTCTTCGCTTTGAAGCGCGTGAGGCGGAGGGCGTTGGTGACCACGCAGACGCTCGAGAGGCTCATCGCGGCGGCGCCGAACATCGGCGAGAGCTGCCAGCCCAGGAGCGGGTAGAAGACGCCCGCCGCCAGCGGGATGCCGCAAGCGTTATAGCAGAGCGCCCAGAAGAGGTCCTGCTTGATGTTACGGATGACCGCACGCGACAGTTCGATGGCACGCGCCACGTCGAGCAGGTCCGAGTGCATGAGCACGACGTCCGCGCCCTCCTTGGCGATATCCGCGCCAGCGCCGATGGCCAGCCCCACGTCGGCGCGAGCGAGCGCCGGGGAG
>UQWE01000084.1 GCA_900544655.1 uncultured Coriobacteriaceae bacterium
TAGCGCCGCCTCTCCCCCGCACGAGCTCCGCATGAAAAAAGGGCACCCGCCGGCCGGACGGCTGACGGGCGCCCCTCTCAGGGACGTTTGGCGCGCTTTCTCGCGCGCTGCCCAATCGCGGCCCAGTCTCACGCACGACGCGAGGCAGGCGGCAGGCCCAAGCTACTCCTCGACGGCGAGCACGCGGCCCGTCATCTCCTTGGAGGGCTCGAGGCCAGCAAGGGTGAGCATCGTCGGGGCGATGTCAGACAGGCGACCGTCCTCGATGCCCACGAGCTTGGCCTTGTCGTCGACGACGATGAGGGGCACGCGGTTCGTGGTGTGAGCCGTGAACGGGTGCTTGTGACCCTCGCCATCAACGTCAAACATATGGTCCGCGTTGCCGTGGTCAGCCGTGATGAGAGCAAAGCCGCCCTTGGCCTCGATGGCCGGGATAACCTTGGAAAGCGCGGTGTCAACAGCCTCGACGGCCTTGACCGCGGCCTCAAAGACGCCCGTGTGACCAACCATGTCGCAGTTGGCAAAGTTCACGATGTAGAAGTCGGCGCGGTCCTCGTTGATGGCCTCGACGAGCTTCTCGGTGACCTCGGGAGCGCTCATCTCGGGCTTGAGGTCATACGTGGCGACCTTCGGGGACGGGACGAGCACGCGCTCCTCGCCCGGCTTCGGGTCCTCGATGCCACCGTTCAGGAAGAACGTCACGTGGGCGTACTTCTCAGTCTCGGCGGTGTGGAGCTGCTTCAGGCCATTCTCGGCGATGACGTCGGCCAGGACCTCCTGCGGGAAGGACTTAGGGAACGCAACCTCGACGTCGAAGTTCGGGTCGTACTCGGTCATCGTTACGAAGTGCGAGAGCTTGATCTGCTCGCGCTCGAAGCCGTCGAACTCCTTGTCCGTGAACACGCGGGTCATCTGACGAGCGCGATCCGGGCGGAAGTTGAAGAAGATGACCGCGTCGCCGGTGTTGACGCCCTCGTTGTGGCAAGCAAACGGCTCGACGAACTCGTCGCCGCGCGGGTCCTTCTCGTAGTAGGCCTTGATACCCTCAACCGGGCAGGTCTCGGCATCGGAGGCGTTGGCGATGACGTCATACGCGCGCTGGATTCGCTCCCAGCGGTTGTCGCGGTCCATGGCCCAGTAGCGGCCGGAGACCGTGGCAACGCGAGCATCAACGCCGCAGCGCTCAGAGAGCTCCTTGAGATAGTCGCAGAACTCGGCCATGTAGCCGGCGCCGGACTGCGGGTCGACGTCGCGGCCGTCCATGAAGGCGTGGACGCGGATCGTCTTGACGCCGCGCTCGGCGGCCATCTTGGCGAGGGCCTCGACGTGGCTCATGTGCGAGTGGACGCCGCCGGGGCTCATGAGGCCCATGAGGTGGAGGGTCTTGCCCTCGGCCTTGACGTCGTCCATGGCGCGAACGAAGACCTCGTTCTCGGCGATGGAGCCGTCCTTGATGGCGTTGTTGATGCGCGAGAGCTCCTGGAACACGATGCGGCCGGCACCGATGTTCAGGTGGCCCACCTCGGAGTTGCCCATCTGGCCGTCGGGAAGGCCGACGTCCTCGCCGGAGGCACCCAGCGTGGTGTGCGGGTACTTGGCGTAGAGGCTGTCGAGGAACGGGTGGCTGGCGCTCGTGACGGCGTTCTCGTCGTTGGCGGGAGCCAGGCCACAGCCGTCCATGATGACGAGAAGGGCAGGAAGGTGACGCTCAGACATTGCTATTACTCCCCCGCCTTGATGACCATCTGGGAGAAGTCCTCGGCCTTGAGCGAGGCGCCGCCCACGAGGGCGCCGTCGACGTCGGGCTTAGCGACGAGCTCGGCGATGTTGCCGGGCTTGGCGGAGCCGCCGTAGAGGACGCGGATGCCGTCAGCGGTCTCCTGGCCGAAAATCTCGGCGAGGGTCTCGCGGATGGCGCCGCAGACCTCCTGAGCGTCGTCGGCAGTGGCGGTCTTGCCGGTGCCGATGGCCCAGATGGGCTCGTAGGCGATGACGTACTTCGACGGGTCGGTGATCTCGAGGCCCTCGGTATCGGCCTTGATCTGATCGACGACGAACTCGACGTGCTTGCCAGCCTCGCGGACCTCGAGGGGCTCACCGCAGCAGCTGATGGGCACGATGCCGTGGGCTATGAGGGCCTTGGCCTTCTTGTTGATGTCCTCGTCGGTCTCGCCGAAGTAGCCGCGACGCTCGGAGTGGCCGATGATGCAGTAGGTGGCATTCACGGCCTCGAGCATGGAGGGAGCGGTCTCGCCGGTGAAGGCGCCGGACTCCTCGAAGTAGACGTTCTGGGCACCCAGGGAGAACTGGGCGTTGCTCTGGTCGATGACCTCGGAGACGCCCTTGAGGTCGACGGTCGGCGGGCAGACGACGACCTCCACACCGTTGAGGTCCTTGCCGGCGAGCGCGTCGGCGAGACCCTGGGCGAGCTCAACGCCCTCGGTGTAGTTCTTGTTCATCTTCCAGTTGCCAGCAATCATGAGGTTACGCATCGAGAAGAGCCTCCACTCCCGGAAGAGCCTTGCCCTCGACGAGCTCCATGGAAGCGCCACCACCGGTGGAGATCCAGCTCATCTTGTCGGCCAGGCCGAACTTGTTGACGGCCGCGACGGAGTCGCCGCCACCGATGATGGACGTGCAGTCGGCGTCAGCCACGGCGCGGCAGACGGCCTCGGTGCCGTGGGCGAAGTTGTCGAACTCGAAGACGCCCATGGGGCCGTTCCAGAAGACGGTCTTGGCGCCCTTGATGGCCTCGGCGTAGAGTTCCTCGGTCTTGGGACCGATGTCCATGCCCTCGCGGTCATCGGGGATGGCGTCGGAGGCGACGACCTCCGGCACGGCGTCCTCGCCGAAGTGGTCGGCAACGCGGTTGTCGACGGGGAGCAGGATCTTGACACCCTTGTCCTCGGCCTTCTTGAGCATCTCGGCCGCGCGCTCGACCCAGTCCTCCTCCTTGAGGGACTGGCCGACGGTCATGCCCTGAGCGAGGAAGAAGGTGTAGGCCATGCCGCCACCGATGATGAGGGTGTCGGCGGAGTCGATGAGGTGATCGAGGACGCCGATCTTGCTGGAGACCTTGGAGCCGCCGACGATGGCGACGAACGGACGCTCGGGCTCGGCGAAGATGCCGGTCAGGGTGTCGACCTCCTTCTCGAGGAGGAAGCCAGCGACGGCCGGGATGTAGGCGGCCGGGCCGACGACGGAGCCCTGGGCGCGATGGGCGGTGCCGAAGGCGTCGAGGACGAAGACGTCGCCGTAGGAGGCGAGACGCTTGGCGATCTCCGGGTCATTCTTCTTCTCGCGCTTGTCGAAGCGGACGTTCTCGAGGACGAGGACGTGGCCCGGCTCGAGGGCGTCGACGGCGGCCTTGGCCTCGTCACCGTAGGTGTCGGCGACGAAGGTGACGTCAAGGCCACTCATCTCGGCGAGCTTCTCGGCAACCGGCTTGAGGGAGAGCTCGGGCTGGAAGCCGGTGCCCTCGGGACGGCCAAGGTGGCTCATGAGGATGACGCGAGCGTTGTGCTCGACGAGGTACTTGATCGTGGGAAGCGCGGCGGAGATGCGCGTGGTGTCGCCCACGACGCCGTCCTTGATGGGGACGTTGAAGTCGACGCGGCAAAGGACGCGCTTGCCATCGACATCGATGTCACGAACGGTCTTCTTGGTGAAAGCCATGTCGTTCCTTTCGGGGTTGTGGCGGGCGGTGTGACCGCCCCGCCTACGTGAAGAACGAAAGGGGCGCGGCGCGGCCCGAAAGCTGCGACCGCGCCCCTCGGAGCTACCTACGGAAGCTGGCGCTTAGGCGACGAACTTCTCGAAGTACTTGATGGTGCGGACCATCTGGGAGGTGTAGGAGTTCTCGTTGTCGTACCAAGAGGTCACCTGAACGAGGGACTGGCCGTTGCCGAGGTCCTGGACCATGGTCTGGGTGGCGTCGAAGATGGAGCCGTGGGTCTCGCCGACGATGTCGCGGGAGACGATCTCGTCCTCGTTGTAGCCGAAGGTCTCGGGGATGGTCTCGGCGTAGGCCTTCATGGCAGCGTTGACCTCCTCGACGGTGACGACCTTGTCAACGACGGCGTAGAGGTTGGTGAGGGAGCCGGTGGGCGTCGGGACGCGCTGGGCGGCACCAATCAGCTTGCCGTTGAGCTCCGGGAGAACCAGGCCGATGGCCTTGGCGGCACCGGTGGAGTTCGGGACGATGTTCTCGGAGCAGGCGCGGGAACGACGCTTGTTGCCCTTGCGCTGCGGGCCGTCGAGCGGCATCTGGTCGCCGGTGAAGGCGTGGATGGTGGTCATGATGCCGGAGACGATGGGAGCGAAGTCGTTGAGACCCTTGGCCATCGGGGCGAGGCAGTTGGTGGTGCAGGAAGCAGCGGAGATGATGTTGTCATCAGCGGTGAGCTGCTCGTGGTTCACGTTGTAGACGATGGTCGGGAGGTCCTTGCCGGCCGGAGCGGAGATGACGACCTTCTTGGCGCCAGCGTTGATGTGGGCCTGAGCCTTCTCCTTGCTGGTGTAGAAGCCGGTGCACTCGAGGACGACGTCGACGTCAAGCTCGCCCCAAGGCAGGTTGTTGGCGTCGGCCTCCTTGTAGATCTTGATCTCCTTGCCGTCGACGATGATGGAGTCCTCGGTAGCCTCGACCTTGTGATCGCGAGAGTAGTTGCCCTGCGTGGAGTCGTACTTCAGCAGGTAAGCAAGCATGTCGGGAGAGGTGAGGTCGTTGATGGCAACGATCTCGGAGCCCTCGTGGCCGAACATCTGACGGAAGGCCAGACGACCGATGCGACCAAAGCCATTAATAGCAACCTTAACTGCCATGCTTTCTCCTTTCGAAGACCCCACGGGCGCCCCTTGCGCCGTGCGGGCCACGTTGGAAACACCATTGGTGATAATACCGCTAAATCGCTCCGGCTATACGGTTAAGAGATGATTAGATTTCCTAAATTGTGCCGTTTACCTGCGAGTTGTCTATATTTCTATGGACAACCTCGTCGGCAAACGGGCACATGCTCCGAGTCCTTGTCGCAGGTAGCCATAGGTTATGGACGATGGTCGCCAGAGGTGATACTCGTGTGGTCATCATGTTTCCATTTTGTTACGCGCCCTGCATTGGAGAACGCTCATGCAGTTGGAGCGCGCCAACGCCGGGGCACGCAGACGCGAAGCCCGGACCGCATGGCGAGAAAGCAAGGGCCCTAACACCTACTCGAGGAGCTTCTCCAGGCGAAGGACACGGTGATAGAGCGCGCTCTTGGAGAGCGGCGGCATCATCTGGGCCCCAAGGTCACGGAGCGAGAGCTCCGGATGCTCGCGCCTCGCCACGCAGAACTGCATGAGCGCGGGCGGCAGGGCGTCGAAGCCAATCTCGCGCTCGACGCGGTCGATGAGCGCGAGCTGGTCTGCCGAGGCGCCGGTCGAGCGAGCCTGGTTGGCAAGTTCCGCGTTGACGCGCCGGTTGACGTCATTCTTGACGGACTTCATGACACGGATGTTCTTGACGGCGCGTGCCGTGCGCTCCGCCCCCACGACGCCGAGGAGGGCGGCGATGTCATCGAAGCTCTTGAGGTAGATGGCATAGGAGCCGCGGCGACGGTTCACACGCGCGGTGATGCCCTCGTCATCGAGGAGCTCCAGGAGGTCATCGGCGAACTCGTCACCCGTGACCGCTATCTCGAGGTGGAAGTCTCCGCGCGGGTCAGCGATGAAGCCGCCGGCCATGAAGGCGCCGCGCAAGTACGCCGCGCGGCAACACGGGCGGGCGACGACA
>UQWE01000085.1 GCA_900544655.1 uncultured Coriobacteriaceae bacterium
CCCCTGCCACTCAGGTGGCGACGTGTTCGACTACGTCATGAAGCGCGAGGGCCTCGACTTCCTCGATGCCGTTCGCTTCCTTGCGGAGCGAGCCCACATCGACATCGAAGAGGGTCAGGGGACGGCGAGGCGCGGGCCCAAGCGCACTCGCGTGATCGACGCGCTCGAGGCTGCCCAGGCCTCTTTCTCTACCCGCCTCATGCGCGGGAGGGGTGACGGCGCCGCCGCCGCGCGTGCCTACTTCGCGAGCCGTGGGTTCAACTCTGACATCTGCTCTCGCTGGCATCTCGGCTATGCCGACCCGTCCGTGTCCGTCGTGCGCGAGCTCCAGCAGGCGGGCTTCTCGCGAGGCGAACTCGAGGCCGCTGACCTCGGCGTCTCTCGCGGTGGCGGCCTTCGAGACCGCTTCTTCGACCGCGTGATGTTTCCCATCCACGACGAGCAGGGCCGCTGCATCGGCTTTGGCGGTCGCGTGATGGGGGATGCCAAGCCCAAGTACCTCAACACGCGTGAGACGAGCGTGTTCCATAAGTCCAAGCAAATGTTCGCCTTCGATTATGCGAAGGAGAGCATCGCCGCGCGCGGTTTCGCCATCGTGACCGAGGGCTACATGGACGTCATCTCGATGCACGAGGCGGGCTTCACCAACACGGTGGCGGCACTGGGCACCGCGCTCTCCGCAGACCACATCCGCACGCTCTCGCGCTTCGCCAAGACCATCGTGTGCATGTTCGACGGCGACGCAGCAGGTCAGCATGCGGCAGAGGCCGCCGTTCGTTACGTCGAGAGCACGAAGGCGTCGCTTACCTGCGTCGTGCTTCCAGACAACCAGGACCCTGACGAGTTTCTGAAGGCTCATGGCCGCGAGGCGATGGAGGAACAGCTGCGCCAGGCGAGGCCCCTCATCGAGTTCGTTGTCGACAAGAAGCTCGAGACGCTCGACCTTTCGAGCCCTGGCCTGAGGATCGCCGCGCTCGAGGAGATCGCGAAGGTGCTCGCGCCTCTCAAATCCTCGTACCTCCTCGATGGCTATGCGCAGCAGGTCGCCGGCAGACTTGGCATCGACGTCGAGGTGACGAAGGAGAAGATTCGCTCCACACCTGTCGAGGGCGAGGAGACGGGGAACGCTCCCGACGATGACTATGGCTATGAGTACGCGCCCTCGGGTGGCTATGGAGAGGAGTATGCGCCCGTGGATGACTACGGCTATGACTACGTGCCAGAGCCGGAGCCCATGGCGCAGTCGCAGCCTTCGGTCTCTCTTGGCGCGCTATCTGCCGAGGATCGCACGCAGATTCGGGCGGAGAGGAACCTGCTCGCCATGATGGCGGACAACATCGACCTGTTCCGTGGCTACGCGGACCGCATCGCGACCTTTGCCTGGGCCGATTCGCGTCATGAGGCGATTGCCTGGTCGATGCTCGCGACGCCGGTGGGCACCACGCCCGCAGACGTCGTTGCCGCCGCGACGCGCGCCTGTCCGGACGCGCCGAAGATCCTCTCGGCGAGCTCCTTCTCCTCGACAAGCGCGTGGGACACGCAGACTAACGTCGAGTTCGTCGTTAACGAGGCTGAGATTCGCTCCATTGACCGGAGGGTTTCGATGCTCACGGCGTCCCTTGCCGGCGGGGCTGATCCGGCGCGCTCCCGTGAGGCGCTTCAGGAATTGGGACAGCTCCGGGCGCGTCGGGGTGAGTTGCGGGCATCGCAGCCCCTTGAATAGCGATTCTCTGGAATTCTTTGAGTTAAACCCTGATAACAGGGTAATATAGCAATAACTGTGCATCGACGGCCATGTCGAGAGGAAGTCCGTGGCAACGAGTAAGAAGGCAAAGAAGGAAACCAAGCTCTCCGCCGATCTCGAGGGGGTGTTTGGTCAGCTTGTCGATCGCGCCAAGAGCGTCGGTTCCGTCAGCGAGGATGAGATTCAGGTCGCTCTTCGTGACGTCGACGTGGATGATGACGAGCTCGAGGATCTCTACGGGGCCCTTCGTTCCCGTGGCGTCGAGGTCCTCTCTGATGACGACAGCGACCCGGACTCTGATATCGAGGGGTCTAGCGACGACGATGACAATGACGATGGCAACGTCGGCATCGGCTCCCTTGATGACGACGAAGACGATATGCCTCGCGAGAAGATTCCCGCGATTCCCGCCGCCCCCAAGCGTTCCAAGAAGGGCTCGAGCCTCAAGGCTCGTCGCCGTCAGGACGCCGCCACGGTGATGCTCACGGGCGATCCCGTCCGCATGTACCTCAAGGAGATCGGCAAGGTGGACCTTCTCACTGCCGCCGAGGAGGTTGACCTCGCCATGAAGATCGAGGCCGGCACCGAGGCTACGGAGAAGCTTGAGGCTCACGAGAGGGGAGAGCTCGAGCTTTCCCGCGTCGAGCTCCGCCGCCTTAATCGTGTCGAGCAGGTGGGTCTTGAGGCTAAGCAGTCGCTCATCTCCGCGAACCTCCGCCTCGTCGTTTCCATCGCCAAGCGTTACGTTGGCCGCGGCATGCTCTTCCTCGACCTCATCCAGGAGGGCAACCTCGGCCTTATTCGCGCGGTCGAGAAGTTCGACTACACGAAGGGCTTCAAGTTCTCCACCTATGCCACGTGGTGGATTCGACAGGCCATCACCCGTGCCATTGCCGACCAGGCTCGTACGATTCGCATCCCGGTCCACATGGTCGAGACAATCAACAAGCTCGTCCGCGTGCAGCGCCAGCTCCTGCAGGACCTCGGTCGCGACCCGACTCCCGAGGAGATCGGCGAGGAGATGGGCATGAGTGCCGAGCGCATTCGCGAGATCCAGAAGATCAGCCAGGAGCCGGTCTCCCTCGAGACGCCTATCGGCGAGGAAGAGGATTCCCAGCTCGGCGACTTCATCGAGGACTCCCAGGCTGTCGCTCCTCCCGAGGCTGCGAGCGATTCGATGCTTCGCGAGCAGCTCGAGCAGGTGCTCGATGGTCTTGCGGATCGCGAGCGTAAGGTCATCAAGCTCCGCTTTGGTCTCGAGGATGGTCACCCGCGCACCCTCGAGGAGGTAGGACGCGAGTTTGGCGTCACGCGCGAGCGCATTCGCCAGATCGAGAGCAAGACACTCGCCAAGCTCCGCCACCCGAGCCGCTCCGGCAAGCTCAAGGACTACATGGAGGAGTAAAGAGATTTACAAAACATCAGGTAGATGGGTATTCATAACGGTTTGTTGCCAAAATTGCCTGAGTGTTTTTGTTTGCTCCGAGTCATCACCTTTTCTGTCCTCCAGATGACGCATAAGATAACGAGGAACACGCCACTTCCGCAAATACGGGGTGGCGTGTTTCATTTATCTTGCGGCCTATGAGGACGCTCGAGAACGCCTTTACCACCGTACCAACCATCGCGCTTGCGGTAGGCTTGTCGTATCGCGCGACGTTTGCCAAGGATTACGCGTCGTCTCGTATGCTCCGAAGATAACTTCTGTTCGATTTTGTCCGGGCGTAAGGAGGGTCGATGTATATGCGCGTATTTGGAATCAGACGCGAAGTTGACACGGTCGGCGCGTGGTCCGGCTATGTCGTCGGCGCCGTGAATCTCCTCAACGAGCACCTGAACCCGCGCGGTAAGTACTTCTACTTCGACGAGATCGACGCCTACGCGAGTGACATCGGCGGCTATAAGGTCTACGACATGTACGGGTGGGTAATCGACGTGTCCGAGCGCGGCGAGTTCGAGCCGCTGTGGTTCGCCGAGGCAGACCGACATGCCGCGATATCATGGCATATCATCCTGAATCAAGCCCCGCATGGGGCTATTTTCATATGTGTAGGTAGTCATCAAGGTCGAAGTCATCATCGTAGCCGTCATGCATGGTGAGCCTCCTTAGCCTCGCCAGGTCAAACTCATACCCTATCTCAGATACTACCCGCCGTTGCGGACATTAAGTTTCGCCCTCGATCGAGGCCGTGGTGCATCGATTCTGCTGCCGCCAAACAGCATGTACCCCTATGGTTTGCCTGGCGATAAGCGCGTGGTAAGACCCTGTGCCTTGGCTCGTTATACTTGACGCGAGATGCTCGCAACTACATCGCTCGGGGGGCACCCATGAAGCTCGTCAAAGAGTTCCAGGAGTTCATCAATCGCGGCAACGTCATGGACATGGCCATCGGCGTCATCATCGGCGGCGCGTTCACCGCCATCGTCACCTCGCTCACGGAAGACGTCATCAACCCGCTCATCAAGCTCATCGCCGGTGGCAACGTCGGCGAGATCGGCGGGCTCGTCGTCCCGGGCACAGAGATCGACTTCGGAAAGTTCCTCGGAGCCGTCATCAACTTCCTCATCGTCGCCGCGATCGTCTTCGCGGTCGTCAAGGCGTTTAACGAGGCGCAGAGGCTTGCCCTGAGCCGCGTCCACACCGAGGAGCAGTCGCCCGCCGCGCCGGCTCCCATCTGTCCCTTCTGCCTCGAGGAACACAAGCCTGGCGCGACTCGCTGCCCGCACTGCGGCTTCGAGCTGCCGTCTCCTGAAGAGGCCTAGCCTCTCGGGTGGGCTCTCGGTTTACAAGTTCCTTACGTTGAACGCCTAATATGGTTGGACGTGTCTAGTTTGCGCGTCCAATCTTCTTTATGCGGAATGTCCCTGCGCGATTCGAAAGGCGCCCACTCGCTATGCTCGATCTCCTCAAGCGATTCTCCGGTCCTTACATGCGCTATTTCGTGCTGGGCCCCATCTGCAAGCTCATCGAGGTGTTCTTCGACCTGCTCACGCCCCTCGTCATCGCGAGGATGATCGACCGGGGCGTCATTGCCGGCGACGTTCACGCCGTTATCGTCAGCGGCGTCGCGCTTGTTGGCATGGCTGTCATCGGCCTCGCCTTCACCCTCGTGTGCCAGAAGATGGCGGCGCTTTGCTCGCAGGGTATCGGTACCGAGGTCCGCAGCGCGCTCTACGCGCACGTCAACGAGCTCTCGTCCGCCGAGCTCGACCGCTTCGGCACGCCCTCGCTCATCACGCGCATCACCAACGACGTCAACCAGGTCCAGGTCGCCGTTGCCCTCGGCGTGCGCCAGCTCATCCGTTGGCCGCTGCTCGCCGTGGGTTCGATGGTCGCCGCCCTTCTCATCGACGTCAGGCTCGGCCTCGTCTTCCTCGTCTCGACCCCGCTGATCGGCGTGATTTTCTGGGTCGTCATGGCCCGATGCGTTCCTTACTTCGTGAGGATGCAGGCGGCCCTCGACCGCATCGCGCTCGTCTGCCGGGAGGGTCTGTCGGGCGTCCGCGTCGTGCGCGCCTTCGTGAGGGAGGACCACGAGCGCGAACGCTTTCGCGAGGCCACGAAAGAGCAGGCGAGCATAGCCACTGCGGTTGGCAGTCTCTCTTCCATCCTCAATCCCGCCACCTTCCTCATCATGAACGTCGCTGTGTGCGTGATTCTCGTTCTCGGGGGTCAGTTCGTTGACGTGGGCGAACTCACCCAGGGTCAGGTCATCGCCTTCGTCAACTACATGACCCAGACGCTCCTCTCGATCGTCTACGTCGCAAACCTGGTCGTCGTCTTCACGCGCGCCTCCGCCTCCGCCTCCCGCATCAACGAGGTCTTCGCCGCCGAGCCCTCCGTTCGCGACGTCGCCGGGGAGTCCGACGATGAGCCCGCCCTTCCCGAGGGCTCTCCCGCACTCGCCTTCGATCACGTAACCTTCTCTTACGGCGGCGGAGCACCCGCCCTGAGCGACGTCACGCTTGCGCTTGACCCTGGCCAGACGCTGGGCGTT
>UQWE01000086.1 GCA_900544655.1 uncultured Coriobacteriaceae bacterium
TTCCGTGCTGTTCGCCGTGCCTGACCGCGCGGCGCGCGAGCACCTCGAGCTCACCTTCGGCGACGAGCGCGTCACCTTTGGTGAGGCGCTGGGCTCCGCTCCGGAGAATGGCGTGCCGGTGATGGACCCGACTGCGAACGATCTTGCGAGCGCGCCGGACCTCCCGCGCGGCCAGGTGACCTTCACTGACCTGCCCGTGCCTGCCGGCGTCATCGTGCCGTCGGCGTGTCTCGCGATCATCTCCGTGGGAGACCTCGCGATTCGCTCCTCCAAGCGCAAGACGCGCCGCCGCGTCGATCCCACGAGCGTGACCTTCCCGTTCAAGCCCGGAGACTACGTCGTCCATGCCACGCATGGCATAGCGCTCTTCTCCGACATCGTGCGCCAGGAGGTCGCCGGCAAGGAACGCGACTACTTCCTGCTCGAGTACTCCGGTGGGGACAAGCTCTTCGTACCGCTTGAGCAGGTCGACCGCATCACGCGCTATGTTGGTCCGGACGGCTCCGCGCCGCGCCTCACGCGTCTCAACACCGCGGACTGGAGCCGTGCCACTGGCAAGGCTCGCAAGAACGCTCGCCGTCTCGCCTTCGACCTCGTCGACCTCTACACGCGTCGTGCGAGCGTCCAGGGCTTTGCCTTCGCGCCAGACACGCCCGAGCAACAGGAAATGGAGGCGGAGTTCCCCTACCAGCTCACGCAGGATCAGGCCTCTGCCGTGGCGGACATCAAGTCCGACATGGAGACCGCCCGTCCGATGGACCGCCTGCTCTGTGGTGACGTGGGCTTCGGCAAGACCGAGGTGGCCCTGCGCGCCGCCTTCAAGTGCGTCGCCGAAGGCCGTCAGGTCATGGTGCTCTGTCCCACGACGATCCTCGCCCAGCAGCACTTCGAGACGTTCTTCAACCGCTTCGCGCCGTTCGACTTCGAGGTCGACGTGCTCTCGCGCTTCCGCACGCCCAAGCAGCAGAGGCTTGCCCTCGAGGGCTTTGCGAGCGGCAAGGTGAGCGTCCTCGTGGGCACCCACCGCCTGCTCTCCGCGGACGTGAATCCTCATGACCTGGGCCTCGTCATCATCGACGAGGAGCAGCGTTTCGGCGTCCAGCACAAGGAGCAGCTCAAGAACATGCGCGAGCAGGTCGACGTGCTCACGCTCTCCGCCACGCCCATCCCGCGCACCATGCAGATGGCGATGAGTGGCGTGCGCGACATGAGCCTGATCATGACGCCGCCGCCGGGGCGCCTTCCCGTCAAGGTGACGGTGGGGGAGTACGACCCGGACGTAGTCTCCGCCGCCATTCGCGCGGAGCTCGCCCGTGATGGCCAGGTCTACTACGTCTCCAACCGCGTGAAGACCATCGACGAGGCCGAGGCCCGCGTGCTCGAGGCCGCGCCCGAGGCCCGCGTGGGCGTGGCGCACGGCAAGATGAGCGCCAAGCAGGTCGAGGACATGATGATGAAGTTCCAGCGCGGCGAGATCGACGTGCTGGTGGCGACCACCATCATCGAGAGCGGCATCGACAACCCCCATAGCAACACCCTCATCATCGAGGACTCCCAGCGCTTGGGCCTGGCACAGCTCTACCAGCTCAAGGGACGCGTCGGCCGCGGGCGCATCCAGGCGTATGCCTACTTCATGTTCCCCGGCGAGCGTCCTCTCACGCCTGAGGCGACGGACCGCCTCATGGCGATCAACGAGTACCAGGAGCTTGGCAGCGGCATGCGCGTCGCCATGCGCGACCTCGAGATTCGTGGTGCGGGCTCGCTCGTGGGGGCGGAACAGCACGGCAACCTCTCGAGCGTCGGCTTCGACCTCTTCACCCAGATGCTTGGCGAGGCCGTCGCCGAGGCGAAGGGCGAGGCGGGCGGCGAGCTTGCGCAGAGCGAGGTCAACATCAACCTTTCCGCGGACTTCTACCTCGCTGAGGAGTACCTGCCCGAGGTCGACAAGCGCGTCCTGGTGTACCGCAAACTCGCGGGCGCCGTGGAGCTCGCCGAGGTCGATGCGCTCGAGCAGGAGTGCGAGCGCGACTTTGGCGCGATGCCTGCCGCCGCGAAGAACCTCTTCGACCGCGCGCGTATCCGCATCCGCTCCCAGCGCCTGGGCGTCACGAGCGTCACGCTTGCGAGTGGCCGCATCATCTACCTGGGCCTCAAGTGCCCTCGCGACCTCACGCTCAAGTTCAAGGCGCGCGGGGCGATCATCTATCCCAAGACCGAGAAGGTCGCCTACCCCTTCAAGCGTGGTGCCGAGGACCTCGTCGTCTGCGCCCTGGCCGTGCTCGAGGAGGCCGGTGGCGATGACGAGCCAGAAGAATAACCGCTGGTGAGGACTCTGGCGCCATGCCATGGCCCCGCCAAGACCCATCCCTTCGAACGAACGGAGAAGATCATGGCCGAGAACAGCTCGAACACCCCGATCGATGCGGCGGCAGCCGCGGACGCCGCCTTTGCCGCCGTCGCCGGCAAGCCCTTCCCCTCGGATGTCTTTACCGCGCCTGAGCTGCG
Source organism: uncultured Coriobacteriaceae bacterium (assembly GCA_900544655.1). Taxonomy (GTDB): domain Bacteria; phylum Actinomycetota; class Coriobacteriia; order Coriobacteriales; family Atopobiaceae; genus Parolsenella. Next base: position 2,506 of record UQWE01000086.1, read on the forward strand.
CTGGGCCGTCATCGGTTGCGGCGTCATCGCGAACCAGATGGCGGAGTCCTTCGCGCTCGCAGGCCGCAAGCTCGCCGGCGTCCAGAATCGCACGCGTACCAAGGCGGAGGCGTTTGCCGAGCGCTGGGGCGTCGCGCGCGTCTATGACTCTCCGGAAGAGCTTTATGCCGACCCTGACATCGACGCCATCTACATCACGACGCCCCACAACACGCACATCAAGTATCTCCGCGGCGCCCTTGGCTCGGGCAAGCACGTGTTGTGCGAGAAGTCCATCACGCTGAACTCCGAGGAACTCGCTGAGGCACTGACGATCGCGGACGCCAACCACGTTCAGCTCGTCGATGCCACCACCATCCTGCACATGCCCCTCTACCGCGAGATCATTCGTCGTGCCATGGCGGGCGAGTTCGGCCAGATGAACCTGGCACAGATCAACTTCGGCTCCTACAAGGAGTTCGACCCCAAATCGCGCTTCTACAACCGCGACCTTGCGGGCGGTGCCCTGCTCGACATCGGCGTCTACGCGATCACCCTCGCGCGCCTGTTCATGATGAGCTTGCCCGAGGACGTGCTCTCGATCGCCAATGCCTGCTCCACGGGCGTTGACGTCACGAGCGGCATCGTCCTGCGCAACCCCGATATGCAGATGGCCACCATCACGCTGTCGCTCCACTCGAAGCAGCCCAAGCGCGCCGTCCTCTCGTTCGATGACTGCTACATCGAGGTCGCGGACTACCCGCGTGCGGACCGCGCCGCCATCGTCTGGACGGCCGATGGACGCCGCGAGGAGATCCGTGCGGGCGAGGAGGCCTATGCGCTGTGTTACGAGGTTGCGAACCTCGAGCGCGCCGTCGCCGGAGACCAGGTCGAGCAGAATATGATTGCCTACACCGTCGATGTCATGGCCATCATGACGATGCTTCGTCGTCAGTGGGGTATTCGCTATCCCGAGGAGGAGCGGGCGTAAAGCAGCTCCGCGAGCGGTGGCCGTATGCGCTCCGCCGTTGCCGCATCTTTGGCGTGGTGGGCGTAAGCGCTCTGTCAGGAGTCAGCGTCTTTTCAGACTCGAGCGCTACACTTGGGCAAAACCAAGGGAGAGAAAGAAGAAACATGACTGCTGCTAACATCGCGCCGTTCATTCGCGGCGCCCGCCACCTCATCTATCGTCCCGATGGCCTCGTGAGGCCGTCGCGCATGTCGAACAAGCAGACGGAGGCCGCGGCCGACGCCGGTCGCGAGCGCGCCGCAAGCTATACCGCTGGTGCCACGATCAACCTCGTGACCACGGGGGACGAGGTCTCGTTCGACCTCTCCATCATCGAGGGCATCCACTTCAAGAGCAATTCGGTGCGCGAGACCATCGAGCTCGCTCGCGCCGCCGGCGATGACCGTGCCCCCGAGGAGGGCGTGGTCGACGGCATCGACCTCGTCGTCGATGGCGTCTACGTGAAGACCGCCCCCGTCCGTGAGGGCACGGTCACGCTCGAGTTCGAGAATCCCTCCCACGCGCCCGCCTCAGTCACGATTTACCTGCCCTGTCTCATGAACGTCGCGGTGGGCAACCTCTCCACCAACGGCAGCCTCGAGCAGTCTGCCGAACGCGGTTACCTCCTCGCGCTCGGAGACTCGATCACCCAGGGCTACGTCGTGGGTAGGCCGAGCGCGTCCTGGCCGGCGGAGGTTTCCCGCGCTCTCGGCCTTGACCTCATGAACCAGGCCATCGCGGGCCATCACTTCGACGAACGTACCCTGCGCGGAATGAGGGCCTTCCGCGAGAACCCGCCTGCGGCGATCATCGTCGCCTATGGCACCAACGATTGGGCCCATACCGAGCGAGAGCGTGACCTCGTGGAGAATATGGCCAAGTATCTCCAGAGGCTCGTCGACAAGTTCCCCGATACGCCTGTCTTCGCCGTGAGCCCCATCTGGCGCGCGGACGTCGACAGCGAGCAGCCTCACGGCCGCACCCTCGCGTGGGTGCGCAGCGTCATATGCGACGAGTGCGCGCGCCTTGGCGTCGAGTACATCGATGGTGCGGAGCTTGTTCCGGCGGACCCCGCGCTCTATGCGGACGGCAGGCTCCATCCCAACGCCGATGGCGCCCATCTCATGGCCGAGGGCATTCTTCGCGCCCTCGAGGAGCGTGGGCTCGTCGCCGCTCTTGGCGGCCGCCACGATGAGCCTCGCGAGCTCGCGGACGTCCAGACGCTTCTCCGCTCGGACGCCCCGCGCGGCCAGCGTGAGCTCGAGCAGGCCGTGAGGACGATCTGGCGCCTTCGCCAGGACGACGGCTGCCCCTGGGATAGGGAGCAGACCCATGCGAGTATCGCGAAGAACATGATCGAGGAGGCCTACGAGGCGGTCGATGCGATTGAGGCCGGTGACGCCGCGCATCTGCGCGAGGAGCTTGGCGACGTGCTCATGCAGGTCCTTCTCCATGCCCAGATTGCCGAGGACGCCGGCGAGTTCACCTTTGCCGACGTCTGCCGCGACCTCGATGACAAGCTCGTCCGCAGGCATCCGCACGTGTTTGGCTCCGGCGTGGGCGCGCATGACTCCGCCGAGGTGCTCGACATCTGGAGCAAGGTGAAGCTTGACGAGCGCCGCGACGCGGAGCAGTCCGGCTCGACCTCGAGCCTGCTCGATGCCGTCCCTCGCGCGCTTCCCGCCCTCATGCAGGCGCAGAAGATCTCGAAGAAAGCTGCCAACTGCGGCTTTGACTGGGAAACCACGGCCGACGTCTGGGCCAAGGTCGATGAGGAGCGCACGGAGTTCGCCGCGGAGGAGACGGGTTCCGAGGGGGCGCTCGAGGAGTTCGGCGACGTGCTGTTCTCCGTCGTGAACGTTGCCCGCAAGGAGCACATCGATGCCGAGACGGCGCTGAGGCGTAGCTGCGAGAAGTTCCGCGAGCGCTGGGCTGCCATGGAGGAGGCTGCCGCCGAGAAGGACCAGTCGCTCGCTGACGTTTCTCGTGAAGAGCTTGAGCAGCTCTGGGTCGAAGCGAAGAGGGCGGGTAGGTCTGACTCCTAATCTGTCATAATCGATACGCGCGCGAAGGCGCGACCATAACCGCAACATGTGCCCAAACACAGCAGAAACGAAGCAGACGCCACATGAGTGCAAGTAATTCCATTGTCCTAGGACGTTATAACCGCACGAGCACCCGTGCCTCCTCTGGCTACGAGCGCTCCTCAAGTGCATCGAGCCCGAGCTTCAGCTCTTACGAGAGCCG
>UQWE01000087.1 GCA_900544655.1 uncultured Coriobacteriaceae bacterium
GTGGTGATGCCCCGCCCCCCGAGGGCGGCTGTCCGCCACGAGCCGTGTGTGCTCGAGCGTGAACGTCGCGAGCCTGCGCGCTGGCATCAACATGGACGCCGTCCTCATGGCAGCCCAGACCATCATCGACGCCGCCAAGCTCACGGCGGACCGCGATTCCGTTGGCGCCTCCAAGTTCGTCTGCTTCGCCAACATGGTCGAGGACTCGCCGTTCATGGCGGGCGCCATCCATGGCTCTGGCGAGGAGGCACGTCTCCGGCCCCGGCGTCATGGCGGCGGCCCTCGCCGAGCTCCCCGAGACGGCCGACATGATGGAGGTCGCGGAGCGCATCAAGCAGACCGCCTTCAAGATCACCCGCGCCGGCGAGCTCATGAGCCGCCAGGCGGCAAGCCGTCTGGGCGTCGAGAAGGGCATCGTCGACCTGTCCCTCGCCCCCACCCCCGCCATCGGCGACTCCGTCGCACGCATCCTCGAGATCATCGGCGTCGGCCAGTGTGGTGGGCCGGGCACCACGTGCGCCCTCGCCATGCTCAACGATGCCGTCAAGAAGGGCGGCGTCATGGCGAGCTCCAGCGTCGGCGGCCTGTCCGGCGCCTTCATCCCGGTCTCCGAGGACGCCGGAATGATCGACGCCGCCGAGGCCGGCGCGCTCTCCCTCGAGAAGCTCGAGGCCATGACCTGCGTGTGCTCCGTCGGCCTCGACATGATCGCCGTCCCGGGCGACACGCCGGTCGAGGCGATCGCCGGCATCATTGCCGACGAGATGGCCATCGGTGTCATCAACAACAAGACCACCGCCGTTCGCCTCATCCCCGCCATCGGCAAGGCCGAGGGCGACTGCGTCGAGTTCGGCGGCCTCTTTGGCCGCGCTCCGGTCATGCACGTGAACCCCAACGCTGGTCACGTCCTGGCACACCGCGGCGGCCGCTTCCCGGCCCCGCTCAACTCCCTCAAGAACTAGGCGGCGGCGAGGCAAGGCAAGATGTCAGACGATCAGCGCGAGAGCGACCTGGACGCATCGTTCGAGTCGGCCGATGCGCCCGAGTTGAACAACGCCGCCGAGACGAACGAGAAGCTCGCCGAGGCCCATATTGACACCGAGACGGAAGCGCAGGCGGAGACGCCCGCGCTTCCGCGCGTGCTTAGGTGGATCCTCCTCGTGGACGCCCGCGCATCCGTCATAGCCAGCGCGGTTGCCGTCGTCGCCGTCATCGCCCTCGTCTTTGGTATCGCACACACGAAGAACGATTCTGTGGCAGCTCGCCAGGGAGAACCCGTCGGTGTCCTCAGCGCTCGAGTGTCTGCGCCGCCCTCAAGCGGAGCCTCCTTCGCGGACAGCCTAATCTCGACAGGGTTTTCCGCCCCCGAGGACCCAGCAGGCATCATCGTCTCGGGTGCCAGCGTCACCAATGACAAAATTGTCCCCCTTCGTCACGCGACCGATGCCATCGAAGACGCGGGCTACAAGGTTGGCTATGTCCTGCTAGACGTCAACACCGGTGCGACCATCAGCTACAACGCAGACACCGCCTTCTACTCCGCAAGCTCACTCAAGGGGCCTTATGTCGCCGCACTCGCGCGCTATGGTCTGGGCGATGGCATCGAATCCCTCTCAGGCCTCGTCTCCGCGACGATTGAGCAGTCTGACAACGCCGCCTACGCCATCTTACGCGGGAGCAACGGCAACGACGTCATGCGACAGCTCATTGACGAGGCGGGCGCGGAGAACCTGCCGGTAACGGCGGCGACCAGCGACATCGACTCTGCCATGCAGACGCTCAGCGTCGCGAGCATCGCGGACAATAACTACGAGTTCGTGACACCCAACCAGTTGCTTTCTATGTGGGCGCTCTGTGGCCAATACCTTGCCAGCAACGAGCCGGGCGCCGCCTATCTCGCAAGCGAATTCGCCATACCGGAGACCTCTGCGATCAGGTACGTGGGCAGAGCCTTTGGCAGCACCTGGTCAAAGGCTGGTTGGTACCCCAGCGAGGGCGGCTCCCTCTCAACCACGGTCGATGCCGGCATGGTGCGTGAGGAGACCGGCGACGTGGTCCTCGCCGTAATGACCAACAAGGGCTCGGACTTCTCCGTTATCGACAGCATCGTGCTCGAGCTTCTTGAGCTCCACGAACATATGGTGGGTTAACGAACCTAGAACTCGCCCACGAATCTGACCTCAGGCTCGAGCTCGACGTCGAACTGACGCTTGACCTCGTCCTGGACATGGGAGATGACGGCACGCACGTCGGCCGCCGTGGCACCGCCAAGGTTCACGACGAAGCCCGCATGCTTGGTCGAGACCGCGGCTCCCCCCACCTGGTAGCCCTTGAGGCCGGCATCGCTGATGAGCTTGCCGGCGAAGTGGCCCTCAGGGCGCTTGAAGGTCGAACCCGCGCTGCCATACTCAAGCGGCTGCTTGGACTGGCGCGCCTCCGTAAGCTCGGTCACGCGATCCGCGATCTGGGCGTAGTCGCCCGGCTCGAGCTTGAACGTGGCGGAGAGCACCACAAGACCCTCGGTGCGCACGCGGCTCGTGCGATAGCCCATCTCGAGCTGATCGGCCGGAATCTCCTCGACATAGCCACTCGGCATGAGGCAGCGGACGCTCTCGAGGACATCGGCGCAGCAACCGTCATAGGCGCCGGCGTTCATGAAGACGGCACCGCCCACGCTGCCCGGGATGCCGCAGGCAAACTCAAGGCCCGTTAGGCCGAGGGAAGCCGCGAGCTTGGAAACGTCCGCGATGGCGGCGCCCGCCTCGCAGAGGACCTCGCAGGTCTCGCGTGGATCACCCAACAGCAGGATGTCGTTGAGCGCGCCGGCGCAGTCGATCATGACGCCACGATAGCCTCTGTCGCCCACGAGCAGGTCAGAACCCAGGCCGAGCAGAAAGTGCGGCACACCCGTGTCAGCGCAGGCGCGCGTGACGCGGACAAGCTCGTCCTCCGTCGCGGGCGTCACGAACAGGTCCGCCGGGCCACCGACGCCAAACGTGGTGTGGGCGCTCATCGGCTCGTCACGACGGACGGAATCCGCGCCCACCACGCTCTCGAGGGCATGGGCAAGGGCGGAGATCTTCTCGGAATCCTGGGACATGGGTCCTCCTCGGGCTACGCGCACGGCCGCGCGTCAATAGGCGATGGTGTCAGTAGCCGGCAATACAACCCCAGGCTGTTCGCACGGCAAGCATCTTGTTCTCTCCGCTGAAGTTTACCCGCCCTTTTGCGCGTCAATGCAAACTCCGCATTCAGGCGGGGCGCGGCGCTTGTCGCGAGCCCCAGCCCACGTCCGCCACCGCCCAAGAGTCCCCCGCGCAAAACCTCTTGCGCGCCATGGGCAATGTGCTAGCCTATCGGTGTCAGTTTCAGGGCGGGGCGAAATTCCCCACTGGCGGTAACTGGTGGCAAAGAGCCAACCAGAAGCCCGCGACCCGCGGATACGCGGTCGATCCGGTGAGAATCCGGGGCCAACGGTCACAGTCCGGATGGAAGAAACGGAGGCCACTTATGGCTACTTCCACGCACGCAAACTCACACGCAACCACCGGCTCCACGTCGGGCGGCTGGTCGACCCAGCGCATCGCCATCTGCGCACTGTTCGTCGCCGTCTCGATGATCGTCAGCTACATGGAGATCCCGGTTCCGCCGGTCGCGTGGCTGAAGTACGACCCGTCCGGCGCCGTCTGCCTCGTCGCCGGCCTCGCCTTCGGCACGGGCACGGGCGCCATCGTGAGCGTCCTGTCCTGGCTTCCCCACCTCTTCATGAATCCGTGGGGCGGCCTCATGGGCATCCTCTGCACGCTCGCGCTCGTCGTCCCTGCCTCGCTCGTATACGAGCGCAAGCAGACCGTCGCTGGCGCCGCCACCGGCATGGCGCTCGGCGCCGTCGCCACCCTCATCGTCGCCTGCGGAGCCAACATCGTCATCACCCCGATCTACACCCCCACGATGACTTCGGCCGACGTCATGGCCATGATCGTGCCGGTGCTGCTGCCCTTCAACATCATCAAGGTCGCGCTCAACTGTGCCGTGACTGCCGTGGTGTTCAAGCCCGTCTCCAGGCTCGTGAGCAGGTAATTGACCGCCTCGCCTAACAGCGCGCCCATGTCGAGGGCCCAGCTCGAGGACGTCCGTCTCTCCTATGACGGCGGCCTCACCTGGGCCCTCGATGGCGTTTCGCTACGCATTGAACCCGGCGAGCGCATCTGCGTGCTCGGTCCCAACGGCTCGGGGAAGTCCACGGTCGCGCAGGTGCTCGCGGGACTCGTGGCTCCCGACGAGGGAACCGTCGAGCTCGCAGGCCGTACCTGCTTCGACGGCTCGCCCGACCCGGACGCCTCACGCCACGCGCGCCGGGTCACGGGCCTCGTCTTCCAGAATCCCGAGGACCAGATCGTCACGAGCGTCGTCGCCGATGACGTGGCCTTCGGACCAGAGAACCTCGGCATCAAGCGCATCGACATCGCCCGCCGCGTCGACGAGGAACTGGGGCGCGTGGCGATGTCCGCATATGCCCAGGCAGATCCGGCGCGCCTCTCCGGTGGCCAGCAGCAGCGCGTCGCCATCGCGAGCGCCCTCGCCATGCACCCAGACATGCTCGTGCTTGATGAGCCCGGCGCCATGCTCGACGTCCGCGGACGTCGTGGCGTCATGCACGTGCTCGACCTGCTTCAAGAGGCCGGCACCACCCTCGTCCACGTCACGCACTTCATGGACGAGGCGCTCGCCGCAGACCGCGTCATCGTGATGCGCGGCGGCCGCGTCGTTCTCGAGGGAACCCCCGCAGAGGTCTTCGCGCACGCCCGCGAGCTGCGTGAATGCGCCCTTGACCTTCCTCTCGCAACGCGTGTGTCGCTCGAGCTTGGCCTGGAGCCCTGCGCAAGCGCAAGCGAGCTCGCACATGCCCTTGCCGAGAAGGACGCGAGCCAGGGGGTTATCGCACCTGCAGGCGAGGAACCATCCCCACACGCGACGAGCATTCCCACCAGCGAAAACGCGCCGGCAGCCCTTCGTTTCTCAAACATCAGCTTCTCGTACGGCGCTGCCCCCACCCTTGACGGCCTCTCCTTCGAGCTCGCGCGCGGTGAGCTCGTCGCCCTCATCGGCCAGACGGGTTCCGGCAAGTCCACGATCGCCCGCCTCGCATGCGCGCTCGCCAATCCGCAATCCGGCGAAGTCAGCGTATGTGGCATCCCTGCCGCTGACCGTAAGCGCCGCCGCGAGCTTCGCGGCAAGATCGGCTTCGTAATGCAGCGCTCCGAGCGCCAACTCTTCGCCGAGACCGTGGCCGAGGATATCGCCTACGGTCCTCGCAACCTCGGTCTTTCCGAGGAAGAAGTCGCTCGTCGCGTGAACGAGCAGCTCGAATTCCTCGGCATCGTCGATAAGGCCAGCGCCTCCCCCTTCGACCTCTCGGGCGGACAGCAGAGACTCGTTGCCCTAGGCGGCGTCCTCGCCATGGAGCCCGAGGTCCTCGTCCTCGACGAACCCATCGCCGGGCTCGACCCGCGCGGGGCGGCCCACCTGCGCGAGCACGTTCGCGCGCTCCACGCG
>UQWE01000088.1 GCA_900544655.1 uncultured Coriobacteriaceae bacterium
AGGGGCCCGTCCCGCCGCGTCCCCGCACGCCCCCGCCCTGCGTCCCCACGCCGAGGGAGCCGAGCCTGTCGTCCTGCTCCGGGGCGTGAGCTTTTCCTATCCGCATGGCGGCGCCTCCGTACGCGACCTCGAGATGTGCGTCTATCCCGGCGAACTCGTGGGCGTCGTGGGCCAGAACGGAGCCGGCAAGACCACGCTCACCAAGCTGCTGAACGGGTTGCTCAAGCCCTCTTCCGGCAGCGTTCGCGTCGCGGGCCTCGACACGCGCGAGGTGCCGACGAGTGCCATCGCCGCCCGCTGTGCGACCCTCTTCCAGAATCCGGATCGCCAACTCTGCAAGGACACGGTTCTCGAGGAGATTGCCTTCGGCCTCGAGCTCCAGGGCGTCGAGGTGGGGGAGGCAAGGAGGCGAGCCGAGCAGGTGGCCCGGCGCTTTGGCCTGCCCCTCGACGAGGCGCCCTTCTCGCTCTCGCGCGGGCAGCGCCAGATGGTGGCGCTTGCGAGCGTCGTCGTTACCGACCCGGACGTCGTTCTGCTCGACGAGCCCACGAGCGGGCTCGACTATCGCGAGTGCATGACGGTCATGGGGACCGTGCGCGAGATGGCCGAGCGCGGATGTGCCGTCATCATGGTGTGCCACGACATGGAGGTCGTGAGCGACTTCGCCGAGCGTCTTGTGGTCATGGCTAACGGCGAGATTCTCGACCGTGGCCCCGCTGCGGAGATTTTCGCGAACGAAGGCCTTATGAGGCGTGCCTACGTGGCGCCGCCCCAGGCCGTCGAGCTCTCCGCGCGCCTCGCGGCTGACGTGTCGCCCGAGTTCAGCGGCATGAGTGAGGTTTCCGACATCGTCCGCGTCACCGAGGAGATGATCCGCCGTGGTTAACGTCATCGACTACGTTCCGGGCGACACCGTCCTGCACCGCCTTAATCCCATCGCCAAGCTCGCGCTCGCGTCGGGCATCATCATCGCGACCTTCCTCGGCGACACCTACCCGATGCTTCTGGGTCTGCTCGTCCTTACGCTCGCGCTGGGCGTCTACGCCGGGGTCTTCAAGAACCTGCTCTCGCTGCTCAAGCTGCTCGTCCCACTCGCCGTGGTGATGCTTGTGCTCCAGACCGCCTTCGTGCGCACGGGCGACGTCGTCGCGCTGTGGATGACGGCCGACGGCCTAGTCACGGGCTCGAAGGCGTGCCTGCGTCTCCTCGGCGTGGCGCTGCCGCTCATTCTCATGCTCACCGTTACCAAGCTGAACGACCTCGCGAATGCCTGCGTCGAGATCCTTCACGTGCCCTATCGCTACGCCTTCACCTTTACGACGGCGCTGCGCTTCGTGCCCGTGTTCAGCCAGGAGATGAACGCGATCATGGAGGCCCAGACCGCGCGCGGCGTGGAGTACGACACGAAGAACCCCTTCAAGAAGGTCCAGCTCATGCTGCCGCTATGCATCCCTTTGCTCGTGAGCTCGGTGGGCAAGACTGACGCCACCGCCCTCGCCGCCGAACAGCGCGGCTTCTACCTGCGCACACGCGAGAGCAGCTACAAGCGCTACCCGTTCGTCGCCACCGACTACGCGGCGCTCCTCATCGCCGCCACCCTCATCGTCTCCGGCGCGCTCTTCTAAACCTGCAGAGGGTAAACCTGCAGAGGGGACAGTCCCTTTGTCAACTTTGAGGGTGATGGGAGTGACAAAGGAATGACAAAGGGGGTGATGGGAGTGACAAAGGGACAGTCCCTTTGTCAACTTTTGCGGGTGGTGGGGTGGCGAGCCGTCAGAGCGGCTGTCTGTTTGCCAGCCGATCACCTACATTCCCTTCGCACTCGTGTAGCTTTGATAGCGGGCGCCTTGCCTTTGCGGCCGGGCGCCCGTCTTCTGTATACTGAGTCCCCGAGTGAGTTCGATGGGCTCGGGTGACGTCACACCTCGAACCTGGTCAGGGCCGGGAGGCAGCAGCCATAAGGGGCCTCTGGCGGGCACCCGTTCCCATCGTGCTCACTTGATGACCAGCAAGCGACGCCCCGAGGAATGCGATGACTGCATCCACGGGGCATTTTTCTAACTCGGGAATGCCGCGTCGCTTGACGCTGGACATTTCTAGATGGGACGGACTATGGGCTTCATTAACTTTATTGCCGAGCTTCTGAAGGATCCGCGCACGGCCATCGCCAGCTGGATCGCCGCCGGCCCCCTCATGGCCTACGGCTGCGTCTTCCTCATCATCTTCATCGAGACGGGCGTCGTGTTCTTCCCGTTCCTCCCTGGCGACTCCCTGCTGTTCGCCTCGGGCTTCTTCGCGCACAACGGCGGCTTCAACATCGTGGCCCTTCTCGGCGTTTCCTGGGCCGCCGCAATCCTGGGCGACCAGTGCAACTTCATGATCGGCCACTTCTTCGGCAAGAAGATCGTCGCCTCGGGCAAGGTCAAGGCCATGACGCCGGAGCGCCTCGAGAAGTCCGAGAAGTTCCTCGACAAGTGGGGTCACCTCGCCATCTTCCTCGGCCGCTTCTTCCCGTTCATCCGCACCTTCGTGCCCTTTATCGCGGGCATGGGTGGCATGCACTGGCGCAACTTCGGCATCTACAACATTCTGGGCGGCATCACCTGGTCGACGCTCTTCACGCTCCTTGGCTACTTCTTCGGCGGAATCCCGTTTGTCCAGGAGCACTTCGAGCTGCTGATCGTGGGTATCGTGCTCGTCTCCGTCATCCCGACGGTCGTGGGTCTCGTGAAGGCGAAGCTCGCCAAGAAGGCCAAGTAGCGCGGGACGTGCGCCGTGGGACGGACGTCCGTCATAGTGACGGTGAGGACCGCGTGGTTGCCGTGCGCGCCCCGGCCTGTGCGCCCCGGCCATGGGCGTCCCGACATCACGCTCGCCCGTGCAACGGCGGAAATCGATGCCGCAGCTAGAACACTAATTCCGCTCGCTTTTACCGATGCTCTCGACATACCTTTCGCCAGGCCATGAGTACCGTTCGCGGCGGTAAAAACCCTGGCAGTGATTCAAGTCGGGCTCGGATGTACACAATATGAGTAAAGCGCGCGCCCTCCTGAACGCTCGTCTCCCCTCCGGTCGTCGGGTAGCATGCTGGGCGCATTCAACGACACGCCCATTTAGTTCTTCAGAGATTCTTCCAACCCCCTGTTCTCTGGGAGGGCGCGCGCCGATTGGAAGATTCGGGCCGCCCGCTAAGCCGGAAAAGGAGTCTTTGGCTGCCATGGCCCGGCAAGCGCCCCGGATGGCTGGGGCGCTTTTTATGCCTGGGATTCTGAATCTGCGGGCCTCGCGGGCCGATGGTTGCAAGGTGCAGGGACTCGCCGGGCGATCGGGGAACGCGGCTTGGCATGGACCTGCGCCGCTTCATGAAGTCGCCCGCCTATGGCGAGGAGCCTGCTTACAACAGCGCGATCGCCTGGCGCGCCGCGCCGAGGAAGCCGGCGTCGTTTCCCAGCGTAGCAACGCGAATGAGGGTGTCGCGGCAGCCGGGGATGGCGTAGGCACGGTATTTCTCCAGGCAAATGTCACCAAACGCATCCCAGCCTCCGCACATGCCTCCGCCCAGGATGAACATCTCCGGATCCGCGATCGCCGCGATGATCGACATCGCGCGCGCAAGATAGTCGGCGAGGTGCTCGCATGCGCGCAGGGCCTCGGGGTTGTTCGCGCGAGCGGCCTCAAAGACGGCCAGCGCGTCGGTCGCGTGGGCGATCGGGACCTCAGCGACGCCAGACGCCACGCACTCCTCACGATACAGGCGAATGAGGCCGCGAGCGCTCGCATATTGCTCGAGGCCCGCACTCACAGGCTTCGGGTTCGTTGGGGTTTACGTTGATGTGGCCGGCTTCTCCGCCCGCGCCGTGCGCACCAACGACAACCTTCCCGTCAACGATGACGCCGGCGCCCACGCCCGTGCCAAGCGTAAGCATGACGGCGCTTCTGATGCCGTCGCCTGCCCCGAGCCAAGCCTCCCCAAGTGCCGCGGCGTTCGCGTCGTTGAGCGCGCGAGTGCGGGCGATGGGGAAGGCGGCCTTGAGGGCTGCGGTCAGGCCGGCGAGATCAAGAACGATGTTGGGGGTCATGGCCAGCGTGCCGTCCTCGAGGACGACGCCGGGAACATCGATGCCGATGGCGCCGAGCGTCTCGGGGTCCTTCCCTGCCTCGCGCACGAGGGCAACGGCGGAGGTGGAGACCCTATCAAACGCCTCGGCATTATCAAGCTCGCCGCTTGGGACCTTCGCCGTGGCGAGGACTTTCCCAACCCTCGTCACGACGCCCATCTTGATGCTCGTGCCGCCGATATCGAGGCCGAGAACCGCCTCGTCCGTGTTGTTTGCGATAGCCGCATCGAGCGCCTCATCAATATTCGTCATGGTTTCCCCTCGGTCTCTGCTCACTTCCGAAAGCGTACGTCTTGCGGCGCGGGCGGGGCGCGCGTATTAGGTGGACGGTAGCGCGGGAGAAGGAGGCCGGGATTGTCCCCGATGTGTCGGGGGGTGGCGTTGGGTACCGAAATAAGGTTCTGCCGGCGGCGCGTGCAGCTGGGTGAGTGTCGTCGTCATGGGTGTTCGCACGCTCTCAGGCGGGAGCCCGTCCGGCGGCCCGGGTATACTGGTCTGGTCTGGCACGGCCCGTCTCGGCCGTGCCGCTATGATTGCCGGAGGTCCCATGGAGTCGCTGTATCGTAAATATCGTCCGCAGACGTTTGAGCAGGTAGTCGGCCAGGCGCACGTGGTCTCTACGCTCGAGCGTGCCGTGTGCGAGGGCCGCACGAGCCATGCGTACCTCTTCTGCGGCCCGCGTGGTACCGGCAAGACCACCATGGCCCGCATCCTTGCGAAGGCCCTCATGTGCGAGCAGGGCGAGGGCCATCTGCCGGATGGCACCTGCGAGGAGTGTCGACTCATCGCTGCCGGCGAGCATCCAGATGTCTACGAGCTCGACGCGGCAAGCCGCACGGGCGTCGACAACGTGCGCGAGGAGATCATCAACCGCGTCGACTATGCGCCAGTGCGCGGCCGCTACAAGGTCTACATCATCGACGAGGTCCACATGCTGACGCCCGCGGCGTTTAACGCGCTGCTCAAGACGCTCGAGGAGCCGCCGGCGCATGTCGTCTTCATCATGTGCACGACGGACCCGCAGAAGATCCTCGCCACCATCCTCTCGCGCGTGCAGCGCTTCGACTTCCACTCCATCGCTCCGGACGAGATGCGCGCTCGGCTCGTCGACGTGTGCGAGAAGGAGGGCTTTACCTTCGATGACGAGGCCCTCGACATCGTTGTGCGCCATGCCCGCGGAGGCATGCGTGACGCGCTCTCCGCGCTGGAGCAACTCTCCGTCTTTGGCGCGGGAGATGTGAGCGCCGAGGCTGCGCGCGATCTTCTTGGCGAGGCGAGCGGCTCCGCACTCTCCGGCGTGTCGCTGGCGCTCGCGAACCGTGACGTGCCCGCGCTCTTCTCCGGGGTGGCTGAGCTCGTCAACAACGGCGGTGACCTGTTGCAGTTCACGCGCGAGCTCGCGAGCC
>UQWE01000089.1 GCA_900544655.1 uncultured Coriobacteriaceae bacterium
GCCGCAGCCGTGGCACGCCACGCCTGGCGAACCGCCTGCTCAAGCGCGTGAGGGATTACGCCCAGGTGCGCGCCGCCGGTGCCATCACGGCGGAGGTCGCGGCGGAGGCCATGAGCTTCTTCGAGATTGACGAGCTTGGCCTCGACTGGATGGACACGAAGATCCTCCAGGCGCTCGCGGGCACCTTCCGCGGCAGACCCGTGGGCCTTTCCACCATCGCGAGCTCCGTGGGCGAGGACCCCTCGACGATCGAGGACGTCTACGAGCCCTACCTGCTCCAGCGTGGTCTCATCGTGCGTACCCCGCAGGGCCGCCAGGCCACGCTCGCCGCGTTCGAGCACCTCGGCCTCACCCCGCCTCCCGGGGTGTAGACGCTCCGTGCGGGCCATGCCATAGAACCGCTTCCAACCGTGCGCTTGCCCTCGTTCGAGCGTTGGGCACCTCGCGCCCCACGCTTGCGTGGCCTAGGTGGTAGTTGCCCATCCGCGCATATTCTTGCCGCCCAAACGAATAGAATCTGAAGAATGACTGTTCAGAGGAGGAAGCTCGTATGCTGCAGCGCGACTATATTGTTGAGATGACCAGGCGTTTTGGAGAGGTGCTCTCGAAGCGCTTGCGTGCCGCCATGCTCGACGCGGACCCCGATGCCATCCATGACCTCGAGGACGCCGTAGGCAACCTGCTCGACCTCGATGGTGCGACGGCGCTCTCGCTCGACCCGGACTCCCTCGTCACGATGATGGAGCTCTCCGGTATCGCGGATTCCCTGGCGGGGTACGTCACCTACGCGCTCCTGCGCATCGCGGACGCCTACGAGGCCCGCGGCAGCATGGGCATCGCGACGGCCCGTCGCCAGCAGGCGGAGGCCATCTGCAAGTCCTTCATGGTCAAGTACGGCCATGTCCCCGAGGAGTATTGCGAGCTAGACGCCGAGATTGCCGCTGAGAAGGAGAGGGCCTAGCATGGCCGCGGACAACGCCGGAATGATCGGTGTGGGTGCCGCGGTAACGGGTGCGACCGTGGCGGCGAGCGCTGCGGCAGGCGCGGCCGTCACGCTCGCGAGCACGGTCGCCGTTGCGAGTTCCAACGCCGCCGCGCCCACCTCGCCGCTTTCCGTCTTGAGCGAGATCGGCCAGCTTCGTCGCGTGTGCCTCCACCGCCCCGGCGACGAGCTCCTGAACCTCATCCCGGTCGACCTCGACAGACTGCTCTTCGACGACACGCCGTTCCTCGAGCTCGCCCAGGAGGAGCACGACAACTTCGCCAACCTCCTCCGTAACGAGGGCGTTGAGGTCGTCTACCTCGAGCGCCTCGTCGCGGAGGCCATCGCCGCCGTGCCGGGGGCTCGCCAGGAGTTCACCAACCAGTTCCTGGCGGAGTGCGGCGTGCATGACAACGTAGCCCTCGCCGCCATCCGTGGCCTGCTCGACTCGATCGCGGATCCGTACGAGCTCGTTCTCAAGACGATGGCGGGAGTCACGAAGCGCGAGCTCTGCCTTCCGCTCGACGTCCGTTACGTTCCGGGTACGGGCCTCGTTCCTGGCTCCTCCTCGCGTGGCGGCACTGGCTCCACGCTCGCGGGCATTCTCGGTGACGCGGCGGAGGCGGAGACGGAGCTCATCGTCGACCCGATGCCCAACCTCTACTTCACAAGGGACCCGTTCAGCGTGGTGGGCCCCGGCGTGTGCCTTAACCGCATGTACAAGGTGACGCGTCGTCGCGAGACCATCTACGGGCGCTTCCTGTTCGCCTGCCATCCCGCGTACCGCGACGTGCCTCTGTGGTATGACCGCGACCTTGCCTACCACGTCGAGGGTGGCGACATCCTCGTCCTGGGCGAGCACACGGTCTGCGTGGGTATCTCCCAGCGCACGGAGGCGGCGGCGATCGATACGCTCGCATGCCGCATGATCTGGGACGAGTCCTGCCCCATCGAGGAGGTCTACGCCCTGCGCATCCCGGAGAACCGCGCGTTTATGCACCTCGACACGGTCCTCACGCAGGTGGACTATGACCGCTTCACGGTCTATCCAGGCATCCTTGGCACGATGCAGGTCTTCCGCATCACGCGCGGCGCCCACGAGGGGGAGCTTGCCGTCGAGGAGGTCTCGGACTCGCTCGATCGCGTGCTCGCGCGCATCCTGCATGTGCCCGCTGTCCAGCTCATCCGCTGCGGCGGGGGAGAATCTGTCGCCGCCGCGCGCGAGCAGTGGAACGATGGGTCGAACACCCTCGCCATCGCTCCGGGCCGCGTCTGCGTCTACCAGCGCAACACCGCCACGAACGAGGCGCTCGCCAAGGCGGGCTTGGAGCTCGTGGTCCTGCCGTCGAGCGAGCTTTCCCGCGGCCGCGGTGGCCCCCGCTGCATGAGCATGCCCTTCGCCCGCGACGCCCTCTGAAGTTGACAAAGGGACAGTCCCTTTGTCAACCGTCCCTTTGTCAACCGGCGCGCCTGTACAGGTCGCTTTGTCAACTTTCGGTATCGTGGCAGGGATGGCGCTTGAAGGCACCTTGCTAGCTCGATATAATCACGAAATGTTCTAGACAGCACCATTTATGCAATAATCTGAATATTATAGCCGCGTTTACGCATAACATGCCGCGGCCAGACGAGAGGATCATCATGAACCACACCAAGGCGGACGAGACCTACGCGGCGAAGGGCGTCGACCTCTCTGGTCGCAACTTCCTCAAGCTCCTCGACTACACCCCGGACGAGATCCTCTACCTCATCGACCTCGCGGCCGAGCTCAAGGCCATGAAGAAGGCCGGCGAGGCCCACGACTGGCTCCACGGCAAGAACGTCGTCCTGCTGTTCGAGAAGACCTCCACTCGTACGCGTTGCAGCTTCGAGGTTGGCGCGATGGACCTCGGCATGGGCGTCACCTACCTCGATCCCAAGAGCTCGCAGATGGGCAAGAAGGAGTCCATCGAGGACACCGCCCGCGTGCTCGGCCGCATGTATGACGGCATCGAGTACCGTGGCTTCGCCCAGAGCATCGTCGAGGACCTCGCCAACAACGCTGGCGTCCCCGTCTGGAACGGCCTCACCACGGAGTTCCACCCCACGCAGATGATCGCCGACATGCTCACCGTCCGTGAGCACACCGGCAAGCTTGCCGGCAACAAACTCACCTTCATGGGCGACGCCGGCAACAACGTGGGCAACTCCCTGATGGTCGTCTGTGCCAAGCTCGGCCTCGACTTCTGCGCCTGCGGCCCCACCGCCCAGATGCCGGACGCGGAACTCGTGGAGGAGTGCCGCAAGATCGCCGCTGAGAACGGCTGCACCATCACCCTGACCGAGGATCTGGACGAGGGCCTTGCCGGCGCCACCGTCGTCTACACGGACATCTGGGTCTCCATGGGCGAGCCGGCGGACATCTGGGGCGAGCGCATCAAGCTCCTCTCGCCCTACCAGGTCAACGCCGAGGCCATGGCCAAGGCCGCGCCGAACGCCATCTTCATGCACTGCCTGCCCAGCTTCCACGACCTCAACACCACCACGGCCGTCGAGGTCAACGAGCAGTTTGGCATCGCCGAGATGGAGGTCACGGACGAGGTCTTCGAGTCCGAGAAGTCCGTGGTCTTCGACGAGGCCGAGAACCGCATGCACTCCATCAAGGCCGTGATGTACGCGACGCTGAAGTAGCGGCGGAGGAACGGCGAGCGTAGGGGCGAACAAGCGAGCGGGCGAGCGCGCCTGCTCGTGGCTCACGTGAGCTGCGTGATAACCAGCGAGATCGAGGCCCGGCAGGCGACGCGCTTGCCGGGCCTCGTTTGGTAAGAGGTGGTAAATGTCGGCCGGTCGCAGTGTCCATTTCAGCTGACAAGCTGGGTTCTTGCAGCATCGGACCACCCTAGAATGATGCAAACGCGTTGGCTGGCATGTTTCGTTTGAGAGCGAGGAGGCAGAATGAGGGCCGTCGAAGTCGCGAACTACCTGACCGAGAGATGGGGGAGTGACTGTCCTGCCACCATCCACAAGCTCAACAGGCTGGTTTACCTCGTGCAGTCCGAGGCCATCGCCACAACGGGTGAACCACTTTTCGATGACTGCATCGAGGCCTGGCAGTGCGGCCCGGTGGTGCCCGCGGTCACCCATGCGTTTGGCGAGTGGGGTGACACGGTGATTGCCGAGCCGATCGAGCATGTGGAGGTCAAACCGGATGCCGTCCGCCTGATCGACTCCGTTGCGGAGAAGTATGGCCCGCTGTCCGCGTTTGACCTCGTCAGCCTAGTACGCCGCCCGGGTGGCGCGTGGGCCAGGGCCTATGCGCCAGGCCGCGAAGCCGAGATCACGCTGACGCAATCAAGGCCTCGTCGGACGCGAGCGCGGGTGCAAGCGGACCTGAGCCCTTCTCGGCGACACTCGATGCCGTTGCCCGGAACATGCCCCGGGCCCTCAAGATGCTGGAGACCTCATGATGAAGACCTTGGACGAGGAGAGCGTGCCGGCGCCCGTCCTCGCCGTGCCGGTACCCGTCCTCGTGCTTGACGAGGAGGAGGCCATCGAGGAACTGTCCGCGAAGATCTGCGCCTTTCAGCAGGGGCTGGGGGAGGAATTCGCGCTCTATTCGCCGGGCCTGACAGGCGGGGGTGTGCCGGCGGCACGCCGACAATATCGAGGCCCGGCAGGCGATCGCGTCTGCCGGGCCTCTCGGTTTTAGGCGACCATTCGCGAGTCCGCTTTCATCTGGCAACCTTAGGGAAAGGGCTGCCATCGACCTCCTTGCTTCGACGGGTATGCGTGTCGGTGAGCTTGTGAGGCTCAGGCGGAAAGACATCGATTTCGAGTCGCGAGAGTGCGTTGTGTACGGCAAGGGCAATAAGCGGCGCAAGGTTTACTTCGATGCGAAAACCAAGATTCACCTGCAGGGATATCTTGAGCAGCGCTCAGATGAGAATTCGTCTCTATTCGTTTCGCTTAAGGCCCCATATAAGCCTCTCAATATTAGCGGGGTCAAATCCAGGCTTCGCGAGATTGGTAGGGAGGCGGTGGGCCTCAGGCTTCATCCGCATAAGTTCCGTCGCACCATGGCGACGAGGGCAATAGACAAAGGTATGCCAATCGAGCAGGTACAGGTTCTACTTGGTCACAGCAAGATCGATACGACCTTGTGCTATGCCATGGTTGACCAGCAGAACGTGAAGCGATCGCATCACAAGTATATGAGCTAGCCGTTAGCCAAATTGCTACTCTTGATTCAATTAGACATAGGCCATTAGCGGGCGATGGGGAGCGGATGATATGGGAAAGCGACTTGAGTACGTCCCCTTGAGCACGAACGCACTCATGAGGCACCTTCGGGCTCGAGGCGTGAGCATAAAGGGATCTTCCGCCAAAAGGAAGCTCCAAAATAGAGGCTTCGTGAGTTCCTGTGGGTAGGGAGTCCTACGCCGGCGCCGCCCGGAGCCCCCCCTCTTCCTCTTCGGCTTCCTCGCCCTGCCCGGCAGGCACGGCTCGAGCGGCG
>UQWE01000090.1 GCA_900544655.1 uncultured Coriobacteriaceae bacterium
CGCGCCGCGGAGGACATGCGCATTCCCGCCTATGACGAGGACCGTGGGCGCGGGCTCCTCCGCCATGCCGTGGCGCGCATGGGCTACGCGACCGACGAATGCCTGCTCACCGTCGTCACCAACGGCAAGGGCATCGCGCGCGAGAGGGAGTTCGTACAGCGCGTCCGCGCGAGGGCGCCCTTCGTCACGGCGATGGCGCAGAACGTCAACCAGCGCCGCACGAACGCGATCCTCGGCCACGAGTCCCGTCCTCTCTTTGGCGGCGGCAAGATGGTCGACGAACTCCTCGGCTGCGAGTTCGAAATCGGGCCCACCTCGTTCTATCAGACCAATCCCGCCCAGACCGAGGTGCTCTACTCCCTCGCCATCGAGGGTGCCGGGCTCGAGGGCGGCATGCGCGTGCTCGACGCCTACTGCGGTATCGGCACCATCGGCATGTGCGCGGCGCGCCAGGTCGAGGGCCTCGAGGTCGTGGGCGTGGAGCAGGTGGACGGCGCCGTCGGCGACGCCCGCAAGAACGCCCGCCGCAACAACCTTGAGGACCGCTGCCGCTTCGTCTGCGCAGACGCGACCGCCTACATGAAGGATGTCGCCCGCGGCGACCGCGCGGGCTTCGACGTCGTCCTCATGGATCCGCCCCGCGCGGGTTCGACTCCCACGTTCATCAACGGCGTCCTGGGGCTCGCCCCCGAACGCGTCGTCTACGTGAGCTGCAACCCCGTGACCCAGCGCCGTGACCTTGAGCAGTTCCTCGCCGGCGGCTATGAGGTGGCGCGGCTTGACGTGGTAGATATGTTCCCCCACACCAAGCACGCGGAAACCGTCGCGGTGCTCAAACGCAAGTAGGGGACGAGCCCGGCGGGCGCCCACCAAGGCGCGGCGTCCCCGCAACGAAAGCTCGCCCACGCGCCAAACGCAGCGTTAAACAGAAGGTCCCGGCCATCCTCGTGCGAGGAGTGGCCGGGACCTTTTTCAAACCAAGGACGGCGAGGGCGCGGCGGAGAGAATCCTACGCCGGGTCAATCGCCACGGTGTTGTTCTCGCGCACGTGGACGCGACCGTCCACGAGCCAGCCGATGACTTCGGGATAGAGCTCGTGCTCGATCTCGTGGATGTGGGCCTCGAGGGTGTCGACGTCCCAGCCCTCCTCAACCGTCAGCGCGCGCTGGGCGATAATTGGGCCCTTGTCGTACTCCTCGTTGGCGAAGTGCACCGTAACGCCCGTGACCTTCACACCGCGATCGAACGCGTCCTGGATGGCGTGCGCACCACGGAAGCTCGGCAGGAGCGCCGGGTGCAGGTTCACGACGTGGTTGGGGAAAGCGTCGAGCAGCGACGCATGGACCATGCGCATGTAGCCGGCCATGATGATGTACTCGCAGCCACGCTCGCGGAACATCCTGGCGATGAAATCATCGGGATCGTCGTTCTCCTTGTAAAACTCCTTGGAGAGCGTGAAGGAATCAACGCCCGCCGCCTCGGCGCGCTTGAGGCCGTAGGCATCGGGGCGGCTCGAGATCACGAGCTCGACGCTCGCGTTGAGGCTGCCGTCATTGATGCGGTCGATGATGGCCTGCAGGTTCGTGCCGCTACCAGAGATGAGGACACCGATCTTGAGGGGCTCGCTCATGGCTGCCTCCTACTCGGCGTCGTCGCGGTAGAGGACCTCGCCGGAACCGGCGACGCACTCGCCCATGAGGAACGGGTCGAGACCCTCGGCCTTGAGGGCGGCCGTCGCGGCGTCCACGTCCTCGGGAGCGCAGATGATGCTCATGCCAACGCCCATGTTGAAGGTCTTGTAGGCCTCGTCGAGAGAGAGGCCCGCAAGTCGGCTTACGTAGCCGATGATGGGCGGGATGCTCCAGGCGGGGCCAGCCTCGCCGCCGCGGTAGACCAGGGCGTCGACATCCGCGGGAAGCGCGCGATTGAGGTTCTCGGTGATGCCGCCGCCGGTGATGTGGGCCATGGCGTGGATGGGCGCGCCGGCATGCAGGGCGCGGATGAGTTGGCCGGCGTAGATGGTGGTCGGACGCATGACAGCGTCAGCCACGGACTCGCCAAGCTCCTCGTTATAGGCCTCGAGCTCCTCAACGGTCTTACCCTCGATGGCAACCTTACGGACGAGGGAGTAGCCGTTGGAGTGGATGGCTGGGCGGGCGCGGCCCAGGAAGACGGCCCTGTTCTTCCCCTTCTCGGGACCAATCATCTTCGGTCGGTCGACGACGCCCACGACGAAACCGGCGAGATCATAGTCGTCCGGATTCATGACGCCGGGGTGCTCGGCCATCTCGCCGCCGACGAGGGCGCAGCCACTCTTCTTGCAGCCGTTGGCGATGCCCTTAACGATCTCGGCGACGTGCTCGGCGCGAAGCTTGCCAATGGCGACGTAGTCAAGGAAGAACAGCGGCTCGGCGCCGATGGGCACGACGTCATCGACGCACATCGCGACGAGGTCCTCGCCCACGGTGTCGTGGCGATCGAGCAGCTGGGCGATGGCGAGCTTGGTGCCCACGCCATCGGTGCCGGAGACCATCACGGGGTCTTCCATGTCCTTGAACGCAGCTGCGGAGAAGCAGCCGCCAAAGCCACCGAGGCCACCGATGACCTCAGGACGGTTGGTCTCCTTCACGGCCGCCTTGATGGCGTCGACCGCGCGAGCGCCCTCAGCGGTGGAGACGCCGGCGTCTTCGTACGTCACGTGCTTTTCGTTGCTCATGTCTGTCCTTTCGCGGGCCTGGGACCCTCGAGCCTTCGATCGCACACCCGGCATCTTGCCGGGAGAGCGGCTTATCTACATTTCCTTCTTGGCGACGTCCTGGATATCCATCTGCGAGGCCTCGCTCGCACAGCTGAGGTTGCGCGGCTTATAGCCCTCGAGGAACTTGCCCTTCGAGAAGCTCGCGGGAATCTCGACGGGATAGCAGCCGGTGAAGCACGCCTCGCAGTAGCCGGAACAGCCCTCGCCGCAGCCCTCGCACCCCGCGAGAGACGGGACGCAGGCCCGCAGGCCATCGACGGAAAGGAAGCCAAGAGAGTCCGCGCCGATAAACTCGCAGATCTCATCGACATCCTTGCGGGCGGAGATGAGCTGGTCCTGCGTGTCCGTGTCGATGCCGTAGAAGCACGGCCATGTGACCTCGGGCGAGTTGATGCGCATGTGGACCTCGGCGGCGCCGGCGTCCTTCAACATGCGGACGATCTGCTTGGAGGTGGTGCCGCGCACGATCGAGTCATCGATGACGACGAGGCGCTTGCCGGCGACGTTGTCCGCAAGGGCGTTGAGCTTGAGGCGGACGCCCATCTCGCGCAGCTCCTGCGTGGGCTGGATGAAGGTGCGGGCGACGTAGCGATTCTTGATGAGGCCCTCGCCAAAGGGAAGGCCGAGCTCATGGGCGAAGCCCTCCGCGGGCGGCAGGCCGGAATCAGGCACGCCAATAACGAGGTCCGCGTCGACCGGGCACTCGCGGGCAAGCTGGATGCCCATCTGATAGCGCATCGAGTAGACGCTCTTGCCGTGGAAGCGCGTGTCAGGGCGCGCAAAGTAGACGTGCTCGAAGATGCACTCCGCACGAGGCTCGGGGTCGAGTACCTGCTCGCAGGAGATGCCGTCGTCAGAGATGCGGATGATCTCGCCGGGACGAACGTCGCGGACGTACTCTGCGCCCACGATGTCGAGGGCGCAGGTCTCGCTGGCAACGCACCAACCCTGCTCGCTGGGGAGCTTGCCAAGGCAAAGCGGACGGATGCCGCGGGGGTCACGGAAGGCATAGAGGGCGTTCTCGCGGACGAGTGCCATGGCGTAGCCACCCTCCATCATGGCCATCGCGTGGGCGATACCACTACGAAGCTGGTGCTTCTTCTCCGTGAAGAAGCCAATGAGACGCGCGGCGACCTCGGAGTCGGTCTGGGTGCGGAAGGGAACGCCCATGTTGATGAGCTCGACGCGAAGCTGATCGAAGTTCACGAGCGTGCCGTTGTGGGCCAGCGCGATGATGACCTCGTTGATGGCGGAAAGGTGTGGCTGGGCGCTCTCCCAACCCTTCGAACCCGCAGTGCCGTAACGGACGTGGCCCACGGCGACCTTACCGGAAAGGGCAGAGAGATCGGAGTCCGTAAAGACCTGCGTGACGAGGCCAAGGTCCTTGCGCACGAACACGCTCTTGCCGTCGCCAACGGCGATACCCGCGCTCTCCTGGCCACGGTGCTGCAGGGCGTGGAGCGCGAAGTAGGTCATGCGCGCGACGTCGCGACCGGGGGCCCAGATACCGAAGATACCGCACTCGTCGTGGAGGGAGTCATCCCCCATGGTCGCCTCGAGACCCGTCGGCTTGTCACCGGAATCGACGCCGACTACGTGGGTGGCCTCGCAGACGTCGATCATGGAGCAGTCAGACATTCGTTACCTTCCGCTTCGCTAGCTTTCGCTGTTCTGGTTGGGGTGGATTTCACTCTTGAGGGCGCACACGAGCAGGCCGCGCCCATTGCCTTTGCCAAAGTTGTTCTCGTAGTCACACGTGCAGAGCGTAAACACCTTAGTGACCGAATTCACCGCCGAGTCAGCGTCCGTCGCGCTCGCGCTCGCGCGGGCGAGGAGGCCCTTGAGGTAGGTGTGGAAGTCATCGTCAGACGCGAAGGCGATGGAACGCGCCTCGGCCTCGGTCGCCGCGGCCTTGTAGAAGAGCAGGGGCTCCAGCTCGTAGGCGGCGTCAGGCGTGACGTACCAGATGGACGAGAAGGAATTCAGGCCGTCCTGGTTCGCGAACTCGTCGATATCCGCGAACATCGATCCGTCATTCAGGTGGTGCCCGTAGATAATGGTCTGGCGGTCAACGAGACCGGGGCGGGCGTTGTCGCAGTCCATGAAGATCTGACCACCGACGGAGTACTCGCCAGACGCCGTCGTGCGGAGGTACTCGTTGTTGGTGTCGCCCTGGTAGACGGGGTAATCGACATGCGTGCCCGGGATGTACAGCCAGCCCGTGATGTCGTCGTTCACGGCTCGCAGGCCATCCCAGTCGACACTCACCGGGCAGCCGTTGTCGGCCGGATCATCCGAGACGGTCGCATATGCGGCGAGTTTCTCGTTGTTGGCGGCGTTTGCGGCGTACTCCGCCTGGGCACGCGCGTAGAGCACGCCGGCGGTAACGAGAAGGGCCACGCCAACGATGAGTAGCACCGTGGAGAGCACGTTGTGGCGCTTGCGCTTTGGTTGCCTCTGCTGGCGGGGAGCTGCCATGCGACGTGAGGATGACATCCTAGGACCAGCCGGGAGCGGCTTGACTGCGGCATGACGACGAGCCTGCGCGGGCTGCTGACGAGCGA
>UQWE01000091.1 GCA_900544655.1 uncultured Coriobacteriaceae bacterium
AGGACGGAGACGGCGAGCTCCGGCACGCCGTCCCCCGCGAAGCCGTAGCCGCGCATGAGGCACGCCCCGGCGCGCGGGCGCGCCACCAAGCGGTACCGCATCGTGCGCGAAAGGGTGACGAAATGACAGGGTTCGCCGCGAACAAGGATGACGAACCGTCAGGATTCGCAGCCCGAACCCCTGACGAGATGACAGAGAAACCCCTGACGATATGCCACCCAATAAGCAAAAGGGACAACAACGACTTCAGGAGATAAGGAAGGGGCGCCTGATGGACCAAGCGGGACTCATCACCCTGGAGCAGGACCGGGCGGCCGGGCTCTCCTTCGACGAGCCGGAGCCGAGGGCGTGCCCGCACTGCGGCGCCGCCCTCGGGGTTTCGGGTCGGAGGGGCGGAGGCGTGCGGCATGAGTCGGCACGGACGGCTTTCCCGTGCCGCTTGCGGCCGATGTGCGCACGGGACCGCTGGCGGTGAGGCTTTCGTTGCGCGGAACGGCTACGGTGCTGCGCGACACGTCCGTTGAGAGAAGGAGGCGAGCCGATGTTGGGCTACGAAGAGAAGTTGGAGCTCATCGAGCTCATCGATGCCGCATGCGACGCCGGGAGGCTTGCGAAGGGACTTGACCAGTTGCTCGAGTCCCTGGCGCATGCCGACCAGCTGGACCCACTCGACGTCGAGGGGATCCTGGCCCTGAGGTCGATAAGCGAGAAGTGCGCCGCGCGCATCGGCGACGCGGCACGCATCCTGGAGGCGCAGAACAAGATCCTCTACGCCGAAGAGCGGACAAACGCCAAGCCTTGCGGAAACCAATGAGCGCAGCTCGAATCAGAAGCTGTTCTCTAAACCAACTAGGGTTTCCTTTGCCGCTCGAATAAAGCTTGGAAAGCGGCACGTCGGAGACGGGCCTGCCGCTCGACCGCCTACTCCATCCCGCCCATCAATTACGGTGAAATACGGATGTTTTGGCTGTCAAAGGCCTTATCTACTCCGTATTCCACCGCAACTTCTTGTGGGGTGGGCTAGAGACGCTGCATGCGGTACCCGACACCCATGTGCGTCTGAATCATCTTGGGGTGAGAGGGGTCTGCCTCGATCTTCTTGCGCAGGCTGCGCATGAACACGCGCAGGCTCGCCAGATCGCTGTCCCAGCTCGTGCCCCATATCTCGCGGGTGATGAAGGTGTGGGTGAGCACCTTGTCGACGTTTTTCGCCAGAAGGACGAGCAATTTGTACTCGGTTGGGGTGAGCGAGAGCTCGCGTCCGTCTTTCGTCGCGTATCCCGCGGCGTAGTCGATATGCAGCGGACCGTTGTCGAACGTGCTCGCTTCTGTCGACTCGTTCGACACCATCGAGGAGCGCCTCAAATTCGCACGGACGCGCGCGAGCAACTCATCCACAGAAAAGGGCTTGGTGAGGTAGTCGTCTGCCCCTGCGTCAAGTGCTGCAATCTTGTCGGAATCTTCGGTGCGCGCCGAAATGACGATAATGGGGACTGCCGACCAGCTTCGGATCTTCGTGATGACCTCGATACCGTCAACGTCGGGAAGGCCGAGGTCGAGCATGATGAGGCTGGGGCCGTGCGACGCCGCATCCATGATGGCGGCCTGGCCGTTGCAAACCTCGCTCACGACATAGCCGTGGAGGTCAAGCGCGGTCGAAACGAGGTTTTGAACGGTCGGGTCATCTTCGACCAGGAGGATGCGTGGCTTAGCGGCATTATTCATGAATCTCGATCTCCTCGGCGGGCAGGGTAAAACGGAAGACGGCCCCATGGGGGTGGTTGTCGCGAACTTCGATGACGCCGCCATGCGCTTCCACGATGGAGCGGCAGAGCGACAGCCCAAGGCCGATGCTTCGACGCGAATCCACGGGCCGCGTGTTGCTTGAGGTGAAGAAGCGCTCAAAGATATGAGGCTTGTCGCAGTCTGGCACACCCGGCCCATCGTCTGCAACCTCCACCACGACGAACGCGCCCTCGCGACGTGCGCTGATGGTGACAGTCGAGTCCTCGGGCGTGTATTTGAAGGCGTTCATGATGAGATTCGTAAGCACCTGCATGATGAGATGGACGTCGATGCGTACCAGCAGGATGTCGTCAGTGTGCTCGATGGTGACGGTACGTCCATGCGATGCTTGGGCGACATGGCTGAGGGCGGCCTCGATGACCTCGTCGATGAGCTCGGATGTGAGGTTGAGGCGAATGGTGCCGTCCTCGACGCGTGTGATGGCGAGGAGGTTCTCCACGGTATCGATAAGCCAGAGGGAGTCGTGGTAGATGGCATCGGCAAGATCGCAGCGTTGTTCGAGGCTGAGCTTCTCGTCGCTCTTCCGGAGGATTGCCGCAGATCCGGATATAGCCGTGAGGGGTGTCCTCAAATCGTGGCCGATGGAGCGCAAAAGGTTGGCGCGCAGCTGCTCGTTTTTCGCCAAGACCGCAGCCTCTTCGCGCTCTTGCGCCGCCCGGTCGCTTTCGAGCGCCAAGGCGCATTCGCCTACGATAGATAGGACGATCGAATACTCGAAGGCTTCGATCTCGCGCCCCTCCAGGGCGATGCCGATGACACCGAATACCTTGTCGCGGGTGCGAACCGCGAGGTAGAGACAGCGCGCCTCGGGCAGGGTCCGCGTGCTTGCACCCGCGCGCTTGTTGTTGGTGTAGGTCCAGGTTGCAACGGCGCGCTCGTAGTCGGTGAACAGCAACGCGGATCGGTTTTCGGTGCCAGCGGACTCATAGAGCGCCTTGCCGAGCGTGCCGTGTTCGGCGGTGTAGAAGACCACGTCGAGTTTTAGCAGATTGATGAGTTGGTTCATGGCGACGCGGGCGCACTCCTCCGCGCTATGGGCTTGCTGCAAGAGTTGGTTCGTTTCGAGGAGTACGCGCGTTTTGAATGCGTTCTCGGCGGAGGTACGGGCGTTATCGGTGATACGTGCCGTGAGCTCCCCGGCAACCATGGCGGTTGCAAACATGATGATGAACGTGACAAGGTAGCTTTGATCGTAGCTGTTGAGTGAGAACAGGGGCATAACGAAGCAGAAGTTGTAGAGAACGGCGGAAAGGACGCTGGACATGATTGTGCATAAGCGTCCGGTTGTGGTGACGGCGGTGAGCAGCGCGGTGAGGATATAAAGAGAGATGATGCTGGAGTCGGCGAATCCCAGGTAGCGGAAGGAGGCTCCAATCGCCGTGGCGATAAGGGAGAGGCCTAGCGTTCGAAGGACATCGCGGCCGCTGGGCGGCTGCAGCGCGGTCTGATGTCTGCGCTCCATCAGCCGGGAGGACGGTGTCTCCTGGTCCGGGATGATGTAGATGTCGAGGTTTGGAGCAAATGCTATGAGTTGCTCGACGAGCGATTTGCGACCAAAGAGGGCCTGGCGGACGCTGCTGCGCTCGCCCGTGCGCCCCATGACGATCTTGGAGATGCCGGAGAGGCGGGCGAACTCGGCGATCTGGAAGGCGACATCGTCGCCGTAGACCGTCTCCATGTGGGCCCCGAGCTGCTCGGCAAGCGCGATGTTGGCAGAGAGCCTGGCGCGCTCGCCCTCGTCCATCGCCTGGGTGCGCGGGCTCTCCACGAATAGCGCCACCAACTCGCCGCGAAACGCCTTGGCCATGCGCGCCGCGGCACGGACGATGCGAGGATTGGTCGGAGCTGGAGAGATGCAGACCAAGATGCGCTCGCTGGTGTAATAATCACGGTTTCCCAACACGCGCGCGGCATCCGTGAGGCGGCTGGTGCGGTCGGCGCAACGGCGCAGCGCGATCTCGCGAAGCGCGGTGAGGTTTTCAATGGTGAAAAAATACCGTTGTGCACGATCTGCCTGGTCGAGATGGTAGACAAGTCCGGCTCGAAGGCGCTCGAGCAAGTCTTCAGGTTCGATATCGACGAGTTCGACCTGGTCGGCGTCGTCGAAGATGCGGTCGGGGATTCGCTCGCTCACGACGATTCCGGTGATGGACGCGACTATGTCGTTCAAGCTCTCGATATGTTGGACGTTCACCGTCGTGTAGACATCTATGCCTGCACGCAGGAGCTCTTCTACATCCTGATAGCGTTTTTCATGACGGTTCCCGGGCGCGTTTGTATGGGCTAGCTCATCGACGAGGATGAGCTGGGGGGCGCGCATGATGGCCGCATCGAGGTCGAATTCGGCAAGCGTGATGCCATTGTGTTCGACGAGTTTGTGTGGTATGCATTCGATTCCTCTTGCAAGACGGGTGGTCGCCGGGCGCTCATGCGGTTCGATGTACCCGGCGACGACGTCGACGCCGCGTCGCTTGGCGGCGTGGGCAGCTAGCAGCATCGCGTAGGTTTTGCCCACGCCCGCGGCATAGCCGAAGAAGATTTTGAGATGTCCCCGGCCATTTCGAATCTCGTCGGGCGATCCGTCTTGGTCGATTGCCTTGAGAAGAAGGTCTGGATTGGCGCGGGTGTCTGATGCGTCACGCGGCATGGTGTGGCCTTTCTAGATCGTGAAGTATGCGTGCACTTGCGGCGACGGCGCCGTTTGGTGCCCACGTGGTCGAGTATAGACACACTGAGAATTCAATGGGGGCTTTCTACCTGCATCTTTACGCCATCTTAAGGTCGTCCGAGCCAACCCTAATGCTGCTTTAATTCCCGGAAGCGTTTACTATCGTCAAGCGCTTGCGGAGTCGGGCGCTTGAGAAAGCCATCGTGAGTGAAAGGGGCGGTGAATGGACGTTCTCATTCCCATTATCGGAGTCACTTGCATCGGGCTCCTTATCTATTACATCTATATTCTCATGAGGAGTGATTCTTAAACCATGAGCGCCGTACTTCAGTACGTCCTGTACTTTGCCGTGCTCGTCGTCTTGGCCATTCCGCTCGGTCGGTTCATGGCTCGCGTTATGGACGGCAAGCGAACATTCTTGTCTCCGGTTCTGGATCCCGTCGAGCGAGGGATCTACCATCTTCTCCGTATCGATGTAGAAGAGCAGATGGGTTGGAAGCGTTATCTGGTAAGCGTCCTTACGTTTTCGGGCATTGGTTTGGTAGTGCTTACTGCGCTGCAGATGCTGCAGGGCGTCTTGCCGGGTAACCCTCAAGGCCTATCGGGCGTGTCGTGGGACTTGTCGTTTAACACGGCGGCCTCCTTCATCACCAATACCAACTGGCAGTCCTACTCCGGTGAGA
>UQWE01000092.1 GCA_900544655.1 uncultured Coriobacteriaceae bacterium
CGGCTCCGTCATCGACACTGCAAAGGGCATCGCCCTCGGTGTCCCCTACCAGGGTGATCTGTGGGACCTCTACACCCACGCCGCCGAGCCCGTGGCGGAGGGCAAGCTTCCCGTCGCGTGCGTCCTCACCATTCCCGCCGCCGGCTCCGAGGCCAGTGCCTCGAGCGTCCTTACTAACGAGGAGACCCACCTCAAGAAGGGCCTCTCGTCCGAGCTCAACCGCCCCGTCGTCTCCATTCTCGACCCCGAGCTGACCTTCACCCTCCCCGCCTACCAGACGGCAGCCGGCATAACGGACATGTGCGCTCACATTCTCGAGCGCTTCTTCTCCACCAGCGGCCCCGTTCCCGTGACCGACCAGCTTGACTGCGGCCTCATCCGCGCCATCATCTCCGAGGCCGGTCGCGTCATGGAAGACCCCGAGTGCTACGACGCGCGTGCCAACCTCATGTGGGCCGGCACGCTCGCCCACAATGACCTCGCCGGATGCGGCCGTGGCGCCAATGGCGGTCGCGCGGGCGGCTGGGAGAGCCACGGAATGGAGCACGAGCTCTCCGCACATGACCCCAAGGTCGCCCACGGCGCCGGCCTTGCCGTCGTCATGCCGGCGTGGATGCGCTACGTCTGGCAGTCCAACCCCGAGCGCTTCCTCACCCTGGGCGCCGGCGTGTTTGACATCGAGCCGGTGGATGTCGTCGAGGATTGCATCGACGCCACGCCGGAGGAGGCCGTGGAGGATGCCATCCTCGCCACGATCGACGAGCTGCAGGCCTTCTTCTGCTCCATCGGTATGCCGCGCACGCTGGGAGAGCTCGGCTTCACCGCCGATGACATCCCCGCCTTCCTCGAGACGCTCGAGCAGAACAAGGGCGCCGAGTTTGGCCAGCTCCAAAGGCTCACGATGGATGACGCGCGCGCCATCTACGAGAGCTGTCTATAGTCAGCCATGGATGTAAGTGAAGTCATCCGTACCTGGGATATCGACGGAGAGGTTCGCCTCGCCCTCGTCTTTGACGGCACCGTCCAGGGCGTCGGCTTCCGCTGGACCACGCAATCGCTCGCGAATGAGGCCGGCGTCACCGGCTGGGTCCGCAACGAGCCAAACGGCACCGTAACCGCGGAGATGCAGGGCACGGGCCACGCCATCTGCCAAGTGCTCGCCGGCCTTCGCGACCAATACGCCAGTGCTCGCTCGCACGCCTTCCTGCGTGCGATGAACCTGCACTTCACCGTTACCTCATGCGAAAGGAGGGCCTGCCGCCAGCTCGGCGACAAACCCTCCTTCGAGGTTCGGTATTAACTGGCGATGACTGTCTCACGGGGTTGACAAAGGGACTGTCCCTTTGTCAACCGCCCCTTTGTCAACCGCCAAAGTCCCCATCGCTTAGTCCTGGTCGGCGTAGAACGAGCCCATGTAGCGGATGTATTCGTCCTCGGTGTGGTTGGCCTTCCAGTCGTGGACGCTCTTCTTGTTGCGCTCGCCCGTGATGATGGAAAACTCCTTCCCGAGCTTCTCGAACGCCTCGTCGGCCACCTCGTCGGGCGTGAGTGCGAGCTTGACGACCTGCTCGCCCGCCGGCCCCTTCGGGAAGTTCTTCATAGCCGTGGGCGTAAGCGTCGTGCCGAGCGTGCAGACCTCGACGTCAACGCCCGTCTTCTCGCACTCGCAGGCAACGGCCTCGGTGAGCTTGAGGATATAGGCCTTGCCGGCACCGTACTCGGCGTTCCACGGGGAGCTCGAGATACCCGTCATGGACGAGACGTTGATGACTGCGCCACGGTCCTGCGCGGCAAAGATGTTCATGAAGTGGTGGAACATGCGCAGGAAGCTGATGACGTTGACGTTCACCATCTTCTCGTGGTCCTCAAGCGAGGTGTGCTGGAACTTGCCAAAGTGGTGCAGGCAGGCGACGTAGCTCATGAAGCCCATATCAAGGCCCTCGGTGGCCGAAAAGACCGCCTCGCAGGCCTCGTCGGGACAGGACAGGTCGGCACGGACGACCTTATAGTCCACGCCGTACTCCTCGTGGAACTTCTCGCCCTTCTCGCGCAGCAGCTCCTCGCGTCGACCCACCATGACCAGGTTCATGCCACCCTCGGCGAGCTTCTTGCAGAACGCCTCGCCCACGCCCTCGGTGGCACCAAGGACGATGCCCCACTCGCCGTACTTCTCGCGTAGATTCGTCATAAGTCTCCCTTTTTCTTTTGCCGCCAGCCCCGACGGCATCGAACACTCACTGTGCACAGGGATACCCCTTCATGCAAAGGTATGACCCTTCTCCTCCGCGAGCGGAGACACACCCATCCACGAACGGTGCCCAGACCGCGGGAGGTTGACTGGGCCGTAAACTCGACTCTTTTCAGCAAGGGGAGCTGACAAAGGGACAGTCCCTTTGTCAGCTCCAACAGGGGGGCTCGGTCCGCATATGCGAAACGGGTCCCGAGGGCTCCGCTATGTGGCAGGCTCCACGCAGCGGAGCTTACTTCGTGGCCGTGGGTTCCTCGGTATAGCCATAGTGGCCCTGGGCCTTGAACTTCTTCATGTCCGTAGCAGCCATACCCTGCGAGTGATCTGCCACATGGCGCTTCTCGTACAGGGGGCTCTCTTTGTCGTTCCACAGGCGATCGGCGACGGGCGCCCAGGCCTTCGCGGCCTCGACGGTCTTCTCACGCAGCTGTTCCGGCGTCTCCTTCTCGACGAGGTCGGTGGAATGGGCACCGCTCTCCGCAACGAGCTTAGGTAGCGTGTCGGGATTCTCGAGCATGGGACACGGCTTGAGGTGGTTGGCGTTGAAGGGCTGTCCCTCGTAGTACTTCATGAAGATGGGGCTACCGAGCGCGTCAAGCAGGCTCACGTCATGGATGTTGACGTTGGAGTAGTGGATGAATACGCACGGCTCGACATCGCCCGCGGCGTTGATGTGCAGGTAGCGGCGGCCACCGGCGATGCAGCCACCCACGTACTCGCCATCATTCTGGAAGTCGAGGGTGAACAGCGGCTTCTTCTCGCGCATCTCGCGAACGAAGCGGTACATCTTCTCGCGCTGCTCGGGCGTGGGGATGAGCTCCGCCGTGGCGGCGCGGCCCACGGGCATGAAGTGGAAGTACCAGCAGAAAAGCGCGCCCTTGTCGATCATCCAGTCGATGTTCTCCTCCGTGGCGACCGTGTCGGCGTTCGCCCTCGTCCAGCAGCAGGAGATACCGAACGGCAGCTTGTGAGAACGCAGAAGGTCCATGGCGTGCTCGATCTTGGTGTAGGTGCCCTGGCCGCGGCGGGAGTCCGTGGTGTACTCGTTGCCCTCGGCCGAAATGGCCGGCACGAAGTTACCCACGCGAATCATGTCCTGGCAAAACTCCTCGTCGATGAGGGTGGCATTCGTGAAGCAGAGGAACGCGCAGTCAGGGTGCTTCTCGCAAATCTTGATGAGGTCGTGTTTGCGCACGAGCGGCTCCCCGCCCGTGTAGATGTACATGTGGGTGCCGAGCTCCTTGCCTTGGCAGATAATCGAGTCGATGTCATCGAAGGAGAGATTCTGCTGGTGGCCGTACTCCGCCGCCCAGCAGCCGGTGCAGTGCAGGTTGCAGGCGCTCGTGGGGTCGAGGAGGATGGCCCACGGGATGTTGCGCTGATACTTCTCGCGAGCCTTCTCCTGGACGGGCCAGGCGAGGAGGTTGCCGTCGACGAGCAGAGCCTTGAGGAGCTTCGTGCGCATCTCGGGGTTGAGGTCGAAGACGCGCATGATCAGGTCATACCAATTGCCACGGCTCTTGATAACGTCCGTGAAGGCCTTGCGTTGAACAGGAAATACGCTGTCCGGAACAAGCTCGTTCACGAGATCCATGATCTTATCGATATTTTCGGCAGGATTCTCGTTGAGGTAATCAACAAGTTTGCTAAGCGCCGCACGCTCGGCAGCCCGGGTGAGTCCCATAGGTCCTTCTCCCCTCGCGCCAGAGTCTCTCATCGCTCCGGTCTTATATAAACTGGTGTCATAATACCCTTGTCGTGTCTTATGTAAACTTACGAGATTGAGAATGATGCTGCGAGGGAGTTCCCGCCTTTACGACCCCGAGAGTTGAATGCGAGTCAAACGTCGGCGTCGGCACCCCGGAGGGGATGGCTTGCCTCGAAAGGACCCGACACCAAAAGGAAGGCCCGCCACCAACTCGGTGACGGACCTTTGTTAGCCGCTCTATTGGCCGCTCTAGATAGTCACGCCCGGCGTTCGCTGGCGGCCTCGCATCTCCGTGCGCCACACAGGCACGTGACGCCCGTGCGCCGTCCGGCCTCACGCCTCCGCGCGTCGCCCGGCCCTGCGCCCGTCGCGCGCTATCCCCTACCTGTAACTAGCCTTGAGGATCGCAGTCACGTCATTGACGGTCAACGGCGACGGATCGTGACCGAAGAGAGCGTCGTTGGTGGTAATGGCATTCTCCGCGATGGCAGGAAGTTCGTCCTCGGTAATGCCCCAATCGCTCATCTTGAGCTCGTCCATGCCACACTCGCGCTTGAGGCGAGAGAGCTCGGTCACGAACGCACTCGGACCCTGCTCGGCGAGCTCCGCTTCGCTGGCACCCATGAGGCGAGCCATCTCGACGTAGCGATCGTCGCATGCATGGACGTCAATCATGTGCTGGTGATAGGCGCAGGCGATCATGATGAGGCCGGCACCGTGCGGGAGGTCATGGTGATGAGCGCTCATGCCGTGCTCGGTGCCATGACATCCGGCGCAGCCGGAGCAGACCATCGCGTAGCCACCGAGCGTGTTGGCGAACGCGAGCTGGGTGCGTGCCTCGAGGTTCGTTCCGTCGTTGACGCAGGTAGCAAGCGAGGCCGCGGCATTCCTGATGCCCTCGCGGCAGATCATATCGCCCATGAGGGTGTGGTTCTTGGCGATGAAGCACTCGACGTTGTGGAACAGCGCATCAAAGCCCTGGAAGGCGGTTAGGCGCGCGGGGACCGTGAGCATGAGCTCAGGATCGGCCACCGACAGGCTTGGGAAGAGGCGCGGATCGCCCAGGCGCAGCTTCTCGTCGGTCTCCTCGCAGGAGATGACGGCGCCAGCGTCTGCCTCGGAGCCGGTGCCGGCGGTGGTGGTCACGCACACGA
>UQWE01000093.1 GCA_900544655.1 uncultured Coriobacteriaceae bacterium
CGCTGGCGGGAGTGATTCCCTCCAACGTCGCCTTTCGCGTTTCTCGAATTGCTCGCCAGCGCGCGGGTTCTCGTGGGAACGGAGCTTTGCCACGTGATGCGGGGCTCTTGTGTTGACGAGGCTCGGGAGCGTGGGCAGGCAGGTCCGCGCGATGCGCTCTTGGTCTCCGTCTACTCCACGCGGAAGTCGGACGAGAAGCGGAAGTCAGCCGGGAAGTGAACGTCCGCCTGGTTGCGAATCTCGTCGCAGACGCTGAGCGAGTTGAAGGTCACGCAGTCATAGCTCTGGAGCGCGCCGCGAACCGTGATCTCCCTTCCCCACAGCGTGTCGAGCTTCTCGCCGCGAATGAGGGAGACGAAGTCCCTGAGCTCGTAGACCATGTTGTTCGTGCGACGCTCGATGTCGAGCTCGCGCGTGGTCGAATTGGGCCTGTTCGATTCGGTCGAGGCACTGCCACGAACCGCCTTGCCACGCGTCATGATGGACACGTGCTGCGGCGATGCCATCGAATCGATGGTCATCGTGCCGAGGTCACCCTCGATCTGCGAGGGAAGCAGGTCTGTCGAGATCTTCGAATAGGCGAGCTCGACCACGAGGCCGGGCGTGCCGGAGTGGGGGCCGTAGGTGCAGAGCACGGAGCCGGCTCCGTCGATGATGCCGTTGGTGGTCTCGCACTTGGAGTCCGAGATGAGCGTGGGCGCCGCAACGATCCTGTCCGGCATGCCGAAGAGCGCGACCATTGGCTCGACCGTGTAGATGCCCATGTCCATGAGGGCGCCGGATGCCATCTTGGTGTCGAAGATGTTCGTGTGGCGACCAGCCTTCACGTCGTCATAGCGCGAGGAGTACTTGCCGAAGCGGAAGGTCGCGCGGCGAAGGGTGGCGAGCTCCTCGAGGGAGTCGAAGATCTTGGCCCAGGCGGGATCGTGGATGGGGCGCATCGCTTCGAGCGCGATGACGTGGTGGAGCTCCGCCGCGGCATAAAGGGACTGCGTCTGGAAACGGTTGGAGCAGGCCGGCTTCTCGATGAGGACGTGCTTATCGCCGCGGATGCAGGCGAGGGCCTGGTCAAAGTGGAGCGCGTTGGGGCTCGCGATGTAGACGGCATCGACGTCCTTGCAGTTAGCGAGCTGCTCGAGTGTGGTGAACGGGCGAGTGCCACCGTGACGCTCGGTGAACTCGCGGGCTGTGATGGGGTTGCGCGAGTAGGTGCCCACGTACTTGATGCTATCGACTTGCGCCGCTGCGTCGAGGAGGTCGTCGCTGATCATTGACGTTCCGATGGTGGCAAGACGGATGGGCTCTGGCATGTGGTTCTCCTCGTTTGTTGGTGGCGCTGGGTCGAGTTGGCAGGGGTGGCGGTGCGAGCTGGCACGCGTCGGGCGTGCTGGGATGACCGGGTTGCGTTCGGCACGACAATTCTAAGTAATTGACCGCAGTCAAACAGAAGCCTTTTGTGAACGGCCAAATGCTTTTGTGAACGGGGCCGGCGAGGCGCGTGAGGCTTGCGCGGAGAGTGGCGCACAACGAAACGGCATGTTTAGCTGGCATAAGCGCGTCGAAAGCCCCGCTCGCCCAAACGCATATGTGGCAATTGCGCTTGGCGTGTAAGGATGGGCGATCCATGGGAAGAAGCTAGGTGAGAGGCGGGCTTGCTCGCCTGGCGCATGGCTTTTGCCCGTCAGTGCGCCGTGAGGGATAGGTCCGCTCTCTCGATACGGGGCGAACGCTCGCTTCTGCCCGTCGCAGAGTGCCCGCTCGTCCAACACGTCAGAGAGAAAGGACGCATCATGGCCGAGCTCAAGTTCTTCCGCTGCAAGAAGTGCGGTGCCGTCCTGTGGTCCGCCGTGGACGGGGCATGCGTGCCCACGTGCTGCGGCGAACCGATGACGGAACTCCGCGCTGGTGAGACCGATGGCGCGCACGAGAAGCATGTGCCCGCGCTCGAGCTGGAGGACGGAAAGCGCCTGCACGTTCGCGTGGGTGAGGTCGCTCATCCGATGCTCCCCGAGCACTATATCCAGTTCATTGCCATTGCGAGGCCGGACGGTACGGTCGAGTTCAAGCATCTGGCTCCGGGCGAGGCCCCAGAGGCGACGTTCTGCCTGCATGGCCAGGCGAGTGCCACGGTCTACGAGTTCTGCAACCTGCATGGGCTATGGAAGGCCGAGTACACGGCGTAGCCCGCGAGTGCCAGCGCTTGGCTTCGACTGCGAATCCAGAGATGGGCATTGGCTACAACTTCCGGCGCAATAGCGTGATTCGGCACGCTGTTTAGGCGTCGTAGCTGCGGCTTCTGGCTTGCTTGAGGCGGGCGCTGGCGGGGAACAGCTCGAGACAAACAAAAAGGCCAGGGGCGCGAAGCCCCTGGCCTGAAATTACGCTGGAGCCAGCTACCAGACTTGAACTGGTGACCCCCGCTTTACGAGAGCGGTGCTCTACCAACTGAGCTAAGCTGGCGACTCCATGCGGTACGCGATATCGCGCGCAGCGAATAAGAACTATAACGGAAACACCCGTATTTGCGCAAGAAGTTTGCGAGAAAAACTTGACGAGACTTTTGGCAGCCTGTCGTGCTCGCTGATCGCGGACGTGGTCGCGCGGTCGCGCTGCCAAACCGGTCGCGCAAGCTCTCGCTTGCTGGCGTCGCGTGCAGGCTTTTGCTTTTGGGCCCCGTGTGCAAGTTCGCGCTTTCGCCCCTGCGCGCAAGCTCTCGCTTGCTGACGTCGCGCGCGGACACCCAGGATCTCCCGCCTTCGATCTGCTGTCCGCTACCTCTGCTAGAATCAACGACGCAAATCAACTAGCAGGGAGGATATTGATGGAGCGTCCGCAGAAGATAGACTGTGTCCTGTTCGATTGCGACGGCGTCCTGGTGGACTCCGAGCCCGTCGCGGCTCGCCGTAACGTCAAGGTTTTTCACATGCTCGACATTCCAGCGACGTATGAGGACGCGCTGACGCTCTGTGGCTGTGACGGCGTCGCTGGCATTCCCGCCATTGCCGCCAAGTATGGCAAGGAGATGGACAAGGAGCGTTTCGAGGCCAAGACCACCGAGGCACGCGATAACGGCATTCTCCCGCGCACCATCTATATCGATCCCACGCTCGAGCTCAACGAGGGCGTCCGCGATCTTCTCGTCAGCCTGCGCGAGAAGGGCGTCAAGTGCGGCCTCGTTTCCACCACCGTCGCCGCTCATGTCCTCGCGCTGCTCAACAGGTTCGACCTCGTGTCGCTCTTCGACGTCATCATTGCGGGTGACATGGTGCAGAACAGGAAGCCCAACCCCGAGCCCTACCTCACCGCCATGGAAATCCTTGGCACCACGCCCGAGCATGCCGTGGTCGTCGAGGACTCCCCGACGGGCGTCGCCGCGGGCGTGGCCTCTGGCGCCTACGTGCTTGGCTATACGGGTTCGAGCGTCGTGCAAGACGTGAGCGCCGCCGCCGAGGTACTCGCCAGCTACGCTGACTTCGACCTGGCATAGTCCTAACGCTGCGATGACGCGAACGGAAGGGTTGAGGATAGGATGAGTGTGGACGAAGAGACCACGGTCGATATGGCCGTGGCCGAGGTGGCCTCGGCAGAAATGGACGCGAACGGGTCCTCGGTGGGCGAGACGCCCGCGGCAAACCCAACTGCATCCGAGACGGAGGGCCTCGACGCCCCTGTTGCCGAGGCTTCCGCCTTGACGCAGCGGCGC
Organism: uncultured Coriobacteriaceae bacterium; assembly: GCA_900544655.1. Lineage (GTDB taxonomy): Bacteria > Actinomycetota > Coriobacteriia > Coriobacteriales > Atopobiaceae > Parolsenella. The sequence goes on from UQWE01000093.1 coordinate 3,704, forward strand.
CTGTTCGAGTCCTCCGTCTCGACGCAGCGGGGTCTGCTCGAGTCCTCCGCCTTCAACAAGGCCCTCATCGTTGCTTGTGCGCTCGCCTGGGGCTTCTCGTTCTTCGTGATGAAGGACGTCACGGAGCTCTTCCCGGTGTTCTGGCTTCTTCTCGTTCGTTTTGGCATCTCGAGTGCGATCATGGCCGTCGTTTTCCGCAAGGCGATCTTCGCGAATCTCAACCTCTCCGTGGTAAAGACTGGTGTGCTGCTCGGCGTGCTCTATGGTGCCGGCTATATCTTCCAGACCTATGGCATCGTCTTTACCACGCCCGGTAAGAACGCCTTCCTGACCGGCGTGTATTGTGTGCTCGTGCCGTTCTGCGCCTGGGCGTTGGGGCACGGGCGTCCGCGCCGCGTGAGCCTGATCGCCGCATTCGTGAGCCTCGTGGGCGCTGGCTTCGTCGTGCTCGACAACGGCCTGCCACTCAACGTGGGCGATGCCCTGACCCTCGTGGGCTCAGTGTTCTACGCGCTTGAGATGGTGGTCGTCTCGTCTGAGGGCCGAGGCAAGGATGTCTGGGCGCTCACCTTCTGGCAGTTCGTCACCATCACGCTGATCGTGGCCGCGGGGTTCCTCCTCGTCGAAGAGGCGCCTGCTCCTGCGCTCTACACGTTCGGCAACGTCGCTTCCCTGGTCTTCCTTGCCGTCGTGTGCTCGTTCGGGACGCTCGCGCTTCTCAACTATGCCCTCACGAAGGTTGACCCGGCGAGCGGCTCGCTCCTCTCGTCGCTCGAGAGCCCGAGTGGCGTGGCGTTCTCCGTCGCGTTTGGTTATGAGAGCCTGACGCCCAAGCTCCTGGTGGGCTTCGTGCTCATCTTCGCGGGCATCGTCTTCTCCGAGGTGGGTGAGCGTCTCATCGAGCGCTGGCCGAGCCGGAGGTAGCTTGGGAGAGCCAGTGCGCGTTGCCGTGACACAAAGCGAAAAGCGCCGCAGTCCCAATTGGGCTGCGGCGCTTCTTTTGACGTGCGGAAACTGGCTCGCGAAGGTCGATCCGATGCCCCTTAGGCGCTCAGCTTGCCTGCGAGCTCGAGGACCTCGGCCACGTCTGCGGTCTCCGTCGCCCAGGAGCAGACGAAGCGGATGACGCGGCGGCCGTCCTCCAGGACGTAGAAGGTCTCGCAACCCACGGCGGCCTCGAGAGCCTCGGTCTGCTCGGGCGTGGCCGTCACGAAGACCTGGTTGCTGGTGGAGTTGCCATAGAGCTCATAGCCGGCGGAGACGAGACCCTTGCGAAGGGCGGTCGCCTGCTCGTTGGCGTGGCGGGCGGGAGGCCCATGAAGATGCTCCCCGGCCTTTACCGCCCC
>UQWE01000094.1 GCA_900544655.1 uncultured Coriobacteriaceae bacterium
CTCCGCCAGCACGCCCGCGTCAACGGATGTGCGCGCAAGGCTACCGCCCCACTCGAGCCCGATGGGCCCGCACGTAGGGTCGCCTTCGACGTAGCGCTGGGTGCCAGCGAGCAGCGCCGCCACGCTCGCATGCGCCACCTGCGCGGCGACCTTGCCCGCGCTCATGCCCAGAGAGCGATCGACCACGACATACTGCCGGATATCCGGACCCGTGGGCTCAGCCTCGGGCTCCGCCTCTCCGCGCACCGACGTCGCCATGCCCATCATCGTTGCTGACATTGCGTACCTCAAACCCCTCGTATCGATTACGCCCGAGCGCGCGCCTCCTCGAGGATGCGACGCATCTCGGCCTGAACGGCCTGCTCGGTATTCTTCCCAATCACGCGCTCGGCAATCTGCTTGACGGCGTAGCGGCCATTGCCCATCGCCACGGGATGACCCACCAAACGCAGGATCTCGTAGTCGTTCATGGCATCGCCGAAGGCCATGACCTCGTCCGCCCCGACGCCCAGGTGCTCCATGATCTGGCGAATGCCCGTGGCCTTCGAAACGCCCACCTGCATGACATCGATCCACTTCGAGCCCGAGGGTGCGAAGACGAAGCGATCGCCCAGCTCGCGCTGGAGGACGTAGGCCATGTCCATCGTGTATTCGGGCGTGTCGCAGAAGACCGAGGTCTTGAGGATGTTCACCTCGGGCGCGGGCACGTCATAAACGCGGACAGCGGCGAGCAGATCCTTGTCGATCTCGCGCTCGAAGCGGTCCTCGTCATCGAGCAGGAAGCTCTGGGTGCGGTCGAAAAGGGCGATGTGGAGGCAATCGAAGTTGTCGACCGTCTCCTTCAGGCGCCTGAGCCCGATGTGCGAGAAGACCTCGCGATCGATGAGTTCGCCGGACACCACGACCTGGGCACCGTTCGATGCCACGAAGTCCATCTGGTCCACGACGGGGGCGAAGAACTCATGAAGCGTGTCGAGCCTGCGGCCGGAGCTTGCCGCGAAGTGAATGCCCACCTCCCGAAGCTCTCGAATGAGGCCGAAGGTCTCCGCCGGCACCCCGGAGTGCTCGTCGAGCAGTGTGCCGTCCATATCCGATGCGATGAGCTTAATCACGATGTCTCCGTTCTCTGGGTTGTGGCGATGTGGCTGGTTGTCGCGGCCGCAAGCCTCTTGGTCTGGACGCCCGCTAGCGCAAGGCGGCGAGTGCCCGGGCTAAACGGCGAGGGGCGCGACGAATCGCCGACGCCCTTCGCCGCGCACGATTACTCCTGCGAAACCGCGAAGCGGGCCACGAGCTGCTCGAGCGCGTCGACCATGAGCTCCATGCTGCGCACGGGGATGAACTCGCGAACGCCATGGAAGTTGTAGCCGCCAGTGGGCAAATTGGGACACGGCAGGCCGCGGAAGGTCAGCTGGGCGCCGTCGGTGCCGCCGCGGACGGGCACGACGCGTGGTTCCATGCCACACGCCGCCATCGCGGCGAAGGCGTTGTCGCGCAGGAAGTCCATGCCACGCAGGTGCTCGGCCATGTTGCGATACTGCTCGCGAATCTCGACCGCGACCGTGCCTGTGCCATAGCGCCTGTTGAGGAACTCCGCGGCATCACGAAGCTGCTGCTCACGAGCGGCAAAGTGGTCCGCATCAAAGTCGCGAACGATGTAGGTCAGGCTCGCCTCGCCCGAAGAGCCCGAAACCTCGATCGGGTGGAAGAAACCCTCGTAACCCTCCGTGTGCTCCGGACGCTCCGCTGCGGGGAGCAAGGCGTCGAACTCGCCGAGCACGGTGATGGCGTTGACCATGACGTTCTTGGCGCTACCCGGGTGCACCTCGACGCCATGGGCCGTGACCTTGGCCTGGCTCGCGGAGAAGCACTCCCAGTTGAAGTCGCCGAGCTCCTCGCCATCGACGGTGTAGGCCCAGGTCGCGCCGAACTTCTCGAGGTCGAGCAGGGACGCGCCATGGCCGATCTCCTCGTCCGGCACGAAGGCAATCTTGAGCGTGGGGTGCGGTAGCTCGGGATGAGCGGCGAGACGCGCAACGAGGGCGACGATCTCCGCAACGCCCGCCTTGTCGTCCGCGCCAAGAAGCGTGTTGCCGTCCGTGACGACGATGTCCTGGCCGACGAATCGCTCGAGCGCGGGAAGTTGCTCGGGCACGGTCTCGATCACGTGGCCGTCACGTTCGCCGGCGACGAGCGCTCCTCCCTCGTAACGGACGACACGCGGCTTGACACCGGCGGCAGGCGCGTCGGGTGCGGTATCGATGTGGGCAATGAGGCCGAGGGCCGGTAGATCCTCCGCCCCGGCCGAGGCAGAGAGCGTCGCCGTCACGTAGGCGTTGCTCGTGGCCTCGACCCCGACGCAGCCCAGCTCGGTGAGCTCGGACGCGAGCAGACGCGCCATGTCGCGCTGACAGGCGGTCGACGGGGTCTCATCCTCGTTATGCGGATCAGACTGCGAGTCAATCTGCGCGTAACGCATGAATCGTTCAAGGACATCGCTTGGCTTCGGCGTGTAACTATCCATGGGCCCTCCTCAGGGAAATCCCGCGCTGGACGGGATGAATGAATGTCCGTAATGAGTTTACTCCCCAGGTGACGTACGTATCGAAAGGGGTTTGTCATGGTGACGAGCGGGGCCGCAACGCCGCGGCCCCGCCCATTTCGCACGTGGTTAGGCACCCCGAAACCGTCAAATGCCCACTCGTTCGAGAAGTATGGACATGAATCACGTTCGTCGGAGTAGAGGTAATTGTTTAGCCACAAAACATGCAGGTAAATTTACCACTTATTAGGAGACTACTCGAGGCGATTCGATTCATGTCCATACTTCTCGAGTGAGTTGAATACCAGGGCAATTTCTTCGCTAGCAGGGTGCCGCACAAAACAACGCTAAGTAGGGGGCTAATCCGCAACCGACTGAGTAGACCGCTCTGCCGGCGTAGCAAAACCGCAGGTAGCGAGGTTGCGTTTTTAGGGACTACTCAAGCAAAACCGAATTAGCCCCCTACTTAGCAACTTTTTAATCTCGTCGTGCAAATTCGAAGGCAGCCAGGCGCGAATCGACGATTAAACGCCATGTTTGAAGAGCAATTAATGACACCGCGCGCGAAGGAGCGGTCCGAGTCCCGGAACAGGGTTACATGACGCAAGCAACAGAGACTCGGCAGGCACCAGCCGTGATAGCCTAGTAGGTCGAGACATTACGCGGCGACAATCATGCCGGTCGCGAAGACAAGGGGCATCTCATGGCAAAAAAGCAAATCGTCGACCTGCCCGTGCAGCTCACGGACGCAAACAAGCTCTATCTTTATCGTCTTCTGAGTAACGCTCTAGGAATTGGTCGCCAGGCCTTCCTCCCCCGTGCCGTCGAGGCGCTCGAGGCGGAGGGCATCACGCCTGAGGGCCTCGGTCACGCCACCGCGCAAGACCTCTTCGCCGCACTCGACGGGGTCTGCGAGCTCACCGTGTTCAAGGGCGGACGGTTCTACGTAACCGTAACGCGCAACGAGACGTTCGACGCCGCGCTCGTCGCGGGCGACGAGTCCAAAAAGAGCACAGGCAAGGGCAAGCCGTGGAAGCGCAAGAAGGGCGCGCTCAAGCCCGTGCGTCCCAAGATGCTCGAGCTCAAAAATACGGAAGAGCCCATCGAGACGCTTCCGACAGAGGAAGTAGAGGAGGCCGTCGCGCACGTCGCAGGCGAGCAGACGCAGAACGCGGTGCCCGTCGAGAAAAATGACCCCGCCGCCCCGAAGGCTACCGTAGCCGAAGTGCTACAAGAGACCGTCGAGATAGCACCGGTAGACGCCACCGCATCCCCCGACGTCGCGGAAGCAAATAGCCCGCAGGCAGATGCCATCGCGTCCAACGCACTAGCCATTCCCTCCATCCTTGAGCAGATTGCGGCACAGGCGGCCGAGTTCGAGTCCTCTCAGGAGGAAACCGTCGTCGCCAACGCAGCACTCAGAACGACTCACGCGGATGAAGCTGCACCCACACCCGCGGTGCCCGCAGCTCCCACGCCCACGGCCGCGCCCGCAGCTCCCGTAGCACCCGTAGTCCCCACGTCCGCGCCCGCAGCCCCCGCAGCACCCACTGCACCCCACATCCCCGATGGCCTGCCCCACACCTTCTCTGAGGAAGTCTCCATCAAGCCGTCTTTCGTGGGCATGCTCACGCGCATGCTCCCCATCGACGAAGACCTCATGTGCGTCCTCGATGAGGACTGGCGTATCGCCCGTGCGACCGGCACGGCGACGGGCTCTCGGAACCTCGTGACTTTCCCCCTCAGGTACCTGCAGGAAGACGGCACCGCTCCCGTAACCGTCACCATTCGCCGCACCTCGCGGCCGGGTGATGCACGCCGCTGGCACCTCACGCTCGTCGACGGAGACGACGGGTCCGGCAACGTCCACATGGCCGTTGGCATCGAAGGCCTGCCCCAGGCCGAAGGCGGATGCTGGGCTCAGCTCGCTCCCACCTCCTCAACGGTCGCCCCCAAAGCAGACCCCGCGCGTGACCTCGCCCAGTTCATGGAGATTGGTTCCTGGGACACGATGCTGGGCACCCTTGCCCGCGCAGCCGCGCCCGAACGCTGGAACTACCCTGGCGAGGGCGTCGGCAAGGAGAGCCGTTACGGCATCCTGCGCGATTATCTTGCCTCGACGCTCGCGCGCCTTCGCACGAACGGCGGCGTCGTGACTTCGCCGGATGGCACGCTCGCCGCCTTTGACACCGGTCTTGCCACCCCGATGGATGAAGAGCTCTACGCCGTTCTCTCCCCCACCGGCACCGACATCCCCTGGCACCTCGACGGATTTGCCACAGCCGGCGACGGCGAGCTTGGTAGCCGCCTCACCGCGCGCCTCGCGGAGCTACCCCCGCGCGCATGCTACCTCGAGAGGATTGACGACGTTGTCCTCCGCGATGGCGCCCTTGTGATTCCAGACTACAAGTCCCTCCTGGGTGCGAACATCGAGCGCCTACCACTCGGCTTCGTCGCATCGCTCGTTGC
>UQWE01000095.1 GCA_900544655.1 uncultured Coriobacteriaceae bacterium
AGCTCGGACTTGGGGGCGAGCGCCCGTGTGGACATGCCATCCGTTTTTGTTGGCGAATCCCCGGCTGCCGCAGCTCCTCCAAACAAATCGCCCCGCGACGCTTCAATGGCACCGCAGGGCGATCTTTGTCCTAGGGAGTCTCTGGCCAAAGTGCCGAGAAGGAGCCCCCTTCCGGCTACTCCAGCTCGAAGGCGCCGGTGTAGAGCTGGTAGTAGTAGCCCTTCTTGGCGATGAGCTCGTCGTGGTTGCCACGTTCGATCACGTGGCCGTGGTCGAGGCAGATGATTACGTCGGAGTTGCGCACGGTGGAGAGGCGATGCGCGATGACGAAGGTGGTGCGGCCCTGCATGAGCGCGTCCATGCCCTTCTGCACGATGGCCTCGGTGCGCGTGTCGATCGAGCTCGTGGCCTCGTCCAGAATCATCGCGGGCGGGTCCGCCACGGCGGCGCGGGCGATGGAGATGAGCTGGCGCTGGCCCTGCGAGAGCTGGCTGCCGTTGCCGGTGAGCATCGTATTGTAGCCCTCGGGCAGGCGGGTGATGAAGTCATCGGCGCCGGCGAGCTTGGCGGCGGCGACGCACTCGGCATCGGTCGCATCGAGCTTGCCGTAGCGGATGTTGTCCATCACGGTGCCGGTGAACAGGTTCACGTCCTGCAGCACCACGCCGAGGCTGCGGCGAAGGTCGGACTTGCAGATCTTGTTGACGTTGATGCCGTCGTAGCGGATCTTGCCGTCGGCGATGTCGTAGAAGCGGTTGATGAGGTTGGTAATCGTGGTCTTGCCAGCGCCCGTTGCACCCACGAAGGCGACCTTCTGGCCGGGCTTGGCGTAGACGCTCACGTCATAGAGCACCTGGTGGTCAGGCATGTAACCAAAGTCGACGTGCTCCATGCGAACGTCGCCGCGAAGCGGGGTGTAGGTGGTGGTGCCGTCGTGGTGCGGGTGCTTCCAGCCCCACAGGCCCGTGCGTTTCTCGCTCTCCACGAGCTCGTTGCCCTCAACGCCCAGGTTCACGAGCGTGACGTAGCCCTCGTCGGCCTCCGGCTGCTCGTCGATGAGGTCGAAGATTCGCTCGGCGCCGGCGAGGCCCATGACCACGAAGTTGATCTGCATGGAGATCTGGCCGATCTGACCGCAGAACTGCTTGGTCATGTTGAGGAACGGCACCACCACGGCAATGGAAAGCGCCATGCCCGACAGCGATACGTTGGGCACGTCGAGCGCGAGCAGAAGGCCACCGGCGAGCGCCACGATGACGTAGAGCAGGTTGCCGATGTTCATGAGCACGGGCATGAGGATGTTGCCGTACATGTTGGCCTTCTGGGAGACCTCGAACAGGCGCTCGTTGAAGGCATCGAAGTCGCGCTCGGCGGCCTGCTCGTGGCAGAAGGCCTTGACGACCTTCTGGCCGTTCATAATCTCCTCGACCTGGCCCTCGACCACGCCGAGCTCCTTCTGCTGGGCCACGAAGTAACGCGCGGAGTTGCCGCCGAGCACCTTGGTCATGAAGACCATGAACGCCACGCCGGCCACGATGACCATGCACATCCACACGGAGTAGTACAGCATGATGATGAAGACCGTGATGAGCACGACGCTCGTCTGGAAGAGGTTGGGCAGCGACTGGGAGATCATCTGGCGGATGGCGTCGATGTCGTTGGTGTAGTGGCTCATGACGTCGCCGCGCTGGTGCGTGTCGAAGTAGCTGATGGGCAGGTCCTGCATGCGGTTGAACGTCTTCTCGCGCAGCTTCTTGAGCGTGCCCTGCGTGATCGTGGCCATTGAGCGGTTCCAGAACGCCGAGGCGGCCACGCCCACGAGGTAGACGGCTGCGAGCTCGGCCACGAGCGCGAACACCTGCGGGCCGGCGACGGACCAGTCGCCTGACTCGCCAAACTCGGTCACGATCTGCAATGCCCCCTGCAGGAACACCGCGCCGAACGAGCTGGAGACGGCCGCGATCAGCAGACACGCGACGACGGCCGGCAGCAAGCGGGGATAGAACGAGAACAGCGTCTTGATGAGGCGGATGGCGGTGCCGGCCTTCGCTTGGGGCCTGGTCTGCTTGCTCGTGGGCTTACTCATCGGCCTCGCCTCCCTTCTCGGTCGAGGCATTTGCGGTGTCTTGCTGCGCCTCGGCTGCCTCAACGTCGGACTCGTCGGTGCCTATGCGATTCTGCGAGGTGTAGGTCTCGCGGTAGATCGGGCTGCGGCGTATGAGCTCGTCATGGGTGCCCACGTCGGAGATGCGGCCGCCATCCATCACGACGATGCGGTCAGCCTCCTGCACCGAGGAGATGCGCTGGGCGATGATGATCTTGGTGGTCTGGGGCAGGTAGGTCGCCAGGCCCTCGCGGATCTTGGCGTCGGTCTTCGTGTCGACGGCGCTCGTGGAGTCGTCGAGGATGAGGACCTTGGGGTGGCGCAGCAGGGCGCGGGCGATGCAGAGACGCTGCTTCTGACCACCGGAGACATTGGAGCCGCCCTGCTCGATGTAAGTGTCGTAGCGCTTGGGGAAGTTGTCGACGAACTCATCGGCGCAGGCGAGGTGCGCGGCCACGCGGACCTCATCGTCGGTGGCGTTTTCGTTGCCCCAGCGCAGGTTCTCGGCGATGGTGCCGCTGAACAGGATGTTCTTCTGCAGGACCATGGCGACGTTGGTGCGCAGGGTCTTCAAGTCGTAGTCGCGCACGTCGACGCCGCCCACGCGCACGGTGCCCTCCGTCGCGTCGTAGAGGCGCGCGATGAGGTTTACGAGCGTGGACTTGGAGGAGCCGGTGCCTCCGAGGATGCCGATCGTCTCTCCGCTCTTGATGTGCAGGTCGACGTCGGCGAGTGCCTGGTGCTCGGCGTGCGCGGAGTACTTGAAGCTCACGTGGTCGAAGTCGATCGAGCCGTCCGCGACCTCGGTCACGGCCTTCTCGGGTGCGGCAATCGTGGGTTCGGCCTCGAGGACCTCGTTGATACGACGGGCGCTCTCGTCGGCCATCGTGACCATGACGAAGATCATGGAGAGCTGCATGAGGCTCATGAGAATCTGGAAGCCGTACGTGAAGATGGCCGACAGCTGGCCCACGTCGAACAGTGTGGCATGGCTCGTGATGATGGTCTGCGAGCCAAAGTAGATGATGACGACCCAGGTGAGGTCTACGGCGAGCATCATGGCCGGGTTGTTGAAGGCCAGCAGCTTCTCGGCGTGGGTGAAGTCAACGCAGATGTCCTGCGCGGCGCGGGCGAACTTTGCCTTCTCGTAGTCCTGACGCACGTAGCTCTTGACGACGCGCATGCCCGTGACGTTCTCCTCGATGGACTCGTTGAGTGCGTCGTACTTGTGGAAGACACGCGCGAAGATGGGCCTCACGAGGTGGATGATGTAGAAGAGCACGAAGCCCAGCACTGGGATGATGACCGCGTAGACCAGCGCGAGCGTGCCTCCCATGACGGCCGCCATGGTGAAGGCGAACACGAGGCACAGCGGCGTGCGCACGGCGATGCGGATGATCATCATGAACGCCTGCTGAACGTTGTTGATGTCGGTGGTGAGGCGCGTCACGAGCGAGCTCGATGAGAACTCGTCGATGTTGGCGAAGCTGAAGCGCTGGATGTTGTAGAACATGTCGCGGCGCAGGTTCTTGGCAAAGCCGCAGCTTGCGTGGCTGCAGGTGATGCCGGCGCCCGTGCCGAACGCTAGCGAGCACAGGGCGAGCAGCACGAGGATGCTCGCGGGCTGCAGCAGCTCCTCGACCGTTGCGTTCACCTTGATTTGGTCGATGAGCTGGGCCGTGAGGAACGGGATGGCCATCTCGCAGATGACCTCGCCCAGGACGAGCAGCGGCGTGGCGATGGTCATGCCCCTGTATTCGCGGATGCTTCCCATGAGTCGTTTCACGATTTTGCCGTAGCTGACCTTCTCGTCAGCCTCGACGCCCGCGGCCGCGTCTAGTTCTTGCTGCATGCACAGTCTCCCTTCATGTCTGGCTCGATTTCCTTCCAATGGGCCACAACCCTCGCGAGCATGTCCTCAAACTGGGTTCGTTCGTCAACGCTAAAGCAGGTGAGCGCCTGGGCGCGGAACTCCTCGCGAGCCTGCTGCTCGAGCGCGGCCTGGGCGTGGCCCTCCTCGGTGAGACGCACGATGAGCTGACGGCGGTCCTGTGGGTCGCGCGTGCGCTCGATGAGGCCATCGCGCTCGATCTTTGCGAGGACCTCCGAAAGCGAGCCGGCCTTGAGGTCGAACATGTTCATGAGCTCGCGTTGGGGCATGGCGTCGCCGTGCTTGAGCAGGGCGCAGATGATGGGTGCGCGGCCCGAGCGGCCACCACCGTGAATGTGGATGTAGTGGCCGCAGAAACCAAGCATGTCCACGATGTGCGCGCACTGGCGCTCGCAGGGGTCTGCGATATCCATCCAACGTGGGCGGAACGGGTCATCCGTGGTGGGGAGGGGTCTGGATTCGACTCTTCCGCATGGGGTGAAGCCCCCCGCTTCTTGCTGCTCCATGGGCCTCCTTTCAACGGTTCTTCGAATGCGACTCGAGAAGTCTAGGAGTCTGTTGAGAAATAGTCAAGGTACCTAATGATTCGGAACCTAATTATTTTACATGCACTTTGCGTGCCAAGTTTCAGCGCGCTTAGGCCGGCCACGCGCTTAGGTCAGCCGCGCGCGCTGAGCCGGCCGCGCGCGATGAGTCGCGTCTTGGCCGTGCGTTTGTAAGCGCAACGTAAGCGCGGGTCATCCGTACGTAAGGGCGCGTCACCCGTTCGTAAGGCCTGGCGGATTTCACCGATTGCGCACGGGCCGGCCCGTAGAGTCTCGTCTTGGAAAGCGGAAACGCCTCCACGGGCCACAAGACTCGGTGCCCAGAGGCCAAGCCGCAACGCTCATAGATACAAAGGAGAACCATGAGCATGGACATGTCTCGT
>UQWE01000096.1 GCA_900544655.1 uncultured Coriobacteriaceae bacterium
TGTGCGAAATCATTGACGGTCCTTCGTTTGTTGGAAAAGTTGACAAAGGGACAGTCCCTTTGTCAACTTTTTGGGCGTGATGGCGGGGTGCGGAGCGGCGGGCTAGCAGGCTCCGTGGCCGAGCATGCCGCGCGCGATCGCGGTGGCGACGCCCTGGCGCTGCGGGCGATAGGCGCGTCCCTGGAGGAGAAGCTCCTCGACCTTGATGCGCTCGAGCTCGGCCGCGGGGACCTCGTAGGGGTTCTCGGAGAGGATCACCATGTCGGCGAGCTTGCCGGCCTCGAGAGAACCGCGGTCACGCTCGTCGAAGGTGACCCAGGCGCCGTTGTAGGTCGCGGCCCTGAGCGCCTCGCGGATGGTGAGCGACTGGCCAGGCGTGCTGTTGTTGCAGGCGCGGTGCAGCCAAAGGATCGGGTCCGGATCCGTGCAGGGCGCGTCCGATCCGAGGGAGATCACGACGCCGGCGTCCGCGATGTCGCGCAATGGGTTCAAACGACCGGCACGCTCCTCGCCGAGGAGCTCGACGAGGTAGGACTCGGGCTCCTGCGGCCAGTCGATGAAGGAGGACTGCATCGGGAAGTGGATGCCGTGGCTCGCGCAGAGGGCGATGCCCTCGGGCGTGGGCAGGTCATCGTGGATGATGCCGTGACGGGCGTCCTCGCGCGGGTACTCATCGAGTGCGCGAGCCAGGCAGCGTGCCGCCTGGTCGAACGCGGCGTCACCGATGGCGTGGACCTCGATCTGGAGGCCGGCACGGTTCGCGGCACGGCAGAACTCGAGGACCTGCTCGTCAGTGTAGTAGAGGACGCCCTTGTCGTCGGTGCCCTCGTAGGGCTCGTGCATCGCGGCGTCCTTCGAGCCAAAGCAGCCGTCGAGCGCGCAGGCGAAGCAGCCGCCGATGCGCGGCAGGTGGCGCTTGGTGGCGACCTTCGGGTCGAGCGACTGCGGGAATACGCGAACCTGGATGCCGCTCTGGGCGCTCTTGGCGAGCCACTGCTCGAGCGATATGTCGAGGTCGCCGGTGAACCCGACGCCCGAGACGTCGTGGACCATGCCGATGCCCCTGCTTGCGAGGTAGTCCATCGCGTGTTGGATGTTCTTGACGAGCTCGGGGATGGAGAGCGAATCGGTGATGAAGTTCGAGACCGCGAAGAAGGCCTCCTGGTTCATCTCTCCCGTGTCCGGGTGGTAGCCGCGGAGGGCGGAGACCTTATCCTCGACCTTCCTGAGCAGGGGAGTGTTGACGACGCAGGCGTGGCCGTCGTACTTCACGATCATGAGCGGACGGTCCGGGCAGACGGCGTCGAGTTCCTCGCGCGTGACGAGGTGGCCCTCCTTGACGGAGTAGGGCGAGGCGCCGAAGGCGATGAGGGTCTTGGCGGTCGACCTGGCGGCGAACTCGCTCACCATCTCGCAGATCTGGGTGTTCGTGCGGGCGTTCATGACGTTGAGGCCGGCATTGAACGTGGCGAAGCTAGCGAGGTGCTCGTGCGTGTCGACGAAGCTCGGGCAGAGGGCGCGGCCGGCAAGGTCGACGCGCTCGCCGGTGGCGTAGCGTTCGGGCAGGTCATTGCCTACGTAGACGATGCGGCCGCCGTCTTCGACGAGGTAACGCGCCACGTCGTCCGTGGCGTTGACCGTGAGGATGGTGCCTTCGTAGACCTTCATACGTGTGTCCTTACGTGTGGGGCACGGGGTGCCGGGCGGGTTGCGGGCGCGGGGTGTCGCGAGCGGCGTACGGCGTCCATCCGGCGCTCGTGCGATGGCGGGTGCCGGGCGACTGCTGCCTCATGCGGCCCGCCCCGTGCGAGTGCGAGCCTTTGTTCACGAACAGTGTTCACATATGTAAGGAGTCTGTAAAGAGTGAACATGAAAAAACGCGGCGAACGTGCCGGCTCTTCCCCGGAACGGTTCTTTTGGGCGGAGCCGGGCACCGCTCGGGTGCGGACGTAGCGATACGCGGGTCTCGCACGGCTGCCGCCCGTCGTCGCCTGGATTCGCGCTATACTTCCTTCTACCTATGAAATCTCATGGGCCGCCGGCTTCCCGGTGGCTTGGTGGCCGGTGCAGCCGGCCAAACGAGAGGAGAGACGCATGGCCGATCCCATTCCCGGCACCCTCCGGGTCTCTAACGACGTCATCGCTGACCTCGCCGGTTACGCCGCGTTCGAGTGCTACGGCGTCGTGGGCATGGCCTACACGGATGCCCAGGACAACATCGTTCGTCTGCTGTCGCTCGGTAGTCTCCGCAAGGGCATCGACGTCACCGTGGTGGATGGTCGCGTCAAGGTCGACCTCCACACCGTCCTCGAACAGGGCGTCAACATGGCGAGCGTCTCCCGCAACCTCGAGAGCGCCGTTCGCTTCACGCTCAAGGAGGTCGCGGAAATCGACAACGCAGACGTCACGGTCCACGTCGAGGACCTTCGCGCCAACAGGTAGCGCCCACTCGGTCCGGGGCTATCTCGGGCCGGACCCTTGGCCCGGGTCATCTCGGGTCGCCGCACAACGCCCGCAAGCGGGCACCAACGCCGCTAAGGCAATCGATATGGAGAGAGTCCCAAACATGATTTCCAACGTGATTCGCTCGTGCTTCCCCGTCGCCGCCAAGGCCGTGGCTGACAAGTCGGAAGACATCAACAAGCTCAATGTCTTCCCCGTGCCCGATGGCGACACCGGCACCAACATGTCGCTCACGCTTGGCACCGTCGTCCGCGAGGTCGAGGCGCTTCCCGCAGACGCGGACATGGAGGCCGTTGCCAAGGCGATCACGCACGGCTCCCTCATGGGTGCTCGTGGCAACTCCGGCGTCATCACGAGCCAGATCCTTCGTGGCATGGCGGAGGGACTCGTCGCTTCCCATGAGCCCGTTACCGCCGCCGACATCGCTGCCGCCTTCCGCAACAGCGTGAAGGTCGCCTTCAAGGCCGTCCGCAAGCCGGTCGAGGGCACGATCCTCACCGTCATCCGCGACATGTCGACTCGCGCCGACCGCTGCGAGAAGGAGAAGATGCCGGTCCCCGAGATGCTCGAGGCCCTCGTCGTCGAGGCATACGAGTCCGTCGCCCGCACGCCTGACCTCCTGCCCGTCCTCAAGGAGAACGGCGTCGTCGACTCCGGCGCCTACGGCTTCGCCACCTTCGTCGAGGCCTTCGTCAACGCCGCCCTCGGCAAGTCCGGCAAGATCGACTTCGAGACCTCCGTCGCCTCCGCCTCCTCCGCGCACGGTGCCGCTGACGCCCGCGTCGCCATCGAGCTCAACGATGACTGGGAGGGCTCGGAGTACACCTACTGCAACGAGTTCCTCTTCAAGGCCGAGGAGGGCTTCGATCCCGACGCTGCCCTCTCGTATCTCGCCACGCTCGGTGACTGTGAGCTTGTCGTCGGTTCCTTCCCTGACTTCAAGGTCCACGTCCACTCCAACGAGCCCAACCGCGTGCTCGAGTACATGCTCAAGTACGGTCAGGTCTACGAGGTCTTCATCCACAACATGGTGATGGAGGCCCACGATCGCACGGCCAGCATCGCCGCCGACCAGGCTGCCGCCGCTCCCGCCGAACCCAAGAAGCCCCTCGGCTTCGTTGCCGTCGCCGCCGGGGACGGTGGGGCTGACATCCTCCAGTCCCTCGGCGTCGACGTCGTGGTCTCTGGCGGCCAGACGATGAACCCCTCCACGGCCGACATCCTCGATGCCGCCGCCTCCGCCAACGCGGAGCACGTCATCGTCCTTCCCAACAACGGCAACATCCGCATGGCCGCGGAGGCCGCCGCGAGCGCCTCTGAGGACTTCGAGATCATCGTCGTTCCCACCAAGACCGTGCCGCAGGCGTTCGCCGCCATGTTCGCCGTCGATGTCGAGGCTAGCGCCGAGGACAACGCCGAGGCCATGGTCGAGGCCATCGCCGAGGTCCGCGACGGCGAGGTCACCCACGCCGTTCGTGATTCCCAGGCCGCTGACGGCACCCCGATCCATGACGGCGACATCATGGGCATCGCCGGCGGCGACATCGCCATCGTCGGCTCTGACGTCGAACAGGTCACCCTCGACCTCATCGCCAAGATGCAGGACGAGGAGGAGGGCGATACCCTCACCATCCTCGCCGGCGAGGACATGGACGAGGAGCGCTTCGACGCCCTGTGCGGCCGCATCGAGGAGGCCCAGTCTGACCTCGAGATCGACGCTCATCGTGGTGGCCAGCCGCTCTACCCGGTCATCTTCTCGATCGAGTAGCCTTCCGAGGCTCGTGTGACCGGCACCTCCGGCGACCTCGCCCGTACGGTGGGGACCATTCCAGACATATGCGAGGCGTCGCTGCGTCTCGCGCGCACGCGGGCGTGGGACGGCGATGTCTCGCGCCTGCGTTTTGCTCGAGGGTCTCGTGCTGAGGCCCTCGAACGCCTTGGCGTGGAGAGCGTCCGAGACGCGCTTCTCCACATCCCGCATCGCTACCTCGACTTCACGCGCATCACGAAGGTCGCCCAGGCGGACGTGGGCGCCGAGGTCACGTGTGTGGGTGTCATCGACAAGGTGACGCTCAAGCGCCCGCGCCCGCGCCTCCAGATCGTCGAGGTCGCTCTTATCGACGAGACGGGCGTGCTCATGTGCGCCTTCTTCAAGCAGCCTTGGCTCGCCGACCAGCTCCATCATGGCGACGCACTCGCGGTTTCCGGCAAGGTCACATTTGCGTATGGCTTCAAGCAGATGACGCCGCAGTTCCACGAGGTCGTGGCGCGTGAGGGGGAGGCTGCCTCTCCGTCTGCGTTCGCGCGCCTGCTGCCCGTGCATTCCGTCTCCGAGGGGCTGACGCCGGCCTGGATGCGTCGCATCGAGAGCGCCGCGCTCGCCGACTGGGGTGACGCCTGCGATTTCATGCCCGCCAGGCTCGTCGCGGCCCGCGGCCTCATGACGGAG